>NZ_JBEOPT010000005.1:0-411374 GCF_040310325.1 Pseudomonas sp. HY7a-MNA-CIBAN-0227 | reverse complement strand
TTGTTTACCAAGGAGTTTTCCGTTTCGACTGCGCCGGAAGTGGGCGAATTATAGACTTCCAGGATCTGCCGTCAACCCTTAATTTCAAACTTATTCGAATTTGAGCGTAATGCGCGCAAATGCCTTCTTGCCAGCCTGGCAAACATGGGTAGCGCCCAGCTCGTATATAAAGGTGCGATCTACAACCTCACCATCTATACGCACACCGCCAGAACCCAGAAGGTCCCGCGCTACTGCAGAGTTCTTCACCAGGCCCGCCTTATTAAGCACAGCCGCAATTGGCATCGCTTCAGCAGCAGTCAACTCAACCTCAGGCAGATCGTCCGGCAGCTCGCCATCCTTCATACGGTTGCCCGCAGCACGATGAGCACTGGCCGCAGCTTCCTCACCATGGAAGCGCGCAACGATTTCTTCCGCCAGCTTGATTTTCACATCACGAGGATTGGCCCCTGCCTCTACATCAGCACGCAGCGCACTGATCTCTTCCATCGAACGGAAGCTCAGCAGCTCGAAGTAACGCCACATGAGCGCATCCGGAATGGAAACCAGCTTGCCATACATAACGCCCGGCGCCTCCTGAATGCCTACATAGTTGCCCAAGGACTTGGACATCTTCTTGACACCATCCAACCCCTCCAGCAAAGGCATGGTCAGAATGCATTGAGCTTCTTGCCCATAGGCACGCTGCAGCTCACGCCCCATCAGCAGGTTGAACTTCTGATCAGTACCACCCAGCTCGACATCAGCGCGCAAGGCCACGGAGTCGTAACCCTGAACCAGCGGATAAAGGAACTCATGGATAGCAATTGGCTGATTGGTGGAGTAACGCTTATCGAAGTCATCGCGCTCAAGCATTCGAGCAACAGTGTATTGGGACGTCAGGCGAATGAAATCCGCCGGCCCCATCTGATCCATCCAGGTGGAGTTGAAAGCCACCTCAGTCTTGGCCGGATCAAGAATCTTGAAGACCTGCGTCTTATAGGTCTCTGCATTATCGAGAACCTGTTCACGGGTCAGGGCCGGACGCGTGGCACTCTTGCCACTGGGATCACCGATCATCCCAGTGAAGTCACCTATAAGGAAGATCACCTGATGCCCCAGCTCCTGGAACTGGCGCAGCTTATTAATAAGCACGGTATGGCCCAGGTGCAGATCCGGCGCAGTCGGATCGAAGCCAGCTTTAATACGAAGGGGCTGACCACGCTTGAGCTTTTCGATCAGCTCGGCTTCGACCAACAGTTCTTCCGCACCACGTTTGATCAGCGCTAGCTGCTCTTCAACCGACTTCATAACAGACCCGTAAGGCTCAGATTCAAAAGGGAACCAACCATACAAGATCAGGGACTAAATACAAGTTTTGCCCTGCGTACGGACACCATTCCACTACCCCGGCGTTCGTAGGCTTGCGTCACAGATGATTTGGTTATATTTTATACAGTTATTTCATCTTCATCATGTCAGTCATCTTTTCCAATTCACTTTTTCAAAGTCAAAAATCACCTATGACCACTGAACCGTCTAAAGCGCCGCCGCTTTACCCGAAGACCCACCTGCTCGCCGCAAGTGGTATCGCCGCCCTTCTAAGCTTGGCACTCCTGGTATTCCCTTCCAGTGACGTAGAAGCCAAACGAACAACCTTGAGTCTCGACTTAGACAGTCCGATTGAGCAACAGACACAAGATCAAGACGCTTCTGACGCACAACAAGCCACAAATGGCGCTGTTGAATCGCCATTTGCGCAGATTGAAAACAGCACTGACGACACCAAGGGAACAGCCCAGGCGACTCCAGCTACCGCCCCAGAGGTAGCGAAGGGCCCAGAACACCGCGAAGTGATTGTTGCCAAAGGCGACACGCTGTCAACGCTGTTCGAAAAGGTCGGCCTCCCGGCGTCAACGGTTAATGAAGTGCTGGCCAGCGACAAGCAAGCCAAGCAGTTCACCCAGCTCAAACACGGCCAGAAGCTTGAATTCGAGCTGACTCCCGACGGCCAACTGAATAACCTGCACAGCAGTATCAGCGACCTTGAAAGCATCACCCTGACCAAGGGAGCCAAAGGCTTCGCCTTCAACCGTACCACCACCAAACCCGTGGTGCGCTCCGCCTATATCCACGGTGTTATCAACAGCTCGCTGTCACAGTCCGCTGCTCGCGCCGGCCTGTCCCACAGCATGACCATGGACATGGCCAGCGTGTTTGGCTACGACATCGACTTCGCCCAGGATATTCGCCAAGGCGATGAGTTCGACGTGATCTACGAACAAAAGGTCGCCAACGGCAAGGTCGTCGGCACGGGCAATATCCTTTCGGCGCGGTTCACCAACCGTGGCAAGACCTACACCGCCGTGCGCTACACCAACAAACAAGGCAATAACAGCTACTACACCGCCGATGGCAACAGTATGCGCAAGGCTTTCATCCGCACCCCGGTTGACTTCGCCCGTATTAGCTCGCGTTTCTCCATGGGCCGCAAGCATCCAATTCTGAACAAAATCCGCGCCCACAAAGGTGTGGACTACGCGGCACCTCGCGGCACACCGATCAAGGCAGCCGGAGACGGCAAGGTGTTGCTGGCTGGTCGTCGCGGCGGCTATGGCAATACCGTGATCATCCAGCACGGCAATGCCTATCGCACGCTTTACGGCCACATGCAGGGCTTTGCCAAAGGCGTCAAGACTGGCGGTAACGTCAAACAAGGCCAGGTAATCGGCTACATCGGCACCACCGGCCTGTCTACCGGCCCGCATTTGCATTATGAATTCCAGGTCAACGGCGTACATGTCGACCCACTGGGCCAAAAGCTGCCGATGGCCGATCCAATCGCCAAAGCAGAGCGCTCACGCTTCCTGCAGCAGAGCCAGCCACTAATGGCACGCATGGACCAGGAACGGGCCACCATGCTGGCCTCGGCGAAGCGCTGAGCCATGCCGCTCTATATAGGCGTGATGTCCGGGACCAGCCTTGATGGCCTGGACATTGCGCTGATCGAGCAAGGCCCGGCGATCAGGTTGATCTCCACCCACTACATTCCAATGCCCGAATCCCTGCGTACCGAGCTGCTTGGCCTTTGCGCCAGCGGCCCGGACGAAATTGCCCGCGCAGCCATTGCCCAACAGAACTGGGTAACGCTCGCAGCCCAAGGCATTCATGCATTACTGGAACAACAGAAACTCACTCCCCAGCACATTCGCGCGATCGGCAGCCACGGGCAGACCATTCGTCATGAACCCGCTCGCGGGTTTACGGTGCAGATCGGCAACCCAGCGCTGCTGACCGAATTGACCGGCATCACTGTCGTCAGTGACTTTCGCAGTCGCGATGTTGCCGCAGGCGGCCAAGGTGCGCCGTTGGTGCCTGCTTTTCATGAGGCGCTCTTCAGCGAGCACAACGGCAACCGCGCAGTATTAAATGTGGGTGGCTTCAGTAACCTGAGCCTGATCGAGACCGGCAAGCCTGTCGCCGGATTTGACTGCGGCCCTGGCAATGTCTTGCTTGATGCCTGGATTCATCAGCAGCGAGGTGAGAACTTTGACCGTAACGGCCAATGGGCTGCCAGCGGAAACATTGAGCCGCTACTGCTCAAGGCTTTGCTGAGCGACCCCTTCTTCCTGACACAAGGCCCGAAAAGTACCGGGCGCGAAGTGTTCAACCTTGGCTGGCTGGAACACCATCTCCGTCGACTACCCGAGTTCGCCGCTGAGGACGTTCAAGCCACACTGCTTGAACTGACCGCCCAGACCATCGTCGAGTCGCTGCAAGCCGCCCAATTGCGGACCGAAACCCTGCTGGTGTGCGGCGGCGGCGCCCACAACGGCGCACTGATGAGCCGCTTGCGCGCGCGGCTACCCGACACACACGTCAGCAGCACCGCCACTTGCGGCGTAGATCCTGACTGGGTCGAAGCCATGGCCTTCGCCTGGCTGGCCCACTGTTGTCTTGAAGGCATCGCCGCCAACCGCCCAAGCGTCACAGGCGCCCGGGGGCTGCGAGTACTCGGCGCGATCTACCCTGCCTGAGCCCCAGATAGCAAAACGCCGCTTGGCTCCATTAGAACCAAGCGGCGCTTTGCCCAATCCGCTAGCGATCAGATCGAGAACGAAGACCCACAACCACAAGTTGTGGTCGCATTCGGGTTCTTGATCACGAAACGTGAGCCTTCCAGACCTTCCTGGTAATCCACCTCGGCGCCTGCCAAGTACTGGAAGCTCATAGGGTCGACGACCAGGCTTACGCCCTCGCGCTCGACGATGGTGTCATCATCGGCCACATCTTCATCGAAAGTGAAACCGTACTGAAACCCTGAACAACCGCCGCCCGTAACAAATACGCGCAGCTTCAAGCGATCATTACCCTCTTCATCGACCAGGCTCTTCACCTTGTGCGCAGCACCGTGGGTGAATTGCAAAACCGTGGGGGTGAAGGATTCAACGCTCATGCTGATTATCTCCCGGCGTAGCGCCGCCATATGCGTGATGGCGACCATTATCCGCTTCTCCTAGAAAAACGGTCAACTATTATGGGGGCCGTGGCAAGCTTCAAGCCATTAGCTCCAAGCTTGCGGCTTACAACTTGAAGCTTGTAGCTGCCTTAAGGCAGCATACCCGCGTGGGATAAGCCCAGCTTCTCATCCAGGCCAAACAGAATGTTCATGTTCTGCACCGCCTGCCCCGACGCGCCTTTGACCAGGTTATCAATGACTGACAGGACCACTACCAAATCACCATCCTGCGGGCGATGTACCGCGATACGACAAACATTGGCTCCACGTACGCTGCGTGTTTCCGGATGGCTGCCCGCGGGCATCACATCGACGAACGGCTCGTTCGCGTAGCGCTTTTCAAACAGTGCTTGCAGGTCTACCGAGCGATCCACAACGGTCGCGTACAACGTGGAGTGAATCCCACGAATCATCGGAGTCAAATGCGGGACGAAAGTCAGACCGACGTCCTTGCCAGCAGCACGACGCAAGCCTTGGCGAATTTCCGGTAAATGGCGATGCCCTTTGACCGCGTAGGCCTTCATGCTCTCCGACGTCTCAGAGTACAGCGAACCTACCGCAGCGCCACGACCGGCACCGCTGACGCCCGACTTGCAGTCAGCAATCAACCGCGAGGCATCTGCCAAACCTGCTTCCAACAACGGCAGGAAGCCCAACTGCGTAGCGGTCGGATAGCAACCCGGCACAGCAATCAGACGCGCCTGCTTGATCTGCTCGCGATTGACTTCCGGCAGCCCATAAACGGCCTCTTCAAGCAGCTCTGGAGCACCGTGAGGCTGCCCGTACCACTTGGCCCACTCATCGGCATCCTGCAGACGGAAGTCCGCAGACAGGTCGATAACCTTGGTGCCAGCGGCCAGCAACTCACCCGCCAGGGCATGGGCAACCCCATGGGGCGTGGCGAAAAACACCACATCGCAGGCGCCCAGGGCCTTGATGTCCGGAACACTGAACGCCAGACCGTCGTAGTGGCCTCGCAGGTTCGGGTACATATCGGCAACGGCCAGGCCGGCCTCGGATCGAGAAGTGATAACCACCACCTCAGCTTGCGGATGCTGAGCCAACAGACGCAGCAATTCGACACCGGTGTAACCCGTGCCGCCGACGATACCGACCTTGACCATAAACCTGCCCTCAACGAACCCACTGGAAAGCCGTCGATAATAGGGTCCGTATCGTTCTGCGACAACCGCCAAGGTGACGTACGCACGCTCTAACCTCTATTATCTCCAGTTACCGTGAACCTGGGAATAACTAAAAATGCTTTATCTATGGCTCAAAGTCTTTCATATCGTCAGCATCGTCTGCTGGTTTGCCGGGCTGTTTTATCTACCCCGCCTGTTTGTCTACCACGCACAAAGCGAAGACACCGTCAGCAAGGAACGCTTCTGTGTCATGGAGCGCAAGTTGTACAAAGGCATCATGCTGCCGGCGATGATCGCCACGCTGGTGTTCGGCATCTGGCTGATCAGCCTCAACCCCAGCGTATTCAGCCAAGGCGGCTGGATGCATGCCAAGCTGACCTTGGTAGTGATCTTGATCGGCTACCACCATATGTGCGGCGCACAGGTGAAACGTTTCGCCCGTGGCGAAAACACCCGCAGCCATGTCTTTTATCGCTGGTTCAATGAAGTGCCAGTTCTGATATTGCTGGCTATTGTAATTTTAGTCGTCGTAAAGCCGTTCTAACTTCTAATCAGCCGCACTTAATCCGGGGTACTTCCAATGTCGCTGCCCGCTTTGCTTGAACAACGTCTGCGCCTGCCCGTGGTGGCTGCGCCGATGTTCCTGATTTCCAACCCGCAACTGGTATTAGCCTGCTGTCGTAACGGTGTGGTCGGGAGCTTCCCGGCACTCAACCAACGGGAAAGCAGCGGCTTCAAGGCCTGGCTGGAAGAAATCGAAGCAGGCTTGGCGCTGTTGGAAAACCCGGCGCCCTATGCAGTCAATCTGATCGTGCACAACAGCAACCCGCGCCTTGAAGCCGACTTGGCGATTTGCGTCGAGCACAAGGTGCCGATCATCATCACCAGCCTGGGCGCGGTGAAAGAGTTGGTGGACGCCGTGCATAGCTACGGCGGCCTGGTATTCCATGATGTCACCACCCGGCGCCACGCGGAAAAAGCCGCAGAGGCCGGTGTTGATGGCCTTATCGCCGTCGCGGCCGGCGCCGGTGGCCATGCCGGCACCTGGAGCCCCTTCTCGTTGATTGCCGAAATACGCCAATTTTTCGATAAAACCCTGCTGCTGGCCGGCTGCCTGAACCACGGGCACGAGATTCTCGCTGCGCAGTTGCTCGGTGCAGACCTGGCCTATTTCGGCACCCGATTCATCGGCACCACCGAAAGCCATGCCCCGGAGGCTTATAAAGATATGCTGCTCACATCGCGCGCCGCCGACATAGTGCACACTCCTGCCGTCTCGGGCGTGCCGGCGAGCTTTATGCGCCAAAGCCTGGAAAACGCCGGCTTCGACCTCGCCGCACTACAAGGCAAGGGCGAAGTCAATTTCGGCTCCAAACTCAAGCCATTGAGTGACGAGGCCAAGGCCTGGAAAACTGTATGGTCCGCCGGCCAGGGCGTCGGTGAGATTAATGATCTACCCAGCGTAGATGAACTCATTGCCCGCCTGGATGCCGAATACCGCAAGGCGCTTGAGCACGCAGCACAACTGCCAACGCGTTGGCCGCGCTGATCTAGCGGTAATGTATCGCCTGCTGATTGAGGCCGGCGTTACACGCCCCTGCAACACCCACCTAACTCAAGTGACAAGGATGCCCGCATGAGCGATAACCGCTTCAAGATTGTGTTTGATGGCGCACTGCTGCCGGGTGTCGAAGTCAGCACAGCTAAGCTGAACCTCGCCGACCTGTTCAAAAGTGATGTCGAGTCCATCGAGAAGCTGTTTACCGGACGCCCTGTCGCCCTCAAGCGCGACCTAACTCAAGCTAACGCCCAAACCTACCTTGAAGCACTGACCAAAACTGGCATCGATGCACGCATCGAAGCCGAACAGCCAGTGGCCTTCAGCCTGGCCGAGACTCTCGAGACCGACTCCAGCAGCTCAACCGATTACAGTCGTCCGGCAGCATCACCTTACGCGCCGCCACGAGCCGCCGTAGGTGAAAAACTGCCAGAGTTCGCCACCCTGAAAGTCTTTACCGTCAATGGACGTATTGGCCGATTGCGCTTCCTGGCCTGGACCCTGGTGCTGACGCTGGCGATGCTCGCCGTGACCGGCGTGGCCTTTACCATAGGTTTGGGTATCGCTGCGGCGTCTTCGACAGCGGCTATCGTCATTGGCACCCTGGTGGGGATCGCTTTTGGCGTCGCGTTTATCTGGGTCAGCGTGCAGATTACCGTGCAGCGCTTGCATGACCTAGGCTGGTCCGGCTGGTTGTGGTTCCTCAACCTGGTGCCCTTCGTGGGCAGTGTTTTCCCTATTCTATTAATGGTGTTGCCGGGCAACACCGGCGCCAACCAATATGGCGCACCGCCACCGCCCAACAGCACTTCGGTCAAAGTGCTCTCTGTTCTATGGCTGGCGCTAATTCCGTTGATCTTCGTCGCACTATTGATACCCGGCCTGAGCGGCATGCTGGATGAATTTGAAGGCACTGTGGATAGCTCCTACGAAAGCAGCTCCATGGCCACTGATGAAGATGCCGATCAAAGCGTCATCGTTGAGCAAGACGATGTGCAGAGTGCTGTCGACGCAGCCGAACCTGTAGACTCTCCTGAAGAATGAAGAAACGCCCGACGCCTGTGATGCCTTTGTCTCAGGCTAGGCGGCGTTGCGATGGAGAAACGCATGACCCGTTACGCTCTGATCACCGGTGCCTCCAGCGGCATTGGCCTGGCCTTGGCCGAAGCATTGGCCCGCCGTGGCCGCAGCTTGATTCTGGTGGCCCGCCAGCGTGATCAGTTGGAAAGTATCGCAATCGAGTTGACTCAACGCTTTGGCGTCGAAGTGCTGTTCCGTGCCTGCGACCTTGGCGAGCCCTTGCGCCTGTCCGGGTTTCTGCTGGAGCTTGAAGAAGGCGAGCGACAGATCGATTTGCTGGTCAACTGCGCCGGCATCGGCACGTGTGGCCCGTTCCTGGCCCAGGACTGGATGACCGAACAAGATCTGCTGGAGGTCAATATCCTGGCCCTGACCCGACTCTGCCATGCCTTGGGCAACTCAATGGCCCTGCAGGGTGGCGGACAAATCCTCAACGTCGCCTCAGTCGCCGCGTTCCAACCCGGCCCGTGGATGAGCAGCTACTACGCCAGCAAAGCCTATGTGTTGCACTTTTCCGAAGGCCTGCGGGAAGAACTGAAGACCTGCGCAGTAAAAGTCTCGGTGCTCTGCCCCGGCCCCACGCGAACCGCGTTTTTCCGTACCGCGCAACTGGATACCGTCAAATTGGACAACAGCCAACAGCTAATGAGTCCGGAAGAGGTCGCGCTGTATACCGTACGCGCACTCGAAAAAAACAAAGCCATCATCATCCCCGGTCGTCGGAATCGCTGGCTGGCATTCAGCCCTCGCTTGAGCCCACGCTGGCTGACTCGCAAAATCGCCGGTGCCATCAATAAGGCCTACTGCCCGCGCTGACCGTAATCGACACACGCAAAGGGCTGGGCGCATGCAGATCGCCTGAGTACACTCAGCCTGCACTTTCACTACGGAGAAACAGCTGTGGATACTCTGTTCACCAAGATCATCAACAGAGAAATACCCGCGAAGATCATCTACGAGGATGACCAGGTCCTGGCCTTCCACGACATCGCTCCAGCGGCACCGGTGCATTTTCTCGTGATTCCGAAAAAGCCGATCCGCACCCTTAACGACCTCACCGAGGAAGATAAGGCACTGGCCGGACATATTTTGTTCACCGCCCAGCGCTTGGCCCTGGAGCTGGGCTGCGAAGAGGGTTTCCGCGTGGTGATGAACTGTAACCCGATGGGTGGGCAAACCGTTTACCACATCCATATGCATGTACTGGGTCAGCGTCAGATGAATTGGCCCCCGGGCTGAGTGACCGCTCGTTCGAGTCGTAACCGCTGGCTGCGACCTTACAGCCTTGACCCAACGCAAACGCTTCCCCCTCTAATTGCGGTAAACTGGCCGCCGAGATTCTTCCCGGAGGTCAGCATGACTACCCAACGTCACTACTCGCCGATTGACCGTCTGTTGCTGCAAGCCGATACGGCAATGCGCACGTTGTTGCCGTTCAGCGGCCAACCGTACCGCCCCTCGCCCGCCATCGTGCAACCCGAAGCGCAAATGAGCGAGACCGATACTCGCCATGTCGCGGGCCTGATGCGCATCAACCATACCGGCGAAGTCTGTGCCCAGGCGCTGTACCAGGGCCAGGCCCTGACCGCCAAACTGCCGCAAGTACGCGCCGCCATGGAGCATGCTGCCGAGGAAGAAATCGACCACCTAGCCTGGTGCGAGCAACGCATTCGCCAACTGGGCAGCCACCCGAGCGTGTTGAACCCGCTGTTTTATGGTTTGTCGTTTGGCATCGGCGCCGTTGCCGGGCTGATCAGCGACAAGGTCAGCCTCGGCTTTGTGGCGGCAACTGAGCATCAGGTCTGCAAGCACCTCAATGAGCACCTGGAGCAACTGCCACCCGAAGACGAGAAGTCCCGGGCGATTCTTGAGCAGATGCGTATTGACGAAGAACACCATGCCGAAAGTGCGCTGGATGCTGGCGGCTTCCGTTTTCCGGCACCGGTGAAGTTCGGCATGAGCCTGCTGGCCAAGGTAATGACCAAGAGTACTTACCGCATCTGATAACTTGCTTCTAAACAAAGCAGAAAGGGCGCTTTTTAAGCGCCCTTCTTTTTGCCTGGTTGAAATAGGTGTAACCCTATTTCAGGACTAGACACCAATCTATCGATCAACCCAGCTCAATGATCTCGTAATCATGAGTAATGGCCACACCTGCCGCACCCAGCATGATCGAGGCCGAGCAATACTTTTCAGCCGACAGCTCAATGGCACGTTTGACCTGGGCTTCTTTCAGCGCCCGGCCCTTGACCACGAAGTGCATATGGATCTTGGTAAACACCTTGGGGTCTTCGGTGGCGCGCTCCGCCTCAAGAAAAGCCTCACAGCTTTCCACCGCTTGGCGGGACTTCTTCAGGATGCTGACCACATCGAAATTGCTGCAACCGCCGACACCCAACAAGAGCATTTCCATCGGCCGTACGCCCAGGTTGCGACCGCCAGCTTCAGGAGGGCCGTCCATGACCACGACATGGCCACTGCCCGACTCACCGAGGAACATCGCTTCGCCCGCCCATTGGATGCGTGCCTTCATCGCCCAGACTCCACTGCTAAAAAAGGGTCGCCAGCTTAGCACAGGGCCTTGGGGCGGCAGTGTTTCCCATGAAAACGATCAACTGCAGGGTTTGATAGTTAAATTCCCTAATCGAGTCAGAATGTGTCTGTTAAGCTGGCGCCAAATCAATGGCGCATTGCCATCCAATGGATGTTTGCACAGCCATTGATAGCGCTCGATAAAAAATACAAGTCCGACCACACCGTGCAGTCTTTTCGGGATACAACCATGGTTGCTATTACTCCCACACCCAAAATCAAGAACCTCGACAAACTGTTGATGCATTGTCAGCGTCGGCGCTATCCGGCCAAGCACAACATCATCTGTGCAGGGGAGCGCTCGGAAACGCTGTTCTTCATCATCAAAGGCTCTGTCACCATCCTGATCGAGGATGACGATGGCCGTGAAATGATCATCGCCTACCTTAATATCGGTGATTTCTTTGGTGAACTGGGGCTGTTTGAACAAGCCGGAAAAGAACAGGAGCGCAGCGCCTGGGTGCGGGCCAAGATCGAGTGCGAAGTAGCAGAGATCAGCTATACGAAATTTCGCGAATTGGCCCAGCAAGATCCGGACATCCTGTACGCCCTGAGTGGCCAGATCGCTCAGCGCTTGCGTGATACAACCCGCAAGGTCGGTGACCTGGCATTCTTTGATGTCACGGGTAGAGTGGCGCGCTGCTTATTGGAATTGTGCAAACAACCTGACGCGATGACCCACCCAGACGGCATGCAAATCAAAGTCACTCGGCAGGAAATCGGACGTATTGTCGGTTGTTCACGGGAGATGGTCGGTCGGGTGCTCAAGGATCTGGAAGAGCGCAACCTGGTTCATGTCAAAGGCAAGACCATGGTGGTGTTCGGTACCCGCTAAACCGGCAGGAACTGACCGAGCATTTGCCGGTACAACGCGTTGAGCCGGCTAATTGCATCGGGGGCGGGGAAAGCTTCGTGCAAGGCAATATGGCTTTCGACGCGAACACGCTGCTCCAACCCACAGGCTTCGTTGAAGCGGTTGACCGCCGCGATCAACGCATCGCGGTCGTTATCCAACAGCAACGCGCCATGCACCAAGCCTACCGGACGACCACCGCTTTGCCGCCAGCGCTGTGCGGTGCCGACCATTTTGCGGCCGTCGAGGTTGACGTTGTAGCGCCCGTCGCAAAAAGCCCCGTCGATTTCGCCCACCGATGCATCGCCACCCAACTCGATGAGCAGGTCGCAGATAGGCTGGCACAACCGTTGATACCCGGTTTCGATTCGGCCTTGGTCACCTTCGCTGCGGGGCGGTGCATAGACTAGTGCAATATTGACGGTGGCCGCCGATTGCGGCACCGGTTCACCGCCTGTCTCGCGCAGCAAGACGGGCCAACCGTGGGCCGCCGAGACTTGGCTGGCGACTTCAAACGCGGGGAGCCGACTCAGCCGACGAGGCATGACCAACGCTTGGTCATTGGGCTGCCAAAACAGCAGCCCAAAGGACTGCTCGCCCGCGCAAACGGCGGCCAGCAAATCCTGTTCAGCCGCAAGGCCCGCCTCGACCGTCATTGCAACGGGCTTGATCATCATCAATCCAGCGTCGAGCCGCTGATTGCCACACCACGTTCAGGGAAGAACAAGCGCTGCAGTTCAGCCCCCGGATTTTCGGCACGCATGAAGGTTTCGCCCACCAGGAACGAATACACGCCGCTGATTTCCATCAATTCAACATCTGCTCGGTTGACGATGCCACTCTCGGTGATCACCAGGCGATCGCGAGGAATGCGCGGCAGCAGGTCGAGGGTGTTTTCCAGACTGACTTCGAATGTGTGCAGGTTGCGATTGTTAACCCCCACCAGCGGTGTATCGAGGGTTTTCAGCGCACGCTCCAGCTCGTCACCGTCGTGAACTTCCACCAGTACATCTAGGCCTACGCTTTTGGCCACGGCGGCCAGCTCTGCCATCTTCACGTCATCCAATGCGGAGACGATCAACAGCACGCAATCGGCGCCCAGCGCGCGGGCTTCAATGATTTGATACGGGTCGACCATGAAGTCCTTGCGGATCACCGGCAGCGTGCAGGCTGCCCGCGCTTGCTGGAGGTAAAGATCACAGCCCTGGAAATAGTCGATATCGGTCAACACGGAGAGGCATGTCGCGCCGCCCTTTTCATAACTCTTGGCGATGTCTTCAGGAATGAAGATCTCGCGAATCACCCCTTTGCTCGGCGAAGCCTTTTTGATTTCAGCAATGACGGCCGGCTGCTTGGCCTTGGCCTGCTTGATCAGGGCATCGGCGAAGCCGCGTGGTGCATCGGCGCTTTTCGCCAAGCCTTCCAGCTCGGCCAGGCTGACACGGGCACGACGCTCGGCCACCTCTTCTGCCTTGCGGGCCAGGATATTTTCCAGAACGGTCGGAACACTCATCCTTCATTCTCCATTTTGAACACGGCCGTGAATGCTCCCAGTTCTTCGAGCTTCTCGCGAGCCAGGCCCGTATGCAAAGCATCGTGGGCCAAGGCGACGCCTTCCTTAAGACTATAGGCGTGGTCGGCAGCGTAAAGTGCCGCGCCAGCATTCAGGATGATCATTTCCGCAGCTTTCTGGCCATTTTCGGTTTTTCGGCGGCCCAAGGCATCGAGAATCAACTCAAGGGAGGCGGCCGGGCTTTCCACCGCCAGGCCGTGCAAGCTCTGGCTCTTCATGCCCAAGTCTTCAGGTTCGACCCAATATTCGGTGACCTGATCATTCTTCAGCTCTGCCACGAAGGTCGGTGCCGCCAGGCTAAATTCGTCCAGGCCATCCTTGGAGTGCACCACCAGCACATGTTTGCTGCCCATGCGCTGCAAGACTTCGACCAGTGGCCGGCACAGCGCCTGGCTAAACACACCTACCACCTGATGTTTCACGCCAGCCGGATTCGTAAGCGGGCCGAGCATGTTGAACAGGGTACGCAAGCCGAGGTCCTTACGCGGACCGGCAGCGTACTTCATCGCCCCATGATGGGACTGAGCGAACATGAAGCCAATGCCGACATTATCGATGCAGCGCGCCACTTGCACCGGCGTCAGGTTCAGGTAGATCCCTGCGGCTTCCAGCAAATCGGCGCTGCCGCTTTTGCCTGATACCGCACGGTTACCGTGCTTGGCCACGGTGCAACCGGCAGCCGCCACGACAAAAGAGGCAGCCGTCGACACGTTGAAAATGTTCGCACCGTCGCCACCGGTGCCGACCACGTCGACCACGCCGTCGAGGGTCTTGAGTTCGACCTTGTCCGCCAACTCACGCATGACCGAGACGGCGCCGACGATTTCGTCGATGCTCTCGCTCTTCATACGCATGGCCATCATGAAGGCGCCGATCTGCGCATCGGTGCATTGACCGGTCATGATTTCGCGCATGACATCGCTCATCTCGGCGGTGCTCAGGTCCAGATGGCCGACGATACGGTTCAGTGCAGTCTTGATATCCATGAAAAGTCCTTAGCGCGTGCCGCCGCGTTGCTTGAGAAAGTTGGCGAACAGCTCATAGCCCTGCTCGGTCAGAATCGATTCAGGGTGAAATTGCACCCCTTCGACATTCAATGTCTTGTGACGCAGGCCCATGATCTCGTCGACCGAGCCGTCTTCCAACTGAGTCCAGGCGGTCAGTTCAAGGCATTCCGGCAGGGTCTCGCGTTTGACCACCAACGAGTGGTAGCGAGTAACCGTCACCGGCAGCTTCAAACCGTGAAATACACCCTGGTCATTATGGAACACCGGGCTGGTCTTGCCATGCATCACATGGCGGGCGCGAACCACGTCGCCGCCGAATGCCTGGCCGATGGACTGATGGCCCAGGCACACACCGAGAATCGGCAATTTCCCGGCAAAAAACTTGATGGCTTCCAGGGATATTCCCGCTTCAGTCGGGGTACACGGACCAGGGGAAACCACGATGCGCTCAGGATTCAGCGCGGCAATTTCGGCCACGGTCAGTTCATCGTTGCGCACCACCGTGACCTCGGCGCCGAGCTCGCCCAGGTATTGCACAACGTTGTAAGTAAAGGAGTCATAGTTATCGATCATCAGCAACATGGGGGAAACCTCTTGAATTCTTAGCCCTGCGGGGTCTGTTCAGCCAACGCCACTGCGCGGAACATCGCCCGGCGCTTGTTCAAGGTTTCTTCCCACTCAAGGGCTGGCACCGAGTCGGCAACAATGCCGCCACCCGCCTGCACATGCAGCTCGCCGTCCTTGATCACCGCAGTGCGGATCGCAATGGCGGTGTCCATGTTGCCGTTCCAGGCGAAGTAGCCCACCGCGCCGCCATAGACACCGCGCTTGACTGGCTCCAGCTCGTCGATGATTTCCATCGCGCGAATCTTTGGTGCGCCGGACAAAGTGCCGGCCGGCAGAATCGCCCGCAAAGCGTCCATCGCCGTCAGCCCGGCCTTCAGCTCGCCAGTAACGTTGGAGACAATGTGCATCACGTTGGAATAACGCTCGATGACCATCTTCTCAGTGAGTTTCACCGAACCGATTTCCGAGACTCGCCCAGTGTCGTTACGCCCCAGGTCGATCAGCATCAAGTGCTCGGCAATTTCCTTGTCGTCGGACAGCAGGTCTTGCTCCAGCGCTAGGTCCGCCTCTTCGGTCGCACCGCGAGGACGGGTACCGGCAATCGGGCGCACGGTGATCAGATTATCTTCGACACGCACCAGCACTTCCGGCGAACTGCCCACGACATGAAAGTCGCCAAAGTTGAAGAAGTACATGTACGGCGTCGGGTTGAAGCAGCGCAGCGCCCGATAGAGATCAATGGGTGCGGCCTTGAAGTCGATGGACATTCGCTGCGACGGCACCACTTGCATGCAGTCGCCGGCGAGGATGTATTCCTTGATGGTATCGACTGCGCGCTCGTAGTCATCCTGGGTAAAGCTGGAGCGGAACACCGGGTCGGCAGCCGGCGGACGGCTTAGGTCCAGGCCGCGACGCGGGGTGATCGGCTGGCGTAGTTTTTCCAGCAAGGCTTCCAGGCTGGCCTGGCCTTGCTCGAACGCGCCATCCTGGGAGGGATCGGCCAGCACAATCGCGTGCATCTTGCCGGCAAGGTTGTCGAAAACGACTACCGCGTCGGAGACCATCAACAGAATGTCCGGCACGCCCAGCGGGTCAGGATTCGGGCATTTGCCCAGGCGTTTCTCCACGTAACGCACGCAGTCGTAGCCGAAGTAGCCCACCAGTCCGCCGTTGAAGCGCGGCAGGCCGGCAATGGTCGGTACGTTATAGCGGGCCTTGAAGGCTTCGACGAAGGTCAGCGGGTCTTCCACATCATGGCTTTCGATCTCGACGCCGTCACAGGTGATGCTGACGTGATGGTCGTGAACTCGCAGTACCGTGCGGCACGGTAGGCCAATGATCGAATAACGCCCCCACTTCTCGCCGCCCTGCACCGATTCCAGCAAATAAGAATTGGGCTCGTCGGCCAGTTTCAGGTAGATCGACAGCGGGGTGTCGAAGTCGGCCAGGGTTTCGCAGGCCAGGGGGATACGGTTGTAGCCAGCAGCGGCCAAACGCAGGAATTCTTCGCGGATCATGAGGTGCCTCGTGGCATGAGGGTCTAACGGTCAGGTGTGCAAACGTGCCGCAGCGCGGCCAGGATCAGTCAGGCGCGCCAACGCCAGCGGGCCAGAGCCTTGATGACTTTCATCCAGAGTTTGCGAGTGACCACCACGATGGGATTTCCAGAAGGGGATGGAACAGCGTCGGCCAACGTTATCTCAGCGCCAGCTCCCAAGCAACCGGGGATTAGCAGTCGCAGGTCGTCAATCACCAGCGTTGGTGACTCTTCGGCGATCGGCCGGCCGTGGTTATAGCCGTAACTCAAGGCCACGCACTGGACCCCTGCCGCTTTCGCCGCTAACACATCGCTGCGCGAGTCGCCGACAAACAACGACTGGGAGGCCGGGATATTGGCCATTTTCATCACGAAGAACAGCGCCGCCGGGTCGGGTTTCTTCTGCGGCAGGGTATCGCCACCGATGATCCAGCGAAAATAGCGGCCGATCTTCATCTGGTCCAACAACGGCGCGACAAAGCGCTCCGGCTTGTTGGTAATCAACGCCATTTCCACGCCCTGTTTGTGCAGCCACTTGAGGGTGTCACGCACGCCGGGATAGACCACGGTCAGTTCATAGCCTTCTTCATAGGCGGCGTTGAACAGTTGCAGGGCATGCTCGGCCTCGACGTCATCCACACCTTGCGCGTCGATATGGTTGGCCAGGGCCCGGCGTACCAATATCTGCACGCCGTTGCCGACCCACTCACGCACCGAGTCGATACCGGCCGGCGCGCGTCCGAGCTTGAGCAGCATGTTATCCACGGCAGCCGCCAGGTCCGGGACCGAGTCGACCAACGTCCCGTCCAGATCGAACATCACCAGCCGCGGCAGTGTGCCGGGGAACAACTGCTCAAAGCCGCTCATGGACGCGCCAGCGCCAGTTCTGCGCGCATTTTGGCGATCACTTCCTGATAGTCCGGCGCGTTGAAAATCGCCGAGCCGGCGACAAAGGTATCGGCACCGGCAGCAGCGATTTCGCGGATATTGTTGACGTTGACGCCACCGTCGATTTCCAGGCGGATATCACGACCGGAGGCATCGATCAGCCCGCGGGCTTCGCGCAGCTTGTCGAGGGTGCCGGGAATGAACTTCTGCCCGCCGAAGCCTGGGTTGACGCTCATCAGCAGGATCATGTCGACCTTGTCCATCACGTACTTGAGCACGTCCAGCGGCGTCGCCGGGTTGAACACCAGGCCGGCCTTGCAGCCGCCTTCGCGGATCAGTTGCAGGGAGCGGTCGACGTGCAGCGTGGCTTCCGGGTGGAAGGTGATGTAGGTCGCGCCAGCGTCGATGAAGTCACCGATGATGCGGTCCACCGGGCTGACCATCAAGTGCGCATCAATAGGCGCGGTTACGCCGTACTTGCGCAGGGCGGCGCAGACCATCGGACCAATGGTCAGGTTCGGCACATAGTGGTTATCCATGACATCGAAGTGAACGAAGTCGGCACCGGCGGCCAGCACGTTGTCCACTTCCTCGCCCAGGCGGGCGAAGTCGGCGGAGAGAATCGATGGAGCAATAACGAAGGGCTGCATGACGCACCTTTTTGAGCTAAATCACGATGGCGCGCATTGTATACCGCATGCTTTGTTGCGCGCACCGTGACCTGACTCAATGGCTAGTACGCAGCGCGGTAGATTTTCTCTATATCCGCGGCGCTGAGCTTGCGCGGATTGTTGCGCATCAGTCGCTCGATGCCCGCAGCCTCCACAGCCATGGCTGGGATAGCCTCTTCGGGAACACCGAAACTGCGCAAGCCTGACGGGATCTCCACAGCGGCGCACAGCCGTGTCATGGCGTCGACAGCCTGGTCGGCGGCATCATTGACACTCAACCCCGTGACATTCACCCCCATGGCCTGGGCGATATCGCGCATGCGTTCGACGCAGGCCAGCTTGTTCCAGTGCATGACATAGGGCAGCAACAAGGCATTGCTGACCCCATGGGAGATATTGAAGCGCCCGCCCAACGGATACGCCAGGGCATGCACCGCGCCCACACCGGCATTACCGAAGGCCATGCCGGCCATCAGGCTAGCGGTGGCCATGTCATCACGGGCTTGGAGATTGGCCGGGTTGGCGTAGGCCTTGGGCAAGGCATTGACGATCAATTTGATCGCGCCAATGGCCAGGGCATCGGTGATCTGCGAGGCATTCAGCGACAGGTAGGACTCGATGGCATGCACCAGCGCATCGACGCCACTGGCGGCGGTGACGCTGCGCGGGCAGGTCAAGGTCATCTGCGGGCTGATCAGCGCTACGTCCGGCAACAGGAAATCGCTGACGATACCTTTTTTCAATTGGGCGACCTTGTCCGACAGAATCGCCACATTGGTCACCTCCGAACCGGTGCCGGCGGTGGTGGGAATCGCGATCAGCGGCGGGCCCTTGCGGGGCACCTGGTCGACGCCGAACAGGTCCTCCAGGGCGCCGTGATAGCCGGCATAGGCGGCGACGCTCTTGGCGATGTCGATGGCACTGCCGCCCCCCACGCCAATCAAGCCGTCATGCCCGCCTTCGCGGTAGACCTGCATGCAGTCTTCGACGATGGCAATTTCCGGGTCGGGCATCACACGGTCGAAAATTTCGTACGGACGATCACCCAGCTGCGCCAACGCCAACTGCACGGTGCCGGACTTGACCAGCGCCGCGTCGGTGACGATCAGCGGGTTGTCGACATCCAGCCTTGTCAGCTCGGCGGCCAGTTGCTCGATGGCACCTGGTCCAGTGAGCAATTTGTGGGCGATCTTGAATGAGGAAGTACTCATGTGCGTGGCCTCTTAGAGGTTGGGGGCTGGCACAAGGATAGCTCGGGATTGAGGGTTGTCTGCCATTCAGGGGTTGAATGGCAGACTTAGCCTTCAGACTTGTGCGGTACGCAGCTTTTCACTGCGCCCACGCAACCACTCTAGGGTCAGCAACAGCACAACCGAGAACGCAATCAGCAAGGTCGCCGCAGCGGCGATGGTCGGGCTGAGGTTTTCACGGATACCACTGAACATCTGCCGGGGCAAAGTCGCCTGCTCGGGACCTGCGAGGAACAGTGTCACCACCACTTCATCGAACGAAGTGGCGAAGGCAAACAGCGCGCCGGAGATCACCCCAGGAGCAATCAGCGGCAAGGTCACCCGCCGAAATGCCGTCACCGGCGAAGCCCCCAGGCTGGCTGCCGCACGCACCAGATTATGGTTGAAGCCTTGCAAGGTCGCCGAGACGGTAATGATCACAAACGGCACGCCCAACACCGCATGCACCACGATCAGCGAAAAGAAGCTGTTGCCCAGGCCCAACGGGGCAAAGAACAGGTAGCTGGCAACGCCGATAATCACCACCGGCACCACCATCGGTGAAATCACCAACGCCATCACCAGCGCCTTGCCGGGGAAATGGCCACGGGTCAGGCCAATCGCCGCCAGGGTACCGAAGACCATGGCCAGCACGGTCGCTGCCGGGGCGACGATGATGCTGTTCTTTAACGCCCGCATCCATTCCGCCGAGGCGAAAAAGTCCTCGTACCAGTGCAGCGAGAACCCTTGCAGCGGGTACACCAGGAAGCTCCCGGAATTGAACGACAGCGGAATGATCACCAGCACCGGCAAAATCAGGAACAACAGGATCAGGCCGCAGAGAATCCGCAAGCTGTAGAACCAGACCCGCTCAACGGGTGACATGTAAGGGCTCAGCATCTCAAGGTCTCCTCAGCTCAGGCGCAGGCGGCTGGCGCCCACCAGCCAGTTGTAGATCAGATACAGCACCACGGTGGCCAGCAGCAGCAATCCACCCAAGGCCGTGGCCATGCCCCAGTTAATGCTGGTGTTGGTGTAGAAGGCCACAAAGTAGCTGACCATCTGGTCGTTCGGGCTACCCAGCAACGCCGGGGTGATGTAGTAACCAATTGCCAGAATGAACACCAACAGGCAGCCCGCACCGACGCCCGCGTAGGTCTGCGGAAAGTACACCCGCCAGAAGCTGGCAAATGGATGACAGCCCAGGGAAATCGCCGCACGCATATAGGTCGGCGAAATTCCCTTCATCACGCTGTATATCGGCAAGATCATGAACGGCAGCAGGATATGCACCATGGAGATGTAGACCCCCAGCCGGTTGAATACCAACTCCAGGGGCTTGTCGATGATGCCCATGCTCATCAGCGCGCCATTGATCAGCCCACCCGATTGCAACAGCACAATCCACGCCGCCACTCGCACCAGCACCGAGGTCCAGAACGGCAGCAGCACCAGGATCATCAGCAGGTTGCTTTGCCGAGCCGGCAAGTTGGCCAACAGGTAGGCCAGGGGGTAGGCCAGCAATAGGCAAAACACGGTAATCACCAGGCCCATCCAGAAGGTCCGGGCGAAGATGTCGAGGTAAATCGCCTGGTCCGGTGTGGCCGGGGCGACTTCGCCGAGGTCGTCAATACGGTGATCGACGGCCGCCAGCAGGTAGTAAGGCGTCAAGCTGCTGGTATTGCGGCGGATCGCCTGCCAGTACGCCGGGTCGCCCCAACGCTCGTCGAGGTTTTCCAGCGCTTCTTTATAAGAGACAGGCACTTGAGTAAACGGCAGCGCCCGCGCGGTTTTGGTCAGCAGACTGCGGTAGCCGGCCAATTCCATGTTCAGGCGTTTGGACAAATCGCCCAGGGTCTGGTTTTTCCGGGCTTCGCCCAGGTCCTCGCTGAGGGCCTGATACACAGGCTCGCCGGGCAAGCCACGCCCGTCCCACGCGGTCACCGCGACCACGGTGCGCGGCAGGCCGCCCACTACTTCCGGGTTGCCAACGCTTTTGTAGAGCAGCGCGACGATCGGCACCAGGAACACCAGCAACAAAAACAGCACCAGCGGCGCAATCAAGGCTTGGGCCTTCCAGCGGTTAAGCCGCTCGGCACGCGCCAGGCGCTGCTTCAAGGTGGGGGTGGAGACCTCGTTCGAGGGAACGGCGATGGCCATGGCAAACTCCGAAATTCTGATAATGACAACAGTCTCGCGTAAGGCTGCAACCCCTGTGGCGAGGGGGCTTGCCCCCGTTGGGCTGCGTAGCAGCCCCAAAACCAGCCGCCGCGCTATGTCTGATAAAACGCGGTGACTCTACTGGGGTTACTTCGCAACCCAACGGGGGCAAGCCCCCTCGCCACAAAAGCTCAGTGGCAAAGCCGGGTTACTTGGCCGCCCAGGAATTGAAGCGCTGCTCCAGTTGCTCACCGTTATCCGCCCAGAAGCTGACGTCGATCTGCACCTGGTTGGCGATGTTTTCCGGGGTGGTCGGCATATCCTTGAGCACATCTTTAGCCAGCAGCGGTACCGCCAGAGTGTTGGCCGGACCGTAAGCGATGTTTTCCGAATAAGTTTTCTGCTGCTGTGGCGCGACCGAGAAGGCGATGAATTTCTTCGCTGCTTCAGCACGATCCTTGGCCAGGCCTTTTGGAATCGCCCAAGCGTCGAAGTCGTAAATGCCGCCGTTCCACACCACTTTCAGATTGCTTTCTTTCTGCACTGCGGCGATCCGGCCGTTGTAGGCCGAGCTCATGACCACATCGCCCGAGGCCAGGTACTGCGGCGGTTGTGCGCCGGCTTCCCACCACTGAATCGACGGCTTGAGTTCGTCGAGTTTCTTGAAAGCCCGGTCCTGACCGTCTTTGCCGGCCAGCACTTTGTAAACGTCTTTAGGCGCTACGCCGTCCGCCATCAAAGCGAACTCCAGGGTGTACTTGGCACCCTTGCGCAAGCCACGCTTGCCGGGGAATTTCTTGGTGTCCCAGAAATCCACCCAACCGGTAGGGGCGGTCTTCAGCTTGTCGGCGTTGTACGCCATGACCGTCGACCACACGAAGAAACCTACGCCACACGGCTGAATCGCACCCTTGACGAAATCTTCAGCCTTGCCAAACAGCGCCGGGTCCAGCGGTTCGAACATGTCTTCGTCACAGCCACGGGACAGCTCCGGCGACTCGACTTCCACCAGGTCCCAGGACACGCTCTTAGTGTCGACCATAGCTTTGACCTTGGCCATTTCACCGTTGTATTCACCGGCGATGATCTTGCCGTTGCCCGCGCTTTCCCACGGAGCGTAGAAGGCCTTGACCTGCGCCGCCTTGTTCGCGCCGCCGAAGGACACGACCGTCAGGTCCGTGCCTGCCATGGCCTGTGTCGCGCCTATCAAGCCAAGGGCCAGCGCACTGAATTTAAGGGATTTCAACATTGTTGTTCTCTCCACGTGCAGGGTTGGGTGAAGCCAAGGGGGCGATCAATTCGCCTCTAGAAGTGGGTCGAGTGCGCGAACGTGCTCGACTTGCCAGCCAATCGGTACCACGTCGCCGACCGTCAACGCCGTGTCCAGCTCGGCGATCGGTTGTTTCACAAAAAAATCGCTCTTGCCGCAGACTTCCAGGCGCACCCGCACGTGGTCGCCCAAGTAGATGAACTCCGCCACACGCCCGGAAAAGCGGTTGACACAGCTTTCGCTGGAGCCATTGAGGTTTACCCGCTCCGGGCGCACCGACAGGGTCACCGGGCCGCCGATCTGGCCGACATTCACCGCCAGCGCCTCGACCTTCTCGCCCCGCGCCAGCTCGACTACGCATCGGTCGCCGCTGTGGCTGTGCAAGCGGCCATTAAGACGGTTGTTCTCGCCAATGAAGTTGGCAACGAAGGTGTTTTTCGGCTCTTCATACAAGGTGCGCGGAGCTGCGATCTGCTGGATCTCACCTTGGTGGAACACCGCCACACGGTCGGACATGGTCAGCGCTTCTCCCTGATCGTGGGTCACGTAGACCACGGTCACGCCGAGGCGCTGGTGCAGGTGTTTGATCTCCATCTGCATGTGTTCGCGCAGTTGCTTGTCGAGGGCACCGAGGGGCTCGTCCATCAACACCAACTGCGGTTCAAATACCAGCGCCCGGGCCAGGGCCACCCGCTGCTGCTGGCCGCCGGAGAGTTGCGCCGGGTAGCGCTGGGCGAAGGCATCGAGCTGGACCATGCTCAACACGCGCTTTACCCGCTCACTGATATCGGTCTTGCTCAAGCCCCGGACCGACAGCGGAAACGCCAGGTTTTCGCAGACCGTCATGTGGGGGAACAAGGCGTAGTTCTGGAACACCATGCCGATGTCACGCTTGTGGGGCGGCACGTTGTTGATAGAGCGCCCGGCCAGCTGGATTTCGCCCGCGGTCGGCGTTTCGAAACCGGCGAGCATCATCAGGCTGGTGGTCTTGCCCGAACCGGACGGCCCGAGCAGGGTGAGGAATTCGCCCTTGCGAATCTCCAGGTTGAGGTCTTTGACGATCAGGTTCTCGCCGTCGTAGCTCTTCTGTACGCCACGAAAGCTGACCAGCACATCATTTGAATCCACCTCGCTCATACCCACACCTTTTCGTTTTGGACTGCCGTGAAGCAAGCGTAGTCCAGGCGCAAGCCCCCGAAAATCGGGGTGCAGGAGAGATTGGCATCAGCATCTTGGAAGGTTCAGGGTAGGGATTGCCCTACACGGATGGCGGGCACTGGACAGTGCAGGCATGAGCATCAAGCTGCAAGCGGTAAGAATGGGCTTGGCGACGTTTTTCGGGGTGTCGCAAATAGATATGACTCTATAGAAGCTTGTGCTCCATGGCGTACTTCACCAGTTCCGCCAGGGAGGTGATGTTGAGTTTCTGCATCAACCGCGCCTTGTGGGTACTGATAGTCTTGCTGCTCAAGGCCAGTTGCTGGGCGATGTCGTTGACGTTGGCGCCCTGGGCCAGGCGCTCGAACACCGAGAACTCCCGCTCCGACAGCAGCGAATGCAAGGGCCGGGCGTCGGTGAGGCCAACTTCGAAGACCATACGGTCCGCCAGGTCCGGGTCGATGTAACGCCCGCCGGCCGCCACTTTGCGGATCGCCGTCAGCAGCAGCGCCGGGTCACTGTCCTTGGTGGCATAACCGGCGGCACCCACCTTCAGCGCACGGGCGGCCATTTGCGCTTCGTCGTGCATGGACAGCACCAGGATAGCGGGAGGATTGTTCAGGGCGCGTATCCGCGGGATGGCTTCCAGGCCGTTGACGCCGGGCATCGAGATGTCCAACAGCACCACCTCGCACGGAACGTGGCGCAAGGTTTCCAGCAGTTGTTCACCATTGCTCGCCTCGCCTACTACCAGCAGGTCCTTGGCCAGGCCGATCAATTGCTTGATGCCTTCACGAACAATGGCGTGGTCTTCGGCTACCAGTACGCGGATCACAGGGGTTTCCTCTTTTTGTGGTTATGAATCCAGCGGCACCGTAACACTCAGGGTCGTGCCCTCCCCCAACTCACTGTCGAGGGTCAACTGCCCGCCCATGATCAGTACCCGCTCACGCATGCCGACCAGGCCAAATGACACCGGACGCCCTGGCGCAGGCACAAAACCTGCGCCGTCATCGCTGATGGTCAGCCGCAGATTGGCACCTTCCACCGCCAGGGTCAGTTCAACAGTATGCGCCTGGGCATGGCGCATCACATTAGTCAGCGCCTCCTGCAGTATCCGGAACAGGCCAATGGCCTTGGCGTCGCTGAGCGCCGGCAGGTTGTCCGGCACTTGCACCAGGCAAGGAATCTGCGTGCGGGATTCGAAACGCCGGGCCTGCCACTCAATAGCCGAGGCAATCCCGGCGTCGAGAATCGGCGGGCGCAACGCGGTGGCAACATCCCGTACCAGTTGAAAGAGCTGGGAAATCAGGCGCTTCATGCTGTTCAAGCGCTCATGCAAGCCTGGGTCAAGCTGCGCATAGGCCAGTTCGCACATCGAAGTTTCCAGCTTGAGTACCGTAAGCATTTGCCCCAGTTCGTCATGCACTTCGCGGGCGATGCGCGCCTTTTCTTCCTCACGCACGGTTTCCAGGTGAGCTGACAATTCACGCAATTGTGCGCGGGAGGCGTCCAGCTCCAACTCGATGCGCTTGCTCTCGCTGATATCCCAGACAATCCCGTCCCACACCACAACACCCTCCTCCAGGCGCCGGGTGACGGCCTTGATTTCGGCCCAACGCTGCTCGCCCTGGCGGGTGAGGATGCGGCCTTGCCACGACCAATTGCTTTCGGTGTCGATGGCCTGGTCCTGAGTGCGGTGGTAACTGGCGCGGTCGTCCGGGTGCACCAGGCTGCGAATGCCAACATCGCGATGACGGAGCACCGCCGGGGCATAGCCCACCAGGCTTTCACTTCCTTCACTGATATAGGCAAAGTCGATAGCGGCGCTCAACGGCAGCCGCTCCAGCCGAAACACCAATCCCGGCACATTGGCGGCAATCCCTTGCAAGCGCGCTTCACTTTCCTGCAACGCGGCCAGGGCTCGGCGACGCTCAGTGACATCATTGAGGTAAACCACCAGGTATTCGCCACCGGCAAAACGCAGGAAGCTCAAGGAGACATCAGTGGGCAACACACTGCCGTCGGCCCGCAGGCAATCGGTGGCAAAACTTTGCGGCCCGTCTTCGCTGGCACGGGCGCGCTTCCACAGGTTCAGCCAGCGGTCCATGGTCAACTTGGGTTCGAACTCGATCAGCGGCCGCTCGATCAGCGCACCGGGGGCGTAGCCGAGCATGGTTTCTGCCGCCACGTTGGCGTAGCGCACATGGCTGTCCCAGTTGACCCAGAGGATGCCGACGGTGCTCTGGTCGATGGAAAACTGCGTCAGGCGCAACGCTTCGGCACCGGCGGCGCGAGCGGCGCTTTCTTCCCGAGTCGCCAGCAGGTCCTGCTCCAAACCGCGCTGCTGACGACGCTGCCACAATGCCACCGCCATGCAGGCCAGCAACAGGATGCCCAGCAGCAGGCTCAGGTTCTGCCAGAAACCGGGGGATTCGGTCAGGCGCGGGTATTTGGGCTGCAGCCAGCGAGCATGCAACTGGTCCAGGTCCCGAGCCGGAATCGCCCGCAAGGCGCTTTCCATGATCTCGGCAAGCTCGGGCCAATCACGTCGAGTAGCCACCCGCAGCAGTTGCGGCAGGCCTATATCGCCTACCACCGCGAGCCCGGAAAACTCAGGCTCCACAGACAAGCGACTGAGCTGCGCTTCATCGATCACAGCGTAGCGGGCTTGCTGGCTCAGCAGCAATTGCAGGGCCTGGCGCTCCAGGGGCACGCCTTGCAGGTTTAGGCTGGGGTAATTGCTGCGCAGGTAATCGGCGACAGTGCTGGGCATGCGCACCGCCACCCGGGATTGCTCATCGAGCTTTTCCAGATCCACGGTGCCGCCGCCATCGCGGATGCCGACGACGCGCTGGGGAACCCGCATATAGGGGTCGGAAAACTGCCACAGACGCAGACCGGCCGGGGTTTGCAACAGGCCGGGGGCAAGATCGACCTCGCCGTCGCGTACCGCCGCGTCCAACTGTTCCTGATTGGGGAAGTTGCGCCAGGTCAGCTCTATATTCAGCGCCTTGGCTAACCACTGCATCAGCTCGACATTGGCCCCGGATAAACGCTGCAAGCGCCGGTCGTATTGCGCATAGGGCGCCTGCAGGACCAGCCCGACCCGCAGCTCCGGGTGCTGGGCCAGCCATTCACGCTGCTCGACACTGAGTACCGCCTGCGGCACGACAGGCACCGGCACAGCGCCCGCCATCAAGGGAAAGCACAGACAGCCGATAACCAGCAGACAGCGAAAAATCATGATTCACATCTCACATCACTGACAAATACTGACCAACCCATTAGGCTGCCGGAATCACTTCTGGCCTGGAATCAACGATGCCCCTTCCCCACCGTTCGGCACTGCCAGCATTGTGCCTGTCGCTGCTGTTTACCAGCGCCTTTTGTGTCCAGGCCGCTGATACCCAACCACCGGCTGCAGAAAAACCGGCCGAGCGCCAGCCATTGCCCGAGCGTAGCCAGGAAGAAACCGCGGCGCTTGAGAGGACAGTCCCGTCCCAGGAACAGCAACAATTGCAGGCCGGCAGCGATACGTTCCTCGCCCTGTGGAAACCTGCCAACAGCGCCGAGCCTGAGGGCGTGGTAATTATTGTCCCTGGCGCTGGGGAAAGTGCTGACTGGCCTCAAGCAATCGGCCCTTTGCGGCAAAAATTGCCGGACGCCGCCTGGGGCAGTCTCAGTTTGTCACTGCCAGACCTGAGCCTGGCCACTACTCCACCGCGTGTAATCGAAGCCCCCAAGGCTGCCGTGGACACCAGCAGCAAAGATGCCAGCACCGTAGCACCCAAGCCGATCGAACAGGCTGCCAGCGCCGAAGCCGAGGGCACCGACCCGGCCGTCGTCCCAGGCGTAGATGAGCAGGACAAGACCGACGCCACGCGAATCTTTGCCCGCATCGATGCCGCCGTTGCCTTCGCCCAGACGCAAAATGCCCGCAGCGTGGTGCTGCTGGGGCACGGCACGGGCGCATGGTGGGCGGCTCGCTATCTGAGTGAAAAACAACCGCCTCAGGTCCAGAAATTCATCATGGTGGCGGCGCAGACGCCGCTCGCAGGCGCTCCGGACCTGCAACAACTGGCACCAACGCTGAAACTGGCCACCGCCGACTTTTTCTATCAGGACAACGCCCAGGCACGCAAAAATGCCCTGGAACGAGCCCAGGCGAGCAAGCGCTTGAAGAATGACAACTACAAACAGGTGTCATTGAAGGCCCTTCCCGGCAACAACCAGGCCGGGCAGGAACAGTTGTATCGCCGGATTCGTGGCTGGTTAAGCCCGCAGAACACTGGGAGTTGATCGCCAGCGGCTACCTGAAATCCCGCCGCTCACGAATCAACGCATAGGCGTTATGCAGTTCGCGAGTCCTTTCGGTCGCCTCACGCACCTGCGCCGGGCTGGCACCACTCCCGGCAATCTTGTCCGGGTGATGACGACTGAGCAGCCGCCGGTAAGCCCGCTTAATCACCGACGGCTCAGTGGTCGCCGTCACCCCGAGAATCCGCAACGCTTCCTGATAAGTGCTGCCACGGTTGGCCAACGGTTTGCGCTCAGGTTCGTAATCAGCCGCCAGTGCCTGAGTCTGCTGCGGCGTCCAGCCCAGCCACTTGCCCCATAACCCGATCAGCTCGCGCTCGGCAGTGCTGGCCTTGCCATCCGCCCAGACCATCCGCCAACAGGCGCGCAACACGCCTTCCGCCGCATGGGGCTGGGCCTTGAGCAGGCGCAGATAACTGCGCACTCGGTCAGAGCCGGACTTGCCTCGGTTGAACGCAGCAATGGCCCGGCGCTGGGCCGGCTCGGTCATATTCAGCGAACGCATCTCCTGACGGGCCTGCTGGATATGCCCGTCCACCACCCGGCCATTGCTCTTGGCCAGGCGGCCGAGCAGTACAAACAGCAATTCATCGTTGCGCAGCGCCGGACGCCCGCCCAGTCGCTCGCGCAATTGCGCCCAACTGTGCAGCTGTAAACGTCGGTCCATCGCCTGACCCAACAGCGCGCCCAACATAGCCCCCGGAATGCTGGCGATGGCAAAGCCCGCCCCGGCTCCAATCAGAGTCCCTGGCCACAGCATCTTACTGCCCCGCTGTCAGCAGGTTTTCGACTTGCGCCAGGCGCTCCAACGTCCCGACATCGATCCACCGTCCTTCCATGTGTTCCCCCGTCACCAAACCTTGAGCCATCGCCGCGCGCAACAACGGCGCCAGCTTGAAGGCGCCAGCGCTGCAACCCGCGAAAAGCTCGGGGTGCAGCACTGAAATGCCACTGAAGGTCAGGTTATCGGCACCGGGCACGGCATCATGAAGCGAACCGTCCTTGAGATAGAAGTCACCACCACTGGGGTGATGCGCCGGGTTATCGACCATCACCAAGTGGGCCAGCCCCTTGAGCGGCTGATTCAGGCCGGCGAAGTCGTAGTCAGTCCAGATATCACCATTGACCACCAGGAACGCCTCGTCACCCAGAAGCGGTAATGCCTGGAAAATCCCGCCACCCGTTTCCAGCGGCTCGCCTTCGGCGGAGTACTGGATTCGCACGCCATACTGCGAACCGTCGCCCAGATAGCCCTCGACCTGCTGACCGAGCCAGGCGTGGTTGATGACGATGTCGGTGAAGCCGGCTTTCGCCAGCGCCTCAAGGTGGTACTCGATCAGGCGCTTGCCTCCCGCCTGGATCAGCGGCTTGGGGGTATGCAAAGTTAGCGGACGCATCCGCTCACCTTTGCCGGCAGCCAGGATCATGGCCTTCATACAACGGCCTCGGCGGGTTGGCGCAGGCTCGCCAGCAGTTCGCCCAGGTCGTTCAACTCCGCACGATCCGCAAGCACCGCGTCTATATAGGCAAAGAAGCGCGGCACATCGGCCAGGTAGCGCGGCTTGCCGTCACGATGGCAGATACGCGCGAAGATACCGATCACCTTGAGGTGACGCTGCACACCCATCAGGTCGCTGGCCCGCAGGAAATCTTCAAAGTCTTCCTGTACAGGGATGCCCAATTGGCCAGCGCGCTGCCAATAGCCACGCTGCCATTCCTGCACACGAGCCTGGGGCCAACTGAGGAACGCGTCCTTGAACAAGCAGGTGATGTCATAGGTCACCGGGCCGTAGACCGCATCCTGGAAATCCAGCACACCGGGGTTCGGCTCGCTGATCATCAGGTTGCGCGGCATGTAGTCGCGATGCACCAGCACCTTGGGCTGAGCCAGGGCACTGTCGATCAGCAATGTGCTGACCCGCTGCCACAGGTCCAGTTGATGAGCATCGAACTCAATGCCCAGGTGCCGGCGCACATACCACTCGGGGAACAGTTCCAACTCCCGGCGCAACAGCGCAACGTCATAGCTGGGCAAACCGGCGTCCATTGGCAACTGCTGGAAAGCCAGCAACGCGTCGATGGCATCAGCGAACAATTGATCGGCATTTTCGCCGTCCATGACGTCCAGATACGTTTTTCTACCCAGGTCATTGAGCAAAAGAAAGCCGCGAGGCAGATCTTCTGCATAAATTTGTGGGACGTTTATCCCCGATTTCGCCAGCATTTGAGCGATATCGACGAAAGGTTTGCAGTTTTCCTGGGGGGGAGGGGCGTCCATGACGACAAAACTGCGGCCCTCGCCTTCCCAACGGAAATAGCGCCTGAAACTCGCGTCGCTGCTGGCCGCAGTCAACGTGGCCGGGGGTACGACACCCCAGCCTTGAGCGGTAAAAAGTGAAGGTAGCTGCTCATCAAGCCAGACTTTCAGGTGTTGCAAACGTAGATCTTGCTCGGGCATTACAAGGGTCTCCGACGGCGCTAGCCGTCAAGCGGGTCATGCTTTATTATCACGCATCTTTTTCAGACCATCGAGAGGCGTGCGGCCCACACCGCGGGCAGATGGCACGCAGGAAGCCCGGACTAATAAGATGGCATTGAAATCCCCCGCGTTTCGTAGAAAATTTCCGTTGCTGGTAACCGGCAGTCTGCTGGCCATGCAACCCTTCGCCACCTCATTCGTGGTCGCCGCGGAACAGTATGACTGCTCAGTCTCTGCTTCGGGTGCCTGGGATTGCGCGCCGAAAACCAGCGCCGCCCCATTACCACCGCGCCCGGTGCATGACGGCAGTGCCGTCAGCTCGGCCAACGGCACGCCGCAAGGCGAGACTGCTGGCGCTGAAGCCGTGCCGCAGACCAAGCTGGTCACCGAAGCCAAAGGCCGTGGCCTGCGTTCGCGCAGCGCCGACTACAGCCATTTGGATTGGGTCCCTCGCGAGAAGCTCACCGCCGCTCAGTTGGCTGAAACCGGTCCTTATTGTGCCGGTTCCTATGTCGAGCCGCTTCGTCCTGGCATGAACGACAAGACGGACAAGAGCGACGCGCCGACCTTCATCGGTGCCAAGGTCTCTCGTTATGAGCAGGAACAACAAGTCGCGACCTTGGCCGGTGACGTTGTCATGCGCCAAGGCAGCATGCAGGTCGAAGCCGAAGAGGCCAGCCTGTACCAGGCCGAGAACCGTGGCGAGCTGAACGGCAACGTCCGTTTGCGCGACAACGGCGCCCTGATCGTCGGCGACCATGCCCAGGTCCAACTGGACACCGGTGCCGCGCAAGTCGACAACGCCGAATACGTGATGCACAAATCACGCATCCGCGGTAGCGCGCTGTACGCCAAGCGCGCCGAGAATGCGATCATCCGTCTCAAGGACGGTACGTACACCACCTGCGAGCCAGACAGCAACGCCTGGCAGCTCAAGGGCAACAACATCACGCTGAACCCGGCCACCGGTTTCGGTACGGCGACGAACGCGACGTTGCGGATCAAGAACATTCCGATCCTGTACACGCCGTACATCTACTTCCCGATCGACAACCGTCGTCAATCCGGCTTCCTGCCGCCGAGTTTCAGCACCGGCAGTGAAACGGGCTTTACCCTGAATACGCCGTATTACTTCAACCTGGCACCGAACTACGATGCCACGTTATACCCGCAATACATGACCAAGCGCGGCATGTTGATGGAAGGCGAATTCCGCTACCTCACCAAGTCCAGCGAAGGGCAGTTCGGCGGCGCGTACCTCAACGACGACAACGACGAGCGCAGCAAGCAATCCGATTACGAGAAAACCCGCTGGATGCTTAACTGGCAGCACAAGGGTGGCCTGGATTCGCGCGTAATGACTGAAGTCGATTACACCGACATCAGCGATCCGTTCTACTTCCAGGATCTGAAGACTGATCAGATTGGCGTTGAGTCCCAGGACTTTATCAATCAGCAGGGTGCCGTCAACTATCGTGGCGACAACTATACTGCTCGGTTGAATCTCCAGGCTTACAAGCTGGCGACGATTTCCAACATCACTCCGTATAACCGTTTGCCACAGATCACCTTCAATGGTGCGCTGCCGTACCATCCGGGCGGGTTGAACTTTGCTTATGAAACCGAAGCTGTCCGGTTTGATCGGGACCTGAGGACCGGTAATATCACCAACGAAGATGGTGGGCCGTTCAATGCCGATGGCACTGTAGGCGAACGCCGCCTGGACAACTACGTGACAGGGCTGACCCGCGCCAACGGCACTCGCCTGAACGCGGCACCGAGTGTCGAGCTGCCTCTAAACTGGACGTATGGTTTCATCACACCGAAGCTTAAATACGTTTACACGAAGTATGATCTCGACCTAGACGAGAGAGGTAAAACCACTCTCGCAGCTGGCGACAAGTTCAAAAGTTCCCAAGATCGCGCGGTTCCAATCGCAAGTATCGACAGTGGTCTTTACTTTGATCGCAACACTCAATGGTTCGGTAAAAACTACAACCAAACCTTGGAGCCGCGCCTGTTCTATCTCTATGTTCCAGAGAAAGACCAGAGCGATATCCCCGTATTCGACACCAGCGAAACAACGTTCAATTACGCCTCTTTGTTCCGTGACAATCGCTTCGTCGGCGGCGACCGCGTCGGTGACGAAAACAAGCTGTCGCTTGGCGTCACCAACCGCTGGATCGAAGAAAACGGCTTTGAGCGTCAACGTATTTCCGTCGGCCAAGCCTTGTACTTCAAGGACCGTGAAGTCCAACTGCCAGGCATCCTGGCCGCCGACCGCGCGGATGCACAGTCGAATGTTTCGCCTATCGCCCTTGACTACGAGTTCCGCTTCAACCGCGATTGGCGCGCCACCGCCGACTACAACTGGGACACCGACAGCCATAGCGCACGCTCCGGCAGCGCGATGTTCCATTACCAGCCGGAAGACGACAAGAACAAGGTTATCAACGTTGGTTATCGCTATCGCAATGACCAGGTTGTCTACAACCAGTTGACCGGCAAATGGCAGTTCGGTGGTGACTACGGCACTGCAGGTCAAGAGAACTACGTGAAGGATTACTACAAAATCCAGCAACACGACTTCTCGATGATGTGGCCAATCATTCCCCAGTGGAACCTGATCACCCGCTGGCAGTATGACTATGCACGCAACCGTACCCTGGAAGCCTTCGGTGGCTTCGAGTACGACAACTGCTGCTGGAAACTGCGCGTGATCAACCGTTATTGGGTTTCCAACGACGAATACAGCCAGATCGCCCCGCTCAACGAAAAAGGCGACCACGGCCTCTTCCTCCAAATTGTCCTGAAGGGACTCGGCGGCCTCACTGGCGCCAAGGTAGAGAGCTTCCTCGACAAAGGCATCCAAGGTTATCGTGAACGTGAAGATAAAGCTTTCTGATTGTCTGCGCCCGCTGATGCTGGGCGCGCTGTTCCTGGGTACTGCAGCGGCACACGCTGCAGTTCAACCGCTGGACAAGGTAGTGGCCATCGTCGATAACGACGTGATCATGCAGAGCCAACTGGACCAACGGGTCAAGGAAGTTCAGCAAACCATCGCCAAGCGTGGCGGTGGCGTGCCGCCTACCAGCGTCCTGGACCAGCAGGTGCTGGAACGCCTGATCGTCGAAAACCTGCAATTGCAGATCGGCGACCGTTCCGGCATTCGTATCACCGACGAAGAGTTGAACCAGGCCGTCGGCACCATCGCTCAACGCAACAACATGAGCATTGATCAGTTCCGCGCCGCACTGGCTCACGACGGTCTGTCGTATGAAGACGCCCGTGACCAGATTCGCCGCGAAATGATCATCAGCCGTGTGCGTCAGCGCCGTGTGGCCGAGCGGGTTCAGGTTTCCGAACAGGAAGTGAAGAACTTCCTGGCCTCGGACCTGGGCAAGATGCAGCTCTCTGAAGAACTGCACCTGGCTAATATCCTGATCCCGACGCCAGACAGTGCCAACGCTGAACAGCTCAACGCAGCGGCGGCAAAAACCCAGGCTGTCTATGACCGGCTCAAGCAGGGCGCTGACTTTGCTCAGATGGCTATTGCTCAATCCGGCAGCGACAACGCCCTCGAAGGCGGTGACATGGGCTGGCGTAAAGCTGCTCAACTGCCACCTCCGTTCGATCGCGAGCTGAGCACCATGGAGATCGGCGGCATCACCCAGCCCGCTCGGACTCCTGGCGGCTTCATCATCCTCAAGTTGCTGGAAAAGCGCGGCGGCGAGACTCAGGTACGGGACGAAGTACATGTTCGTCACATCCTGATCAAACCAAGCGAAATTCGCAGCGAAGCAGAGACCAAGGCCCTGGCCCAGAAGCTCTACGAGCGCATTACCAGCGGCGAAGACTTTTCCACCCTGGCCAAAAGCTACTCGGAAGACCCAGGCTCTGCCCTCAACGGCGGCGACCTGAACTGGATCGACCCGAAGGCACTAGTGCCCGAGTTCCAGGCAGTGATGGCCGATACTCCGCAAGGCGTACTGTCCAAGCCATTCAAGACCCAATATGGCTGGCACGTCCTGGAAGTCCTTGGCCGTCGCGCCACTGACAGCACCGCCCAGGCCCGCGAGCAACAAGCCTTGACCGTACTGCGAAACCGCAAATACGACGAAGAACTGCAAACCTGGTTGCGTCAGATCCGTGACGAAGCCTACGTGGAAAACAAGCTTCCTGGCGCCGATCAAACAGGCACCGACCAGGCAGCACAGTGAAACCCCAGCGTTTCGCGTTGACACCCGGCGAGCCGGCCGGCATTGGTCCTGACCTTTGCCTGCTGCTCGCCTCGCAGCCCCAGCCATACCCTCTGATTGCCATTACCAGCCGCGACCTGCTCCTTGAGCGGGCCGCGCAACTGGGGGTGGCTGTCGACTTGCTATCGGTGGCACCCGGCAACTGGCCAGATCTTCCGGCGCCCGCCAACAGCCTATATGTGTGGGACACCCCGCTGCAGGCCAAGGTTGTTGCCGGGCAACTGGACAAAGCCAATGCGTCATTCGTCCTGGAGACTCTGACCCGCGCTGGACAAGGGTGCGTGGATGGAGACTTCGCCGGGATGATCACCGCTCCGGTACACAAGGGCGTGATCAACGATTCCGGCATCGCCTTTTCCGGCCATACCGAATTCCTCGCCGAACTGACCCATACCGCACAAGTAGTGATGATGCTGGCGACCCGTGGCCTGCGAGTAGCTTTGGTGACCACTCACCTGCCCCTGCGGGCGGTTGCCGACGCCATCACCCCTGAACGCCTGGAACGTGTGACGCGCATCCTGCACGCTGACCTACAACAAAAATTCGGCATCGCCCAACCGCGGATCCTGGTATGTGGCCTCAACCCCCATGCCGGTGAAGGCGGCCACCTGGGCCATGAAGAAATCGACATCATCGAACCGACATTAGAGCGCCTGCGCAAAGAGGGCATGGACCTACGTGGCCCACTGCCTGCCGACACTCTGTTCACCCCCAAATATCTGGAGCACTGCGACGCAGTGCTGGCGATGTACCATGACCAGGGGCTGCCCGTGCTGAAATACAAAGGCTTCGGCGCCGCAGTCAACGTGACACTGGGCCTGCCGATCATCCGTACTTCCGTCGACCATGGCACCGCCCTGGACCTGGCCGGCAGCGGCAAGATCGATACCGGCAGCCTGCATGTGGCCCTGGAAACCGCCTATCAGATGGCCGAGACCCGTATATGACTGAGCATTACCAACACCGTGCGCGCAAGCGCTTCGGGCAAAACTTCTTGCACGACGCTGGCGTGATCGACCGCATCCTGCGTTCCATCCACGCCAAGCCCGAAGACCGTCTGCTGGAAATCGGCCCGGGCCAGGGTGCGCTGACCAAAGGCCTGCTCAACAGTGGCGGCCAACTGGACGTGGTTGAACTGGACAAGGACCTGATCCCGATCCTCAACCAGCTGTTCGCCAGCCAACCCAACTTCCACCTGCACCAGGGCGATGCACTGAAGTTCGACTTCACCAGCCTGAATGCGGCGCCCAACAGCCTGCGGGTTGTGGGCAACCTGCCGTACAACATCTCCACACCGCTGATTTTTCACCTGCTGAACAACGCAGGCCTGATCCGCGACATGCACTTCATGCTGCAAAAGGAAGTGGTCGAGCGTCTGGCAGCAGGCCCTGGCGGTGGTGATTGGGGTCGCCTGTCGATCATGGTTCAGTACCATTGCCGGGTTGAGCATCTATTTAACGTCGGTCCAGGCGCGTTCAATCCGCCACCGAAGGTCGACTCGGCCATCGTGCGCCTGGTGCCTCACGCGGTGCTGCCGCACCCGGCCAAGGATCACAAGCTGCTGGAACGCGTCGTGCGCGAAGCCTTCAACCAGCGCCGCAAGACCCTGCGTAACACCCTCAAGGCCTTGCTCAGCAACGACGAAATCGAAGCCGCCGGCGTCGACGGCAGCCTGCGCCCAGAGCAACTGGACCTGGCAGCATTTGTGCGCCTGGCTGACCAACTCGCCATTCAGCCTGCGCCAGCCGCCGACTGAACCTGAGCCTCACCCGCACCACCTGTGCACAGCCAGACACCATGTCTGGCCTAGTGCCTGTCACTTGGCCTAGACTGACCGGCATCCGTTGTCCCCCCGATTTTGCTTTTAAGGCCTCTTGCATGTCCGATCCTCGTTATCAGATCGACGTCAGCGTCGTCACCCGCTTCCTGGCGGAACAATCGCAACCCGACCAAAACCGCTTCGCGTTTGCCTACACCGTAACGGTGAAGAACAACGGTGAGCTCCCGGCCAAGTTGCTGTCACGTCACTGGGTCATCACCGACGGTGACGGTCAGGTCGAGGAAGTGCGTGGCGCCGGCGTCGTGGGCCAACAACCGCTTATCGCCCCGGGCAAGAGCCATACCTACAGCAGCGGCACGGTGATGACATCCCGCGTTGGCAATATGCAAGGCAGCTATCAGATGCTCTGCGACGACGGCAAGCACTTCGACGCCATCATCGCCCCCTTCCGCCTGGCGGTGCCCGGAGCCCTACACTGATGGCAACCTATGCCGTCGGCGACCTGCAAGGCTGTCTGGAACCGCTCAAGTGCCTGCTTGAACGCGTGGCCTTCAAGCCGACACAGGATCGCCTGTGGCTGGTGGGCGACTTGGTCAACCGTGGCCCGCAATCCCTTGAGACCCTGCGCTTCCTTTATGGCATGCGCGATTCGCTGGTGTGCGTACTGGGCAACCATGACCTGCACCTGCTGGCCGCCGGCAATAACATCGAGCGCCTGAAAAAGGGCGACACCCTGCGGGAAATTCTTGAAGCGCCAGATTGCGTCGAATTGCTCGACTGGCTGCGCCAGCAAAAGCTCATGCATTACGACGAAGACCGCAACATGGCGCTGGTCCATGCAGGTATTCCTCCTCAATGGACGCTGAAAAAAGCCCTCAAGTGCGCCGCTGAAGTCGAAGAAGCCCTGGGTGATGACAACCTGTTCACGCCCTACCTAGATGGCATGTACGGTAATGAACCGGTGAAGTGGGACAACGATCTCACCGGAGTCGCACGCCTGCGGGTCATCACCAACTACTTCACGCGCATGCGTTTCTGCACCGCCGAAGGCAAACTTGACCTCAAGAGCAAGGAAGGCGCCGACACCGCGCTGCCCGGCTATAAACCCTGGTTCGCCCACAAGGAACGCAAGACCCGTGAAACGAAGATCATCTTCGGTCACTGGGCAGCCCTTGAAGGCAAGTGCGACGAGCCTGGCGTATTCGCCCTCGACACCGGCTGCGTCTGGGGCGGCGCCATGACCCTGATGAACATCGACACCGGCGAGCGCCTGAGCTGCCAGTGCGACGCTCAGGGCCACAACCAACCCCCTATTCCCGAACAATTACAGGCCATCGCAAAGCGCTAGACGGCACTTTCATCCAGACCCAAGGAGCCCGCCATGAGCGAATTCAAACGTATCCCTCCCGAACAAGCCCAGGCCCTGCGTGAGCAAGGCGCTGTCGTTGTCGACATCCGCGACCAGCCCACCTATGCCGCGAGCCATATCAGTGGTGCCAAGCATCTGGACAATCACTCGATTGCCGACTTCATCCGCGCCGCCGACCTCGACGCGCCAGTGATCGTGTCGTGCTACCACGGCAATTCCAGCCAGAGCGCAGCCGCCTATCTGGTTAGCCAGGGCTTCAGCGACGTCTACAGCCTGGACGGCGGCTTTGAACTGTGGCGTACAACCTATCCGGCAGAAATTGCCTCTGGCGACTCGCAATAATTTTTTTCACACCCCGCTATCCCCCGTGACACTTGGGCTCGCGCCGTTTCTGACAAACGGCGCACCCAAACTAATTACGCATCCCGCCTTGACCTCCCGTATTCCGAACTATCCTTAGCGCAGGCCATCCAAAACAGGGGAGAGCCGGTACACCGGCGTGCGGGTCATCGGTAGCGTTTCAGGGTGTTCTGGGGGGAAAACGGCCATTGGCAATAGCCAATGACTGCCAGCATCGACTGATTGATCCGGCGTCGGCTCCACGTATCGAGCGAGGTGACGACGTCATGAGTATTTTTAGCCACTTCCAACAACGCTTCGAGTCCACACGCCAGGAAGAGCTCTCGCTTCAGGAGTACCTCAATCTGTGCAAAAGCGACCGTAGCGCCTACGCGTCTGCAGCCGAACGCCTGCTGCTGGCGATCGGTGAGCCGGAGCTGCAGGACACCTCAGCCAATTCGCGATTGTCGCGAATATTCTCCAACAAGGTGATCCGCCGCTACCCGGCCTTTGAAGACTTCCACGGAATGGAAGAATGCATTGACCAGATCGTCTCCTATTTCCGCCATGCCGCCCAAGGCCTGGAAGAGAAGAAACAGATCCTCTACCTGCTCGGTCCGGTCGGCGGCGGTAAATCATCCCTGGCCGAAAAGCTCAAACAACTGATCGAGAAGGTGCCCTTCTACGCCATCAAGGGCTCTCCGGTGTTCGAGTCGCCATTGGGGTTGTTCAACGCCACAGAAGATGGTGCGATTCTCGAAGAAGACTTCGGCATTCCAAGGCGCTACCTCAATACCATCATGTCGCCATGGGCCACCAAGCGCCTGGCCGAATTCGGCGGCGATATCAGCCAGTTCCAGGTGGTCAAGCTCTACCCTTCAGTCCTCAACCAGATCGCCGTGGCCAAGACCGAACCCGGAGACGAGAACAACCAGGACATCTCGGCGCTGGTGGGTAAGGTCGATATCCGCAAACTGGAAGAATTCCCACAGAACGACGCCGACGCCTACAGCTACTCGGGCGCGCTGTGCCGGGCCAACCAGGGCCTGATGGAGTTCGTGGAGATGTTCAAGGCACCGATCAAGGTGCTACATCCACTGCTCACCGCCACCCAGGAAGGCAACTACAACAGCACCGAGGGCCTGGGGGCGATTCCGTTTACCGGGATCCTGCTGGCCCACTCCAACGAATCGGAATGGCACACCTTCCGCAACAACAAGAACAACGAAGCCTTCATCGACCGGATCTATATCGTCAAGGTGCCGTACTGCCTGCGGGTCAGCGATGAAATCAAGATTTACGACAAGTTGCTGTTCAACAGCTCCCTGGCCAAGGCCCATTGCGCCCCTGACACCTTGAAAATGCTTGCCCAGTTCACCGTGCTGTCGCGTCTCAAGGAGCCGGAAAACTCCAACATTTACTCAAAAATGCGCGTGTATGACGGGGAAAATCTCAAGGACACTGATCCCAAGGCCAAGTCGATCCAGGAATACCGCGATACCGCGGGCGTTGATGAGGGCATGAACGGCCTTTCAACGCGCTTTGCCTTCAAAATCCTCTCCAAGGTCTTCAACTTCGACCCGCACGAAATTGCTGCCAACCCAGTGCATCTGCTCTACGTGCTGGAACAACAGATCGAACAGGAGCAATTCCAGGCCGAAATCCGCGAGCGCTACCTGCGCTTCCTGAAAGAGTATCTGGCACCGCGCTATATCGAGTTTATTGGCAAGGAAATCCAAACCGCATACCTGGAGTCCTACAGCGAGTACGGCCAGAACATCTTCGACCGCTACGTGTTGTACGCCGACTTCTGGATACAGGACCAGGAATACCGCGACCCGGAAACCGGCGAAATCCTCAACCGCGTGGCCCTCAACGAGGAGCTGGAAAAGATCGAAAAACCGGCTGGCATCAGTAATCCGAAGGATTTTCGCAACGAAATCGTCAACTTCGTTCTGCGCGCCCGCGCCAACAACAACGGCAAGAACCCCACCTGGCTCAGCTACGAGAAGCTGCGGGTGGTCATCGAGAAGAAAATGTTCTCCAACACCGAGGATCTGCTGCCCGTCATCAGCTTCAATGCCAAGGCCAGCAAGGAGGATCAGCAAAAACACAACGACTTCGTTACACGAATGGTCGAGCGTGGCTACACCGACAAACAGGTACGACTGCTCTCCGAGTGGTACCTGCGGGTCAGAAAATCGCAGTGAGGCAGCGACAAGCGACAAGTTGCAGGCACCAGCCGCACCGACGGGCGCGGCTGGATACGCGGCAACCGACCGCCTGTCTTTAAGCTTCCAGCTTGCGGCTTGAAGCTTGTAACTTGAAGCTGCCCGGAGGGCTCCCCATGAGCTATGTGATCGACCGACGTCTCAATGGCAAGAACAAGAGCACGGTAAACCGTCAGCGTTTCCTGCGGCGTTACCGTGATCACATCAAAAAGGCCGTCGAAGAGGCTGTCAGCCGCCGTTCCATCACTGACATGGAGCATGGCGAACAGATCAGCATTCCCGGACGGGATATCGATGAACCGGTGCTGCACCATGGCCGTGGCGGCAAACAGACCGTCGTCCACCCAGGCAACAAGGAATTCACCAGCGGCGAACACATCCAGCGCCCACAGGGCGGTGCTGGAGGCAAAGGCCCAGGCAAGGCCGGCAACTCCGGCGAGGGCATGGATGAATTCGTGTTCCAGATTACCCAGGAAGAGTTCCTCGAATTCATGTTCGAGGACCTCGAACTGCCCAACCTGGTCAAGCGCAACCTGACCGGTACCGACACCTTCAAGACCGTGCGCGCCGGGATCAGCAACGAAGGCAATCCGTCACGGATCAACATCATCCGCACCTTGCGCTCGGCCCATGCCCGGCGTATTGCGCTGTCTGGCAGCAGCCGGGCAAAACTGCGGGACGCCAAGACCGAACTGGAACGTTTGAAGCGCGAAGAGCCAGACAATTTCGGCGATATCCAGGAAATCGAGGCGGAAATAGCCAAACTCAGCGCACGGATTCATCGCGTACCGTTCCTCGACACCTTCGACCTGAAGTACAACCTGCTCGTCAAGCAGCCCAATCCCAGCTCCAAGGCCGTGATGTTCTGCCTGATGGACGTCTCCGGCTCCATGACCCAGGCGACCAAGGACATCGCCAAGCGCTTCTTCATCCTGCTGTATCTGTTCCTCAAGCGTAACTACGACAAGATTGACGTGGTGTTCATCCGCCATCACACCAGCGCTCGTGAGGTAGACGAAGAAGAGTTCTTCTACTCACGGGAAACCGGTGGCACCATCGTTTCCAGCGCCTTGAAGCTGATGCAAGAGATCATGGCCGAACGCTATCCATCCAACGAGTGGAACATCTACGCCGCCCAGGCCTCCGACGGTGACAACTGGAACGACGACTCGCCGATCTGCCGCGACATCCTGATCAACCAGATCATGCCGTTTGTGCAGTACTACACTTACGTCGAGATAACTCCCCGCGAACACCAGGCCCTGTGGTTCGAATACGAGCGGATCAGCGAAGCCTTCTCTGACACCTTTGCCCAGCAACAATTGATCTCGGCCGGTGATATCTATCCGGTCTTTCGTGAACTCTTCCAGCGCAGGTTAGTGACATGACCGCCAAAGAGCATAAGCGCCAACCCATTTCCACGGGGTCCGAATGGACCTTCGAACTGATCCAGGCCTACGACCGGGAAATCAGCCGCATCGCGTCCGGTTACGCCCTGGACACCTATCCCAACCAGATTGAAGTGATCACCGCCGAACAAATGATGGACGCCTACGCTTCGGTGGGCATGCCACTGGGCTACCACCATTGGTCCTACGGCAAGCACTTCCTTAGCACCGAAAAGTCCTACACGCGCGGCCAGATGGGCCTGGCCTACGAGATCGTCATCAACTCCGACCCCTGCATTGCCTACCTGATGGAAGAAAACACCATCTGCATGCAGGCGCTGGTGGTCGCGCACGCGTGCTATGGCCACAACAGCTTCTTCAAGGGCAACTACCTGTTCCGCACCTGGACCGATGCCAGTTCGATCATTGATTACCTGGTGTTCGCCAAGCAGTACATCATGCAGTGTGAGGAACGCCACGGTATCGATGCAGTGGAAGACCTGCTGGACTCCTGCCACGCCCTGATGAATTACGGGGTCGATCGCTACAAACGCCCTTATCCAATTTCCGCCGAGGAGGAACGGCTGCGCCAGAAGGATCGCGAAGAGCATTTGCAAAAACAGATCAACGACCTGTGGCGCACCATTCCCAAGCGCGCCGACAAGAACAGCGACAAGGACAATGCGCGTTTCCCCGTCGAACCTCAGGAAAACATCCTGTACTTCATCGAAAAACATGCTCCATTGCTGGAGCCCTGGCAACGAGAAATCGTGCGAATCGTGCGCAAGATTGCCCAGTACTTTTATCCACAGCGCCAGACCCAAGTGATGAACGAAGGCTGGGCGACGTTCTGGCACTACACGCTGATGAACGACCTGTACGACGAAGGACTGGTCACCGACGGCTTCATGATGGAGTTCCTGACCTCCCACACCAGCGTCGTATTTCAGCCCGGCTTCGACAGCCCGCACTACAACGGCATCAACCCTTACGCCCTGGGCTTTGCCATGTACCGGGATATTCGCCGCATCTGCGAACACCCAACCGAGGAGGACCGGCGCTGGTTCCCAGACATTGCCGGCAGCGATTGGCTGTCCACCCTCAAGTTCGCCATGAGCAGCTTCAAGGACGAGAGCTTCATCCTGCAGTACCTGTCGCCACAGGTAATTCGCGACCTCAAGCTATTCAGCATTCTCGACGATGACCTCAAGGACGACTTGCTGGTCCCGGCCATCCATGACGAGCCTGGCTACCGCACCATCCGCGAAACCCTGGCCGCGCAGTACAATCTGGGCAACCGGGAGCCCAACGTGCAGATCTACAGCATTGACGTGCGCGGTGATCGCTCGCTGACCCTGCGCCACCAGCAACACGACCGAAAACCCCTTGGTGAGTCCACAGACGAAGTCCTCAAGCACCTGCATCGCCTGTGGGGGTTCGATATCCATCTGGAAACCCTGCAAGGCGACCAGATCATGAAAACCCACCATGTGCCGCCCCGCCACGAACACGGCGATAACGATTACGGCCGCCTGGACCTGGCCGTTGTCCACCTTTGAAACAGCAAAGCCTCCACTGGCAAGGCACAGGCGTTATCCTGTGCCGCTAATGGAGGCTTTTTCATGCAAATCTACAAAGTCGGCGGTGCGGTCCGTGATCGTTTGCTGGGTATTCCCGTTACCGATATCGACCGCGTCGTGGTTGGTGCGACTACCGAAGAAATGCTCGCCCAGGGCTTTCGTCCGGTAGGTGCAGACTTCCCGGTATTCCTGCATCCCAGGACAGGCGAGGAATACGCCCTCGCCCGCACCGAGCGTAAAAGCGGTCGCGGCTATGGCGGATTTGTCTTTCATGCCAGCCCCGACGTCACCCTGGAAGAAGACCTGATCCGTCGCGACCTGACAATCAATGCCATGGCCGAAGATGACGATGGAAACCTGACCGACCCCTATCATGGCCAACGCGATTTGAAAGCCCGCGTTCTACGCCACGTTTCCCCCGCGTTCGCCGAAGATCCCCTCAGGGTTCTGCGTGTCGCCCGCTTTTGCGCGCGCTATGCCAGCCTGGGCTTTACCGTCGCCCCGGAAACCCTGGACCTGATGCGCCAACTCAGTGATTGCGGCGAATTGGAAGCATTGACGCCGGAACGTAGCTGGAAGGAAATTTCCAGGGCGCTGATGGAAGATCAGCCACAGGTATTTATCCAGGTATTGCGAGACTGCGGCGCGCTGAAAACCCTGATGCCGGAAGTCGACGCCTTGTTCGGCGTGCCGCAACCCGAAGCTCACCATCCCGAGATTGATACCGGCGTGCACACCTTGAGCGTGCTGGAACAGGCCGCGCGCCATGGACAACCCTTGACCGTTCGCTGGGCCTGCCTGCTGCATGATCTGGGCAAGGGCCTGACGCCTGTGGATAAGTTACCGCAGCATATTGCTCACGAGCAAAGGGGCTTGCGGCTTATCAAGGCGGCCAATGAGCGCTTCAAGGTGCCCAGAGATTGCCAGGAACTGGCGCTGCTGGTGGGCGAATACCATACCCATGGTCACCGAGCACTGGAGTTGCGGGCCTCGACATTGCTGGAGTTGCTGCAAAGCTTTGACGTTTATCGCCGCCCGCAACGCTTTGAAGAGTTTGTCGTGGCGTGCGAAATGGATGCCCGAGGCCGCAAGGGACTGGAGGAAAGAAGTTATCCACAGGCTGATTATTTGCGCGGGGCTGCGTTGGTGGCACGCGGCGTTGCCGTTGCGCCATTGCTGGAGCAAGGCTTCAAAGGGCCGGAGTTGGGTGAGGCGCTCAAGCGTGAACGACTCAAGGCATTGATGACCTACAAAGAACAACATCTCCTGTAGCGAGCGCCTACCTACAAGAGTGCGTCCGGCGTCAGTTGCTGCGCGCGCCACTCAAACGCGACTGGCACCAATACCTGGTCGATTTGTGCATCGCGCCACAACGAGGCAAACGTCTTGCCTGCTTCAGGATGCACCCGATCCGGCGCCATCAACGACAGCGGCCAGAGCACAAAGGCATTTTTCAGGATTTCTGCCCTAGGCAAAATCAAACCATCGAAGTTACCCGTCAGGTCACCATACAGCAGCACGTCGATATCAAGGGGCAAGCCCTTTCGATCCGGGGCGTAGCGGCCATTGTCAGCCTCGATGAATTTCAGCCGGCGATCCAATTCCATCAACGGCAAATCGGTATACGCCGACACCACCAGATTGAAAAACGGACCGCTCTTGATGCCCACCGGCTGACTCTCGAACACCGCAGAACAGCGCACGTCGGTCAGAAAACCCGCCAGCGTATCAAGGCCTGCGCACAGATGGGACTCGCGCTCGATATTGCTGCCAAGACCAAGGTAAATCTGAGTTAGCGGCATCCGCGCTCGATCTCCACGCCCACGCCCTTGGCTGCCGGAACGGCACCGGGCTTGGTCAGTTTCAGGTACAGCCAGGGAATCTGGAATTCACTCATCAATACTTCGGCCAGACGCTCGGCAAAGGTTTCCACCAATTGGAACTGTGCCTGCTCGGCAAAGGCCTGGATGCGCGCGGACACACTGGCATAGTCGAGTGCCAGGGTCAGGTCATCGCCGGCTGCCGCCGGGCGGTTATCCCACGCGAAGCTGAGGTCCAGGCGCAGGCACTGCCTGATACCTCGCTCCCAGTCGTAGGCCCCGATCACGGTGTCGACTTCCAGGCCTTCGATAAACACTCTGTCCAAGCACTCTTCTCCACAGCACGACAAGGGCGCAATGCCCCGTTAGAATCAGGGCGTCCTCGCCCGGAATAGTTAGCATGTTTTGGTTACTGGCGACTCTCGCCTACCTGCTTGGCTCTCTGTCCTTTGCCATTTTGCTCAGCCGCCTGACGGGAAATCCCGATCCGCGAATGAGTGGCTCGGGCAATGCCGGTGCCACCAACATGTTACGCCTGGCCGGCAAGAAACTCGCCGTCCTGACGCTGCTCGGCGATGTCTGCAAAGGCCTCCTGCCAGTGCTGATCGCCGATCTCGCCGGGCTTTCCCTGCAACAACAAGCCTGGGTAGGCGTCTGCGCTGTCCTTGGCCACCTGCTCCCGCTGTACTTTCGCTTTCGCGGTGGCAAGGGTGTCGCCACGGCGGCTGGTATGCTGCTGGGGATCTACCCACCAGCAGCGTTGCTGGCTATCGGCGCCTGGTTGCTGACGTTCTACCTGACCCGTACCAGCTCCCTGGCGGCATTGATCGCCACACCTCTGACCTTACCGCTGCTGGCCTGGCAGGAACCGGCAGCGCTGATGCCAATGAGCGTGCTGACGCTGTTGATCGTCTGGCGCCACCGGGGCAATTTACGCGACCTGTTTGCCGGGCGCGAACGGCATTTTTAAATACGCCCGATGAACCCCGCTCACGCTCTCCCACTACAGCGGCGACAACTGCTCCATGGGCCAGCGCGCCTGCACGCTGATCGCCAGGCTTTCATGCTGTCCGGCTTGCAGGCGCTGACAACCGGCATAGGCGATCATCGCGCCGTTGTCGGTGCAGAACTCAGGGCGGGCGTAGAACACATCGCCCTTCATGTCGCCGAGCATTTTTTCCAGCGAAGTGCGCAACGCCTTGTTGGCGCTGACGCCCCCTGCGATCACCAGGCGCTTCATGCCCGCTTGTTTCAGTGCGCGCTTGCACTTGATGGTCAAAGTCTCCACCACCGCCTGCTGGAACGCCAGCGAGATGTCGCAACGGGCTTGCTCACTGTCGTCCCCGGCGCTGACGCTCTGCTGCCAGGTGTTCAACGCGGAGGTTTTCAAGCCGCTGAAGCTGAACATGAGACCGGGGCGATCGCACATCGGGCGCGGGAAGGTGTAGCGGCCGGCGACGCCTTTCTCGGCGAGGTGGGCGATTTCCGGGCCACCCGGATAATTGAGGCCCATCATCTTCGCGGTCTTGTCGAACGCTTCGCCGGCGGCGTCGTCCAGGGACTCGCCCAACAGCGTGTATTGGCCGATTCCGTCGACCTGAACCAGCTGCGTATGGCCGCCCGAAACCAACAAAGCGACGAACGGGAACTGCGGCGGCGTTTTTTCCAGCATGGGCGCCAGTAAATGACCCTCCATATGGTGCACACCAAGGGCTGGAATGCCCCAGGCAAAAGCCAGCGCCTGGGCGCAAGAAGCCCCAACCAGCAGGGCTCCGACCAATCCAGGGCCAGCGGTGTAGGCAATGGCATCGATCTCGGCTGGCACGCAGCCGGCCTCGTCCAACACCTGGCGGATCAACGGTAGCATGCGCTTGACGTGGTCACGGCTGGCCAGCTCCGGCACCACGCCGCCATAGGCGCGGTGCAGGTCGATCTGACTGAACAGCGCATCGGCCAAGAGCCCGCGTTCACTGTCGTAAAGTGCGACACCGGTCTCGTCGCAGGAGGTTTCTAATCCCAGTACTAACATGGGTTTGCGCCTTGTAGAGGCTGAATTCGAAGGCGCGCATAATAGTCGCCACTCCCCCTCCCGACTAGCGGTTTTCGATCAGAGGCTTTGCATTCCGGTCAATGTGGGGTTAACATCCGCAACCCTTAAAAACCGACGACCTCAGCCGCGAATTTTTTGCGACGAGAACGTTGATTCCCGGTAATGAAAGAAGGTAGCTCTGGATGCCAGCCGTCAAAGTAAAAGAGAACGAACCCTTCGACGTAGCTCTGCGTCGTTTCAAGCGCTCCTGCGAAAAAGCCGGTGTTCTGGCTGAAGTTCGTAGCCGCGAATTTTATGAGAAGCCAACTTCTGAGCGTAAGCGTAAAGCAGCAGCCGCTGTTAAGCGTCACGCCAAGAAAGTTCAGCGCGAGCAGCGCCGCGCCGTTCGTCTGTACTAATACACAGACGTTCGTAGCAAGCTTCTGCCAAGCCCGGCCCTCAGCCGGGCTGTTGGCATTTGCGGATATCGCTTGATGCTTCACCGTCGACGCCGCACACGCGACCGAGACACTGCTTCACACGTCAGGACTGGCTCTTTTGCCAGCGGTGCGCGTCTCTTCTGACGAGCCTAACAAGGCTACTGACGAGCACACTCATTCTATAAACAGGCGATCAACAGGTCGACTGTGCCCACCGATGAGCTTCCGAGGCCCGCCATTGGCCGAGACCGGACTCCAGGGCAATACTTTCAATAACGTCGAAGACTGATTGGAACTAACGTCAGTGAATGTTCGGCAGATACACTTCCTGACAGCCCAAGCAGACGATTGATGATCGAGCCGCACAATGCGCGCGCCTCGAGCACTTCGACCGCCCTTCGGGGCCTCATTGACATGCAGTGATGACGAGAACGCCATGGCCGGGCTCATTCCCCAGAGCTTTATTGACGACCTTCTGAACCGCACCGACATCGTCGATGTTGTCAGCTCGCGCCTGCAAATGAAAAAGGCCGGCAAGAACTACACCGCCTGCTGCCCATTCCATAAAGAAAAGACCCCATCGTTCAGCGTCAGTCCCGACAAGCAGTTCTACTACTGCTTCGGCTGCGGCGCTGGCGGCAATGCCCTCGGCTTCATCATGGACCACGACAACCTGGACTTCCCCCAGGCCATCGAGGAACTGGCAAAAGCCGCCGGCATGGAAATCCCCCGCGAAGAAAGTGGCCGACCGCACAAACCACGGCAACCCACCGATTCGCCGCTGTACCCGCTGCTCACCGCCGCTGCCGATTTCTACCGCCTGGCACTGAAAAGCCACCCGCAGCGCAAAGCGGCCGTCGATTACCTCAAGGGCCGCGGCCTGACCGGGGAAATCGCCCGCGACTTCGGCCTCGGCTTCGCACCGCCAGGCTGGGACAACCTGTACAAACACCTGAGCAGCGACACCCTACAGCAGAAAGCCATGATCGACGCCGGCCTGCTGGTGGAAAATGCCGAGACTGGCAAGCGCTATGACCGCTTCCGCGATCGGGTGATGTTCCCGATCCGCGACAGTCGCGGCCGGATCATCGCCTTCGGCGGCCGAGTGCTGGGGGACGACAAACCCAAATACCTGAACTCTCCGGAAACCCCGGTATTTCACAAGGGCCAAGAGCTCTACGGCCTATTCGAAGCACGCAAGAACAACCGCAACCTCGATGAAATTATCGTGGTTGAAGGCTATATGGACGTTATCGCCCTGGCCCAGCAAGGTCTGCGCAATGCGGTAGCCACTCTTGGCACCGCCACCAGCGAAGAGCATTTGAAGCGACTGTTTCGCGTAGTACCCAACGTGCTGTTTTGCTTCGACGGCGACCAGGCTGGCAGAAACGCCGCCTGGCGCGCGCTTGAAGCAACGTTGCCAAGCCTGCAGGACGGCCGTCGTGCGCGCTTTCTGTTTCTGCCCGAAGGCGAAGACCCGGACACCCTGGTCCGCTCCGAAGGCACCGACGCCTTCCGTGCACGCATCAATCAACACGCACAACCGCTGGCCGATTATTTTTTCCAGCAACTGACCGAAGAGTCCGATCCGCGCTCCCTCGAAGGCAAGGCCCATATGGTCACCCTTGCGGCGCCGCTGATCGACAAGGTTCCAGGTGCAAACCTGCGAACCCTGATGCGTCAGCGACTGCTGGAAATCACTGGATTGAGCGGCGAAGCGGTCAGCCAGCTGGTGCATAGCGCACCTCAAGACGCACCGCCCGCTTACGATCCCGGCATCGATTACGACGCCATGCCGGACTTCGCCGACTACCACCAGCCTCAGGAGGCGTACGCGCCCCAGCAGGAGTGGACGCCAAAGAAACCGGGGGTAGGCGGCAAGAAATGGGACAAGAAACCCTGGGATAAAAACGGCAAGCGTGGCGGTAGTCGTGACGAACCTCGCGCACCACGCGTCCCAGCTGCTGTAGAACCGCCCACGATGGCAGCCCTGCGTACCCTTTTGCACTATCCGCAACTGGCGCAAAAGGTCGAAGACGCTGGGCATTTCGCAGCCGAGGACCACACCAATACGCAATTGTTGGTGGCACTGCTCGAAGCCGTACAAAAGAATCCTAAGCTAAACTCATTCCAGTTGATTGCACGCTGGCACGGCACCGAACAGGGCCGCTTGCTCAAGGCATTGGCGGAAAAGGAATGGCTGATTGATGGCGACAACCTTGAACAACAGTTTTTCGACACCATTACTAGCTTGTCAGCTCGTCAACGCGAGCGAAATTTGGAACAACTTCTTCGCAAAGCACGTCAGAGTGAATTGACTGCCGAAGAGAAAAATCAACTGCGCGACCTTTTAAGTCGCAATGTTTGCGCATCAAACCCGACCTCAGCTGGCGCGTGAGGTCATAGCTCGGGTATAATCCTCGGCTTGTTTTTTGCCCGCCAAGACCTTCAGTGGATAGGGTGTTATGTCCGGAAAATCGCAACAGCAGTCTCGTATCAAAGAGTTGATCACCCTGGGTCGTGAGCAGAAGTATCTGACTTACGCAGAGGTCAACGACCACCTGCCTGAGGATATTTCAGATCCAGAGCAGGTGGAAGACATCATCCGCATGATTAATGACATGGGGATCCCCGTACACGAGAGTGCTCCGGATGCGGACGCCCTTATGTTGGCCGACTCCGATACCGACGAAGCAGCCGCTGAAGAAGCAGCTGCCGCGTTGGCAGCGGTCGAGACCGACATCGGTCGCACGACTGACCCTGTGCGCATGTATATGCGCGAAATGGGTACGGTAGAGCTGCTGACACGCGAAGGCGAAATTGAAATCGCCAAGCGTATCGAAGAGGGCATTCGTGAAGTGATGGGCGCAATCGCGCACTTCCCAGGCACGGTTGACCACATTCTCTCCGAGTACACTCGCGTCACCACCGAAGGTGGCCGCCTGTCCGACGTCCTGAGCGGTTATATCGACCCGGACGACGGCATTGCTGCGCCACCTGCGGCTGAAGTTCCGCCGCCTGTCGATCCGAAAACCGCGAAAGCGGACGACGATACCGACGAAGAAGAAGCTGAAGCCAGCACCGACGACGACGAAGAAGTCGAAAGCGGTCCGGATCCGGTCGTCGCGGCACAGCGTTTTGGCGCTGTCTCCGACCAGATGGAACTGGCTCGCAAGGCCCTGAAGAAGCATGGCCGTGGCAGCAAGCAGGCAACCGCCGAATTGCTGGCCCTGGCTGAACTCTTCATGCCGATCAAACTGGTGCCGAAGCAGTTCGAAGGCCTGGTTGCACGGGTTCGTGGCGCCCTTGAGCGTCTACGTGCACAAGAGCGCGCCATCATGCAGCTCTGTGTCCGTGATGCGCGCATGCCGCGTACCGACTTCCTGCGCCAGTTCCCGGGCAACGAAGTTGACGAAAGCTGGACCGATGCGCTGGCCAAGGGCAAAAGCAAATACGCTGAAGCTATTGGTCGCTTCCAGGCCGACATCCTTCGTTGCCAGCATAAGCTGATCGCACTGCAGACCGAGACCGGTCTGACGATTGCCGAGATCAAGGACATCAACCGTCGCATGTCGATCGGTGAGGCCAAGGCCCGCCGCGCGAAGAAAGAGATGGTTGAAGCGAACTTGCGTCTGGTGATCTCCATCGCCAAGAAGTACACCAACCGTGGCCTGCAATTCCTCGATCTGATCCAGGAAGGCAACATCGGTTTGATGAAAGCGGTGGACAAGTTCGAATACCGTCGCGGCTACAAGTTCTCGACTTATGCCACCTGGTGGATCCGTCAGGCGATCACTCGCTCGATCGCCGACCAGGCCCGCACCATCCGTATTCCGGTGCACATGATCGAGACCATCAACAAGCTCAACCGTATTTCCCGGCAGATGTTGCAGGAAATGGGTCGTGAACCGACCCCGGAAGAGCTGGGCGAACGCATGGAAATGCCTGAGGATAAAATCCGCAAGGTATTGAAGATCGCTAAAGAACCGATCTCCATGGAAACCCCGATCGGTGATGACGAAGACTCCCACCTGGGTGACTTCATCGAAGACTCGACCATGCAGTCGCCAATCGATGTCGCCACTGTTGAGAGCCTTAAAGAAGCGACTCGCGACGTACTGTCCGGTCTCACTGCCCGTGAAGCCAAGGTACTGCGCATGCGTTTCGGCATCGACATGAATACCGACCACACCCTTGAGGAAGTCGGTAAACAGTTCGACGTGACCCGTGAGCGGATTCGCCAGATCGAAGCCAAGGCGCTGCGCAAGCTGCGCCACCCGACGAGAAGCGAGCATTTGCGCTCCTTCCTCGACGAGTGATCACAAAACCCCCGGCCTTGGCCGGGGGTTTTGCTTTCTACAGATTAAATCTACCCGCCTCCCTCCCCCGAAATGCCCGTCTACACTCGAAACATTCCCCATGCCATAACGAGACCGTTATGCCCAGATTGCCGACCGTGCTACTGCTGTCGCTGCTGACCTGGACCGCAACGGCTGGCGCGCTGACTCTCACAGATCAAGAGCGTGGCTGGTTGGCGGACCACCCTGAGTTACGCCTGGGCGTTGATGCATCGTGGCCACCGTTTGAATACCGTGATGAAGAAGGCCGCTACCAGGGCCTAGCCGCCGACTATGTACGGCTGATCCAGGATCGCCTGGCGATCAAGATCAAACTGATCGAGCCAGCAAACTGGAGTGCGGTACTGGAACAAGCCAAGAACAATCAGCTCGATCTGCTACCCGGCATCATGTCAACTCCGGAACGCCAGAGCTTTTTGTCATTTACCCGGCCCTACCTCGACTTCCCCATTGTGATCCTCGCCCATGAAGGCGGCGCCCAACCTCGCTCCCTCAAAGACCTGTACGGTCTGAAGATCGCCGTTGTGGAAAACTACGCACCCCACGAACTGCTGCGCACCCACCATCCCGACCTCAACCTGGTAGCCATGCCCAACGTCAGCTCAACGCTGCAGGCCCTGGCCACCGATGAAGTCGACGCAGTGGTAGGCGACCTGGCTTCCAGCGTCTGGAGCCTGCGTCAGCTCAAGCTCGATGGCCTGTATGTGAGCGGTGAGACGCCCTATCGCTATCAACTGGCGATGGGCGTACCGCAGGATAACAAGGTGCTGATCAGCATTCTGGACAAAGTCCTGGCCGACCTCCGCCCGAACGAAATTGACGCCATCCAGCAACACTGGGTCGGTAACGTCATCGATCATCGAGCCTTCTGGACCGATCTGCTGCTGTATGGACTGCCCGCCGTACTACTATTAAGCACCGTGCTGGCCATCGTCATTCGTATCAACCGCCGGCTCAGTTCGGAAATTTCGCGCAGGGTGGCCCTGGAGCAAGAGCTGCGCAGCAGCGAATACCATTACCGTGGCCTGGTAGAAAGCCTCTCCGCCATCGCTTGGGAAGCCGACATCAACGATTTCACCTACAGCTATGTGTCGCCCCATGCCGAGGAGCTGCTGGGCTATCCCCAAGCGAACTGGCTGACCCCCGGCTTCTGGCGCAACATCATTCATCCCGCCGACCTGACCCGTGCAGAAACCTTCTGCTACCGCGAAACCCGTGCCAATCGCGACCATAGCCTTGACTACCGGGTCATCACTGCCGATGGTCGTTGCCTGTGGGTGCGGAACATTGTCAGCCTGATCGAGCATGGTCATGAACCAGTGATGCGCGGTTTGATGATCGACATCAGCGAGGCCAAGCACACCGAGGAAGCCTTGCGGCTTTCGGAGCAAAAATTTGCCTCGGTGTTCCAGCAGTGCCCAGACATCCTGGTCATTGCCCGGCTGCCGGATGGCTGCTTGCTGGAGGTGAACAAAGCCTTTGAGGATCAAATCGGTCTCAGCGCCGCAGAAGTAGTCGGCAAAACCGCCACCGAGCTGAATATCTGGGGCATTCAAGGCGTCGGCCCCAACCTGCTGAAACGGGTGCAGTCCACCAGCATTCGCAACCTGGAAATGCCCTTTTTGCGCAGCAACGGCCAAGCATTTACCGGACTGATCTCTGCAGAACCCTTTCAACTCGATACCACCGAAGCCCTTGTGGTGGTGGTTCGCGACATCACTCAACTGAAGGAAACTCAGCAGCGACTGCAGACTTCCGAGGAGAAATTCGCCAAGGCCTTCCACGCGTCACCCGACGGTTTGTTGCTGACTCGCCAGCAGGACGGCCTGCTGCTTGAAGTCAACGAAGGGTTCAGCCGCATTACTGGCTTCAACCGCGCGATGTCACTGGATCAATCAACGCTGGACCTGGGCATCTGGGTGGACCTGAACGAACGCAAGCACATGCTCGAGCTGTTACAACGGGACGGCCTGGTCCTCGATTTCGTTTGCCACATCCGGCGCAATGACGGCCAGATCCGCCTGTGCGAAGTCTCCAGTCGCCCGCTGCCCATCGGCGACGAAGACTGCATGCTGACCATCGCCCGAGACATCACCGAACGTCAGCTGATGCAGGAAAAACTGCAACAGGCCGCGACAGTTTTCGAGAGCACTGCCGAAGGCGTACTGATCACCGATATCCGGCAAAACATCAGCGCCGTCAACCGTGCGTTCAGCGAAATCACCGGCTACAGCGAAACCGAAGCGCTGGGCCATACCCCGCGCCTACTTGCCTCAGGCCTGCATGACAGCGCTTTCTACGCTGCCATGTGGCACCAGTTAACCGCCCACGGCCACTGGCAGGGCGAGATTTCCAACCGGCGCAAGAACGGCGAGCTTTATCCCAGTTGGCTAACCATCAGTGCCGTGCGCAACCGCGACCAGGTGATCACCCACTTTGTTGCGGTGTTCGCCGACATCTCCAGCCTCAAACACGCCCAGGCGCGGCTCGACTACCAGGCCCATCACGACCCACTGACTGGTCTGCCCAACCGCACGCTGTTTGAAAGTCGCCTGCTGGCCGCCCTCAACAATCAACAGGAAACCGGCAGCCAGGGCGCCGTACTGTTTCTCGACCTTGACCGCTTCAAGCACATCAACGACAGCCTCGGCCATCCGATCGGCGACCTGCTGCTCAAGGACATCGCCATTCGCCTCAAGGACCAGTTGCGCGACATCGACACCGTCGCCCGCTTGGGCGGCGACGAATTCATCATTCTGCTTCCAGGCCTGCAACAAGCCAGCGACGCCGAGCACCTGGCCAATAAACTGCTGGCCTGCTTCACCCCGCCATTCCAGGCCGGCGAACACGAGTTCTTTATCAGCGCCAGTATCGGCACCAGCCTCTATCCACAAGACGGTGTTGACGTCGCCACCCTGGTAAAAAACGCCGACGCCGCCATGTACCGCTCCAAGGCCAAGGGCCGCAACCGGGTCGAGAGCTACACCCAAGACCTCACCGCCCAGGCCAACGAGCGAGTGGCGCTGGAACACGAACTGCGTCGGGCAATCGAACGGGACGAATTGTTCCTTTACTACCAGCCGAAGCTAAGCCTGAGGACTCAACAACTGATCGGCGCCGAAGCGCTGCTTCGCTGGCGTCACCCCACCTTCGGCGACGTGCCGCCCGAGCACTTCATTGCCCTGGCCGAAGAGAACGGCATGATTCTGCAAATTGGCGACTGGGTACTGGAACAGGCCTGCCAGCAAATGCACGCCTGGAAAGAGGCCTACGAGGACTTCGGCCCCCTTTCTGTCAACCTCGCTGGCGCCCAACTGCGTCACCCCAACCTGCTGGCGCGCATCGAACAACTGCTGCGGGACAACCGCCTGGAACCGGGCTGCCTGCAACTGGAAATCACCGAAAACTTCATCATGAGCCAGGCCGAAGAAGCCCTGGAGGTATTGCATCAACTCAAGCGCCTCGGCGTGCAGCTGGCCATCGATGACTTCGGCACCGGCTACTCATCCCTCAGCTACCTGAAACGCCTACCCCTGGACTTCCTGAAGATCGATCAATCTTTCGTCCGCGGCCTGCCCGACGACCCCCACGACGTGGCCATAGTCCGAGCCATCATCGCCCTGGGCCACAGCATGCAATTCACCATCATCGCCGAAGGCGTAGAAACCCCCGCCCAACAAGCCTTCCTCGCCGCCGAAGGCTGCGAACAGATGCAAGGCTACATCGTCAGCCTACCCCTACCCGCCGACGTATTCGCCGCCACCTTCCTTCGCATGAACCTTTCGGATTTTTCGGATAGCACAGCAGAGAAACCATCGCTATAATCCGCGACCTACTGAGGGCCTATAGCTCAGTTGGTTAGAGCAGGGGACTCATAATCCCTTGGTCGTAGGTTCGAGTCCTACTGGGCCCACCATACTCAAAGCCGCGCACTGCGCGGCTTTCGTGTTTTTGGCGGAACCATCCCAGATACAGTCCTATGGTCCAAGGGTACAATTTAGGTACAGTGCTGGTTCGCCAGCCGCCTAGGAGCACCCTCTCATGGCAACTCTAGTCAAAACACCTTCCGGCACCTGGAAGGCACTCATTCGTAAAAATGGCTGGCCCACTGTCGCCAAAACCTTCCGCACAAAGCGTGATGCGGAGGACTGGTCGAGGCGTACCGAAGAAGAAATGGTGCGTGGCGTGTACATCCGGCGTAGCGGCTCGGAGAAAATGACGCTAGAGGCTGCACTCAAGCGCTACCTGAGCGACATAACGCCCACCAAGAAGCCCACCACTCAGCGTGGCGAAACCTCGAAAGCCAAGAAACTTATCGAGCACTTGGGCAAATACTCACTGGCTGCCCTCTCCGCTGAAATCATCGCCGGCTATCGCGACAAGCGCCTGAACGAACCCAGCCGTGGTGGGACCATCAGCAACAACACCGTGCGTCTCGAACTGGCCTTATTAAGCCACTTGTACACGGTAGCAATTCAGGAGTGGGGTTTGGGTCTGACGTTCAACCCAGTGCTAAACATCCGTAAGCCAAGCCCTGGGGATGGTCGTGACCGAAGGTTATCGCCGGAGGAAGAACGCCTTCTGCTTGCGGCAGTGAATCGACACAGCAACCCTATGCTGGGGTGGATTGTTTGCATAGCTCTGGAAACGGGTATGCGCTCGTCAGAGATCTCATCCCTACGTCGCCCTCAAGTGGATTTGGCAAAGCGCGTCATACGTCTCTCAGACACAAAGAACGACGGCTCGCGCACCGTGCCTCTCAGCAAGCGTGCCACCGAAGTATTCAAAGCTGCGATGGATAACCCGGTGCGACCAATCGACTGCAACTTGGTGTTTTTCGGTGAGCCTGGAAAGGACGGGAAGCGTCGGCCGTATACCTTCACCAAGATTTGGGGACAGCTCAAGAAGAAGCTCGATCTACCTGACTTCAGGTTTCACGACCTGCGCCATGAAGCAGTAAGTCGGCTTGTCGAAGGTGGGTTATCGGATCAAGAGGTTTCGGCCATCAGTGGTCATAAGTCGATGCAGATGCTTAAGCGATATACCCACCTTCGGGCTGAGGACCTAGTTGAGAAGTTGGATAAAATTTCAAGATAACCGTACCCCTTGAAGCTAAAGCATCCAAAAAAACACAAAAAATTAGATTTATTTCAAAAATAACTTAGACATCAATACGAGCCCTTGAATTACAAGGGCTTAGCCAACCTCAAGAAAACCAAGATATATAATCCTGGTAGCGATATGGCGACAGCACAACTACCAAAGCAATACTTCCTGGCCAATACGCGTCACCACTTAGTTTGACACCAGTAAATCACTGCGTAAAACTTCGCTCAACTTCTCCCACCATGGCGAAATTACCAATGACCACTGAGCAGTACTTACTTGATCGATTCGGCCCGTTAATGAGTTTGCCCGACATAGCCAAACTACTAGACCGATCCGTTGACGGCATACGGGTATCTCTATATTCAGACAGTGAGACCTCACGAATGCTCAAGCCCACAATGGTTCGCGTAGGTCGCAGAATATACTTCCGCACAGCCCAAGTTAATGACGTATTAAAGCTAGAAACGCCGCCTGCAACAGAGTAAAGGGCCATGAAAGAACATGTAACTATCAAGCACAAATACGTCAGAGACTTTACCGTCCTACCGAACAACTTGCTGCGAGACAATACCCTTTCATGGGGAGCAACAGGGCTACTAGCTTACCTGATGTATCTGCCAGATAATTTCCAGCTTTACTTATCTTATCTATCAAAACAAAAGCGGGACGGGCGTGATGCCACACGCGCACGCATCAAAGAACTGGAGGTCGTCGGTTACTTGAAAATCCATCGGGAACGTGATGGGCGAGGCCAGTTCTCAAACACAAGCTGGGAGATCAATCCCAGCCCGCAAACGCACGAAGCGGAGGTCCTACCACCAGGTTCGGAAAACCCGAATCTGGATAGGCCAAAGGCGGCGGTCCCAACCGAGGCAAAGCCGACGCTACTAAATACGAAACAAAAACAAGAACTAAAAGAAAAAAATACTACTACAACAAAGCCCTCTGTGGATAAGTCGCACAAAGATCTCTTCTATCCACCGGGCTTGGTGTCGAATGAGCCTAGAGCCTTATACAAGGCGCTGCTCGACGTTCCATTAGAGGACGCCCAAATGTTGCTTGATGAAATCTCAGGAGTCATGGAGACACCAGGCGCATTACGAACCACCCCAATACGGCTGCTTCACGGACTGCTAAAAAAATACAAAACTGGTTTATTCATCCCTAGTACAGGCCTAAAAATCTCTCGACGCAGAGAGCAGTAAACCCAAACTAGAAAGTATATTTATTAGGAGCTATAGCATGCAACTGCATTTTAATGAGCTTGAAAATTACTGTGACAGCCTAGAGCACCCAGGAGATATTCAAGTAATATTACACGCAAATTATTCAAAAGGATTTGCACTCACCGTCTCTGATGGGGTTAGCGAACACTCGGTCATTGATGAAGACAACCGACCTTACTGCTTTAGAACAGTAGAGATGGCACTCGACGAACTCGCGAACATTTCCTACATATCGACAAAAATCATGATAGACCGAAAGGCTTGGTCCTAGCCCCACCTGCATGAGAGGCCAACGGCAACTAAAAAAGAAACTCTGAGCGCAGTTATCCAAATACCCCAAGAACGCTTCGGTGTGCAGGGTGCTGGGACCGAAAAGACAGTCCCTGACTGGCGAGAAAAGTAGCTCGATAAAAAGAGTCGCCGGACGGCTGGAAAGACAGCACTGCGTTCGCCCCTCCCCCAAGGAGCAACACTATGATCTCGTACCTTTACCTACCCATTCTCACCTTCTGCACGTTCGTTCTCATATCCATCCGCCGATACTGGGTATGCGTAGACCGGCTCGGATACATGAAAGAAGTTTCTAAACGGGCACCGACGTTACTGCACCGAGACCTCATAGCCGCAGTGCTTGCGATGGTGCCATTCGCAATGGCGGCCATTGATTGGTTTGGAATAACGCTTCCCCGGCAGTCAGCACCTATCCCTTCAGGTTTCGCTGCATTGCTCTCAGTCTGCTGTGTATGCGCCTGCATAGGCACTCTCAACAATACCTTTGAACGCCTCGCTGGCAGCTGGGCAGGAACGCGGGAAAGCGCTCTGCGCACAGTCGCGGCGCTACGGATCATTGATCAAGCAGAGCTGGCAGCAGCGATGAATATATCCAGTAATCGCGACGCGAAAGCGACAAGCGTGGAACCAACCAACAGCATTGGCGATGAGGTGAAAAAATGAAAAGGATTCCTGCTCTCTTGCTCATCACAGCTTCAATTCTCGCGGGCTGCGAACGACAAGAACCGGTTCAAACCGTCGACTGGTACAAGGCTAATACATCTGACCGTCTGAAGACGCTAGATAGGTGCAAATCCAACCCTGGAAAGCTATCGATCTCTGCGAACTGCATCAACGCATCATCGGCCGCGAATGCAATAGTCCTGGAACAGCGTGGCTACAAACACCGCGAGCCGGTCAATTTTTCTTCTCAGGGAAAATAGAATGACAACCACGACCGGAATATTTGAATGGATCGCGGGGAGCATGGACCAAACGCTCCAGACTTTCATACGCATCACTTCCAGCCAAGTGATCAATGATTTTTCACTGACGGTAACGCTTTGCGGAACGCTCTATCTGACCATGATCGGCTTCATGATGATCACCGGCACAATCGAGCAACCCGCTTCCCACTTCCTCAAGACCTGTGGAAAATTTCTGCTTATTAGCGGACTGGCAATGAACGCAGATACGTATATGTCGTGGATAGTGGAAGCACTTCACGGCCTAGAAACGGGGGTTGCCTCTGCCTTCTCAGCAACTGGCGATTCAACCGCTTCAACCTCTGTGTTTCAGGTAGTGGACAAAGCCATGTCCGACGGCTGGGCGATAGGTGCCGATATCCTGGCGAGGATGGGAACCCGCGCCTGGCACGAAGTGGGAATGATATTTTTTGATTTGTTGACCGCCATAATCGTCTACGCGGCAACACTCATTATCGCGGTACCTGCTGGAGCAATGATCATCGTTGCAAAGGGAATGCTGTCGATCATGCTGGGGATCGGGCCAATTTTTATCATGATGCTGTTGTTCGGTCAGTTCACATCCAAATGGTTCGATAGCTGGTTCGCCCAGGTCATCACCTACATCCTGCAAATAGCGTTGGTGGTCACTGTGCTCAGCTTCGGAATCAAGTTCTTCTCATCGCTAACCAGCGACATACTCGCGACACCCGCCGACTACCCCATTGCCACATTTCTGGAGCTTCTGGTGGTAACGGTTGTTGTGCTGTACATGTTGCAGCAAGCCAATGCCGTCGCTGGCAGCCTTGCAGGTGGGCTATCAAGTGCAGGGCTTACCCTACGCGGAATCGCGAGCGGTGCCGCCTCACCGATTACCAAAGGGCTTAACCGACAGTCCACGCGGCGCGACATGCAGTCGGGCCAAATGGTCACCGCTGGACGCTTGAACCATCTTGCGGCCGGTAACACAGCCTGGAACCCAGCCTACCGACAGCACGTCATGCAGAACATGGGCAAAAACTGGGGGAACGCTACCGGCGGCAAAGTAAATCAGTAGCCCTGACTTATGACTCATCAGACCTCGCTTCGGCGGGGTCTTTTTCTGAGCACCGTCGACAAGCGTATGTCGGGTCAAGGGGTTGGTGCGGCCCGCAGGAGCGAAGCGACGAGGACTCGGCCCCTTGACGCGGCAGAAGCGACCAACGCTTACGGCACGGGTGTAGGGGATCAAGGCCGGAGGCCTCCCCCTGCACCCTTGACGACAGAGGGCGACTCGCTCCCTTCCCGCTCGCGGGAAGGGCGGGGGGATGGGCAACTCTAAAATCCGTTAACCGATTGTAAATAAACGACTAATACCAAAAACAAGACAGTTTCAGCGCGCCTCTGATTCATGTTCAGTCATAAGGCGCATTGAACCCGCCCCGGACACAAAGCTCACGGAAGGCGAATGCAACACGACTAGGAAAACTCCGCGCGTTGCTTGGGCCCCCCCTTCGGTTGCATCCCGCGTCCGAACTTGCCGGACTGGCTGCGGGGGCAGGTACGGCGGGCAGAGCCCTTGACCTCCCCCTTGCCATAGGCTCGGTGCTTACTGTGGCATCAAGGGTGCGGCTACGCCCGGCATCCTCACCCGTTCGGTGCTCGCCTTCGGCTCCGCTCCGCATGCGGCCTCCGGTGCCGCCCTTGACACCACATCCAGCAAAAACCTTGGTACTTTGGCACGCACCTAAGACTAGAGCGGATGCGCTCCTGCGTTCAGCCAAACAGCGAGAAACCCACATGACCTCAGAAAACCAAGAGCCAACGCAGCATCAAGGAAGCACCGAAATCGAAGCCGGTGATGGGAAGGACCCGGAGCATCAGATTTCTGAGGCAGAGCAGAACCAACGTAAGAAAGCTGTCGCCCTCGCCAATGCGTCCATTGGTCTTTCTGGATTCGAAACCTCAGAAGGAATGAAACACCTTGGCCAGCGCTACATCACCGGCGAAATTGACCTGAACGAATTTGTGATGCTCTCGCAGAAGATGCTTCCTGACACGGGCGATTCTCAGCCATCAGGAACGCAGTGAGCTTTGCTAAAAGCTTGTTCATGAACAAGAACTAAAGCGAGTGGAGATCTAGTGCAGGATAGGCTTCCGCCGGGAATGTGACACCCACTACGCCTGCCTTCGCTCTACCCCAACTATCCGACACACCGCATCAAGGAAAGCTTGTTCATGAACAAATGTTTGGGGGATATGAGACCTAGTGCAGGATAGGCTTTCACCGGAAAGCTGTATTACACAACGCCATCTCCACTATGGTTTTTCCTTGTTCATGAACAAATTTGAAAGACGGTGGAGCACTAGTGCAGGATAGGCTAACCGCCGGTAAACTACCCCGGTAGTTTCTGATCGCCCTGCCGGGCCTTACTCATTGGAGGCGCTAGTCACGTATGGAGAAAGCGAAGGTGTCGAAGTCGGCTCAGTACCTGGACGTGTACTTGGGCGCGTTCAAAGAGCCATGGGCCGATTACTGCAAGGCTCTCGGTAAGAAGCCCGGCGCGGCAATCAAAGAGGCTATCGAGCAGCAGTTGGCGAAGGCGGCCGCAAATCCGCAGCCGAAGATTTACCATCAGATCCACGAAGCACCTGCCGCCGAGCCTAAACAACGATTTGAAATCCTACTGACCGCTTCTGAAAAGGCGGCAGTAAAAGAACGGACGCGGGTGGAAAGGTGTTCAATGCGCCGGTGGATCGTGGATGCCATCCGAGCTGGACTGACTCATGAGCCGCAATTTGGAATGAGTGAGATCGACGCACTGGGTGAGTCGAACTACCAGCTTTTGGCCCTTGGCCGCAACCTGAACCAGATCTCTCGTCGCCTGAACGAAGGTGCATACGAGCCGGTAACTGTCGAGCGGATCGAAGCGCTAACCCGTATCGTTGATAACCATACAGACATCGTCAACAGAGCTATAAGGGCAAGCCTAGAGCGATGGAATGTCGAGTGATAATTTCGTTGAGGAGGTACTGCTTAGCGCTCACCAGCTACCTTCATCCATCGAGTCGAGCCACGTATGCCTCGCAATCAGAGAGTGCTCATGCTGCACCGATAATCAGTTCAATATCCAATGGATAGCGCTATGAAATCACGTGGCTTTTTCAGCTTCATTAAAGACGCCCCTGCCTACAAAGACTCTGAAAAAAACTGGTACGTCGAACTGGCCGACTATACGGTCTTTTGGTTCGATCTCGTGATCAATTCGCCACCAGGAATTGACTTCCAGAAAGTAGCCGCTGCATACCTAAAGGACTATCGCGACGCAGTAAAAGAAAGTAATGACAAACGTTTTGTATATTTCATAGCCGCCAGACAAAAAGTACGATTCAGCACTAGAAAGCCCCCGAAATACAGCCTAACAAAACGAGAGATAATAATTTATCTAGAAATAGGCAAGAAGCGAAAAGTTAGAAAAGTCCGCTTCCTGGCATCGCCATCCCTTAGCGGCAGACGCTTGCCCATTATCGTTGATAATGGACGATTCATTTCAATTTGGGGCAGCGATCAGGGCAAGCCTGTAGGAATATCAGTGCATGAGTTTTTAATGGGGGAGAATATTAATCTTGGGATCGATACTGAAATTTTATACGTTGGCTCCACCGATGACCCCGCAACCCGCCCGTTGAAGCGAGATCACCGAGGCTACAGTGATTCGCTATATGGCACGCCCACCGATGAAAGAGACATTTTTGTCTATTACAACCTGCTGAAAGCGATGTCAGTTACACAGACGAATCCATATCTCATGAGCTTCGCAGTTAGCAACTCCGCAATAGATGAAGTACAAAAAATGGAGGAAGGCATGCTGCTGGAGCATGGACTCATCCATTATTTCGGGACTAAAAGCCAGGAGAAAAGCAAGGCCCTGGAGTACGGAAGACTAAGGGAGGGGCTAAAACGATTTTCTGCCAATTACAAAATTGAGTCTGTTACTTACTATATCCAGGCGGAGACGCCTACTGAATACTGGCATCTCTATTCCAGGCAAGTGCCAGCAAACCATCGACACGGCTTCTCTCTTAGCCTCGCAGGCGAAGAAGTGCTATTGGGAGAGCCAGTGGAGCTCTGAAGCCGTCTAGTCAACACCAGAGATATCTCTCAAGTTGCTTATACTGACAGGAAAGACCATCAGCATTAACTCGCTTGAGCACCCGAAACATTGCCTATCATCTACTGACTTAACTCGATGCCATCGAGTTCGCTGATCAGAATTCTGCGCAGCCCCCTCCAGCCCCCTGCTGTTGATACGGATTTTCGCGGCCTCTAGGAATGCGCCGGATGTCTGCCTCCCACCTGCGCCCCAGCTCTTTGCGTTGACACTAGATTTAACGCAGCCCTCTCTATTTTTTGGTTCGACCACCGCTCGTCGGTCTTCGAGCCAGCCCAACATCGAAGCGCACCCGTCAAACGGTAAACAAAAACCAAAAATATCCAGAAAATTTACCATTTATGGTAAACTCAGGCCGAGAAATGGTAACTTTTACGGCATCTCATCTATGGGTCAGAGCCGTGCGCTTCCGGAGCACACATGGACAGCAAAGCAATTCTAAGCCTCATAGACCTAGCTCTAGGCGGAGATCCGCGCACTCTACGCATGCATCTTCACAAAATGGCGGTCAAAACCGGCCACCGGGATCCAGAGTTATCTGAAAAAATCCTGTCACGACTATCGACCAACGGCCTTAGATCAGCTCAGCCAGCGAAACCTATCCCAGTGGATTCAGACAGCCGACTAAATTTAGTCAGGGTCGAAAATCCGGTAGTCATGGATGACGCCCCCATTTACTCCGAAGAAATCCTGGCACTGCTAGACCAGGTCGTTCTTGAGCGAAAATCGGCATCAAAGCTATTAGCCGAAGGTTTGTCTCCTGCTAAATCACTATTATTCCAAGGGCCACCTGGAGTCGGTAAAACGATGACGGCACGGTGGCTTGCATCAAGACTAGGCCTCCCGTTTTTAACGCTCGACCTAGCAACTGTCATGAGCAGCTTTCTAGGAAAAACCGGAAATAATATCAAGGCAGTGATTGATCATGCGTCTTCATTTCCCTGCGTGTTGCTTCTTGACGAGTTCGATGCAGTAGCTAAGCGGCGAGATGACGATAGGGAACTAGGAGAACTTAAACGGTTGGTAACTGTACTGTTACAGGCTATTGATGAATGGCCTGAATCGTCGGTATTAATAGCTGCAACAAATCACGGCGACCTCTTGGATCCTGCCATCTGGCGTCGGTTTGATCTGGAAATATCATTTGATCTTCCAAGCGAACAAATGCGAAAAGCTTATATCATTAGCTACTGGCCAGAACTAACTAAACACGCGGATAATCTCGCACGTTTTTTTGGTGAAATTTCCTACAGCGATATTGATCGAAGCCTGAGGAGAGCCAAAAAGAAAAGCATATTAAATGAGTGCAACTTCATCACCTGCATCACTGGAGCCATCGAGAACAAACCAGGAAATAAAGTTGAGCTAAAAAAGAAAGATGTCATTAGATTAGCAGCCGAAGGAATGTCTCAGAGAGCCATATCTATCGCACTGGAAATAAGCAGACCAACCGTAAAAAAAATTATGGACCAACACGTCGAATGTAAGGAAACCCAATGAACAATTTTATAGTCGGATATGGCGAAACGCTTACAACAAAGGTAGATATCGGTGGTGGTGGTGGCGAAAAAAAACATCCATACTCAATATCCGACGCGATAAAGCGCATTAGTTCTCAGCTTGAAGAAATAATATCTAAAATAGAAAATAAACCAGATACAGAGTGCGCTGGCGGCAAGGTAGTCATAAAATTTATTCAGCATCCTTCCTATCTAGCAAAATCTTATTATCCGAGAAAGCTGTTCTCTGCCTACGGAATGGAAGATATTGGTTCCCGGGCGGTAACCGTAAAACCTGAGCAATGGGGTGTCAAAAAGCACCCGGAAGCTGGATTGGCTAGTTGTGTGTTTGTATCTGGTGAAAAAAGTCAATACAGGAAATTATTAACTGATCTAACGTCAAACTCTTTAACAAGAGCATCCGAAGACGTTCTAAGAACTCTTGAACGTATCGAATATTTTGATGCAGCCGAAAAGATAAAAAGCATCGATATGTCTGGCGACAGCTTGAATCTTGAAGTGGTTATACACGCATCCGCTGACGACGAGTATGTTGTTCGCGCTTTCGACGATTATGCTTCTCTCAACGGCGGAGCAGTAAGACGAGAAAAAGCCAAAGTCGTAGGTGGATTGACATTTTTGCCTGTAAGTATTCCACGTGGCAAGGAACAAGTTCTGGCAAAATTTGCTCAACTCAGAGTACTCAGAAGCATTCCAAAGTTGAGAATGAATAAACCGGAAACACTACGCAGCCCTGTGAGCAACCCGGTAATTCTTCCTAACTGGAATCCAGACATCTTGAATCGTGATTTCAAGGTTTGCATTTTCGATGGAGGCTTAGGAGACGGAAATCATATCTCTAACTGGGTGACCGAGATCGTACCAGAAGGAATGGAAGGCTCACATCCAGAGTATCTTGCTCACGGCAGCGAAGTTTGCTCTGCATACTTATTCGGACCGGCGTTGGGTTCGGACTGTACGCTGGGATCTCCGTACACTACCGTCGACATAGTCAGAGTTATTTCCCAGGGTGACGACGACCCTGACCTATTTGATGTACTCACTCGCATTGAAGATACCCTGAAGCTCAAAACTTATAAATATGTAAACCTGAGCCTCGGACCTAATATTGCGATTGACGATGACGAAGTTCACGTGTGGACATCCGTTATCGATGCGCTTCTTCAGGACGGTGACTGCCTCGCAGTCGTCGCAGTAGGGAACGACGGTGACCTACCAGGCGATTATGGTCGTGTACAACCACCTAGTGATATGGTCAACAGCCTTTCGGTTGGAGCAAGTGACGGGGAAGTCCAAGGGTGGGCAAGAGCCCCTTACAGCTGCATGGGGCCAGGACGTAGTCCTGGAGTAGTCAAACCTGATGGGGTGATATTCGGTGGCGCGCCTCACAACCTGTTCAGAGTCTACTCACCAAGGATCCATTCTTTCGTAGACACTATGGGCACAAGCTATGCTGCTCCATACGCATTACGTGTGGCTGCCGGCATTGACGCCATCACAGACTTCAATCTATCCACAAACACAGTTAAAGCTCTGATGGTGCACTCTGCGAAACCGGATGAACATGATCTGAAAAATGTAGGCTGGGGTAGATTCCCTACCTCACCTGAATCGGTAATTACATGCCTTGATGATGAGGCGACTATCGTATTCCAAGGCGAGCTTGAGAACTCAAAGCATCTCCGAATCCCAGTACCTCTTCCGGCATCAACTGATTCAACATGGGTACATTTAAGTGCTACATTCTGTATAAGTGCCATCGTGGATCCTGAACATCCATTGCACTACACCAGATCCGGTCTTGAAATTTCTTTTCGGGCGAATGAAGATCGATTTACGTTGGACGGAGCTAATGCTGACACCAAGCCATTTTTTTCGCTAGGAAAACTATACCCGAGTGAGTATGAGTTGAGAGAGGATGCACACAAATGGGAAACCACTCTTTCTAGACATCAACGCTTTAAACGATCTACGCTTCAATCCCCAGTTTTTGATGTTAAATATCACGCCCGCGAGCAAGGCGGAACAATTAGCGAAGATCTACCTGCCATTCGCTATACATTGATACTTACGATACGCGCAGAAGGTGACAACAGTATCTACAACAAGATACTGCAAGAAAACCAAACGTTACAGGCTATTAATGTAAGAACCAGAGTTGAAATTAAATCCTAGATTGATTGAGTTCTATAAACGATGAGCAACCCTACAGGGTTGCTCTGTCCACCTAGCTTAGCGAAGACTAGTTGTTTGCAACTCATAATCGATCGCTTCCTGGCTCGTGCCCCGGCCACTTTTTTATGGCAGCTCAACGCCATGGACGTTTGCTCTGAATTGGATTAGCCTCGGCACACAGGCAATATCAAATAGCCATTACGGAGAAAAATTATGCCAAGGCAGGCGATTCAAGCTCACTCCGCCGCTCGTGGTATCCCTTACCTACTCCATTTCACACGAGCATCGAACCTTCCTACAATCCTTCAACATGGGCTATACCCGATAGGAAGGACCCATGAGGTAGGCTTAGCTCCCCAGATCAACGATCAACTGCGCCTTGACGGTCACAAAGATAGCAACTCGGTTTCAATCGGATTTCCAAACAGCCAGATGCTGTACAAGTACAGAATGGCCGAGCCCCTCGTCGACTGGGTCATTCTGGTCCTGCACCCCAGCATTTTATGGGTAAAAGATTGCTCATTCTGCAAGCACAATGCTGCTGATGGCCGAATCAGTTGCTGCCCGCTCCCCCAACTGATGACTCCTGAATCGCTCTTGGGTATGTTCGAGGAAATCGACGGATGCTTGCCGCGGGTTGAGCAACGGTTGAAAATATCAGACCCTACAGACGTTCAAGCGGAGGTTTTGGTTTTCGATGTAATCGAGCCGCAGTACATTGTCGGAGTTATTTACGAGAAAGCCCTTGTCCGTGATGCCCATGCACATTTGCTAGGCGATCGAAAGCCGTATGTGCATTCGAACAACAAAGGAATGTTCGCAAACCGTAAATATGCTCGCACATGGGGCTGAGAAAAAATTAGGATTTTTATGGCATCTAGACCGATTTTTATCCCGAACAGCACAGGACCTACGCTAGTAGACACTAGGCATGTCGAATTCAAATGGTTTCCAGGATTATCAGCATCTCAAAAACAGAAATCTGTTGAGTCGCTGCACCAAGCTGCAAAGAAACAGATCCCCTCACTCACCGACGTCCTTGAGGTGTCCAGCAAATCGAAGCTCGACCTTGGGATCGCTCTAAGTGCTTTCAACCTCACCATTACCACGCTCAAAAACAATCTGACATTTAGTGTTGAATGTGCATTTCAGGGCAGCAAGGTTTTTGAGCATGGCGGACCTTATCGCGATATTTTTTCCCTAACCTCCCGGGAAGCCAAGAAAGATGAGAGGCTAAAATCGTCGGGAAGGCTCACAGCGTTTCAGTTTTTCGGCACTGAATGGCCACTCGAGCCAAGAACCGCATTCTATGATTGGCTATACATCAACGCGCTCAAAAAGCATCCACTGATCGCAACTCAGCTAACGTTATATTCAGCGTTTACAGATATTGAGTTTAATCCTGAGCGCTCGATAAATTGCCAGGCGTACTCTGTAGCGCTGTTCATAGCGCTTGAGCAGCGCGGCCTACTTGAACAGGCCGCCAGTTCGAAAGATGCATTTCTGGAGATCGTAGAAAGCGCAAAGGTCAGCAATACGCATCGCGACGACACCATTCAAGGCGATTTGCTGAGTTAGGCTGTAAAGGCCCGGTCCGACCTCGCCGTCATAGAAAACCGCCAATGCCACTATCCTTCCAAACTTCGGCATCGGTCAGACAATACCGAAACAACTCTTGACTGAGTCTATGTGTAAAGCGAAGCAAGTGGCAATCGACACGATAATTGCGGCCGTAGCTAGCCATGCCGTAAGCGGCACTTTGTCTCTCCAAAAGCTAAAACTCTTCTGGTTTGCTACCCAGTCAATTTGATACTGCCAGAAGAATTTGTAGTGAGCGTACCAGTCGCTGAATAGGATCTGTTTGCTGATAGAAGCACCGTAATACTGAGATTCAAATGTAGCCAGTCGTGCCCAATGGATGGAAAGATCTGCATTCGCCGCCAGCGCTTCAACCTCGCGGTACAAGTCACGCAGACCATTGAAAATCTTGGTTATCTCCACGGCAGACTTCTCGTAGTCCGATTTTTTTGAATCATAAACCGAGATATAAATACCGATAACGCCAAAAACGGCCATAACTGCGGAGACGTTTTTGGCTGACAGTGACTCGTAGACCAGAGAGAAAATACCCACGGCAGTGCCAATGAATCCAATCAACCCTGGGATCTTGTCTACGATGTCATACGTAGCCCAGTGCTTGCGGCCACCAAAGCCAACGTTATAGCCCGTCTCTGCGATACTTTTGAGTAACGACGCTTGACTCATATGCTTTCACTAATAGGTACGGTTATTTCGCTGCGGGCTGCGACAACACCATCCTTGAGGATATAGCACTCAACCAAATGGTCGCCTTTAAAGCTCGTGGATTCCTGGACTGTCTCATGGCCCAGGTCGGCAGTTATGTAGCCGCGGATGCAATCTCGTTTCTCAGCTTCTTCCCCGATATTGAGCACTTTCCATTTAACGGTGTACGGCTTTGGAACGTCGTTTCGAGCAATCTTGAATTTGAGTGTCTTGCGCGCCTGGAGGGGCAATCCTAGTGCAATCAAATCACTCAGCAACCGCTCTCGAAAACCTTTTTGCTCCACATCACAGTCGAGTACCAAGGGGTAGCGGACATCGATAGGGGCGAGATCCTCGATAAATTCCTCTGTGTCCCTGAAGGTATAAAGGGACTTGGCCAGTGACTCCATAGCGGCACGTGCGGCTGTACGTGTGGTCGGAAAGTCGCGACCAAATACTTTCTTCCACCGCTCTCCCTCGTTTTCCTTACCCGCAGCTTCAATGGCCTTCAGGGATAGCTCATATGCACGCTTGGCCGGCTTTTGAAATTTCTGTTTCACTTTGACGTGCTGGCGACTGCCCAGCGCCTCGTAACGTTCCTGTTGTGGAAGGTTTGATGCGTAGTAAAAGAAATCCCTGACCATGCAGTCGTATGAGGCGAAACTTTTGTCAGCATAATCGTCCGTCTGCGTGAGGAAATTATGTGCCAACGTGTCGATCAGGAGGCCCCCAATCCCGATGCCATGCTTGTTCTTCCACGCCCGCAGCATTTTGCAGAGGCGGCGCAGGTTTCCATTTTGGTCATCATCGACGTCGCTGGTAGCCTTGATTTCATCTTTGGGCTTGGTGATCTTCCACGATCCGCCGTTGTACGTATCAGGATACTTGAAGCTGCCGTCGTCTTGTTTGAAAACGGGCTGAACCTCGACGTTGAAATTCTGGAACTTCACGCACACCACCAGGCGGTCAACCGTAATCGTGGTCGTGGAGTACCGTTCCTGGATTGCAGCCTTAGTATCTGAAAGCAGCTTCGACTGCCCCCCCTCCTTGTTGTACCTATCCCAATCACTGTCGGGCATGATGTACAACATATCGAGGTCGGAAACGCCTTTGATGGCTGTCCACCGGCCATACGAGCCTACTTGGAGGTTATTGGCGGTGGAATCCAACGTCCGAAAATACTTATTCAGCGAGCGCGTGATACCAGCGTAACGATCTTCAATCGTTACGTGGTTGGTGATGCGCAGATTGGATACAAAATCCTTAAAAATAACAGCAACTGACATCGGCATCCCTACTGGTCATGTCCCCAATCACGCTCTGTTGGAGTACGCACATAGTAGCCGACGGCCATCATAAAGGTCTATCGCCTGACATTTAAGTGGGCTACGCGGGTAAGAGCCGGCGTAACCTACTAACCCATAGTGTCGCAAACGGCAAAAAATTACCGAGAACTCATAATTGCCCGTCCACAGGAGGGTTCCGGCTAGGATCGGAGCACACTTTCGATAGGCTCCGGGAACAAGCAGCTACGAGATGCATCGAGCCTTTTCCAACAGCAGCGTAACCATATTGGCGAGATTCCTAGCGTCATCGATGCCTCGGTGGTATCGGCCGCTCCAAGCTAGGCCCAGCGCTTCGACTGCGGGCCTCAACCCTATTGATGGACATGCAAATATTTCGCAATAGCGTCGTTCAAGATCCAAGTACTCAATTCCAGGCAGTATCGGCGTGCAATTGGCTCTCAGGACATCAGCAGCAAGCTGGTCAGCATCGTAATGTCCCCAGGAGCCCCACAATGCGCTGGGATATTTTTGTAGGAGCGCAGTGACCTCCATTGCGACATCCGAGAATGCTTGGGCGGCATCCACATCAGCTTGCGTAATTGAGGTCAGGTTGGTACAGAACGCTGTCAGAGTAGGGTGAAGGACCGGGCGAACATAGCGCTGAAACATTTCAACAGTTTCCAGTGTTCGCAGATCCACCACGGCTAGCCCTATCTCGATGGTTTCCATCTCATCCGGCCTTACGATCAGTGCTCGAGGAGTCTCGGACTCCATGAGCTCGTCGCATGTCGCCTCAAGGTCGACACATAGCATAAAATCGAAAGCACTTATAAATGTCTCGAACGCGTGCAACTGTTGGGTATTGGGGAGAGTTTTCATCTGGCCTTCCTGGAATCCGGATCCTTAACACTCCGTTGGCGTAGAGGGTGACGAACCGGGTCTTGAAGCGCAGGGCTTGCTGAATGGCAGAGAAAAGTGACTCATCTGCCAACCTTCTCATTGAGTAAGACCTCAGCACCAACCATCCGTTTAGCCCTTCGAGAAAGAAGGGACCACTACAAAGTTCTACAGATCTAGTGAGCGTCACCGCCTGCGAGTTTGCCTTAGAGTCGATCCTTGCTTACAAATGTGTACGAGCTGCAAAAACAGTACCTTTGCGGTACAGTGCCCAGCTTGAACAACCTTCTCAAAATTACTCTCAACACCACGTACTATGGGGCCTACAGCTATGCCAACCTACGTTCACCTACGAACGATTTCTCTAGGCATATCAGCTCGCCCAGCAACTCATAATCCCTTGGTCGTAGGTTCGAGTCCTACTGGGCCCACCATACTCAAAGCCGCGCATTGCGCGGCTTTTTCGTATCCGTCGTAAAAAACGCTAGACCAGTCCTGCAGTCCAAAGGTAAAAATTCAGGACGCTCCTCGCTTGGGAGAAAGTGCAACACAACACTCTGAAAAACACTTGGCGCAACGGCCGCGGATCGCGGCGGGCTTGCACGGCGACCTCAGGAAGCTCTCAGCCTGGCTGATGACTGCCTAGCGCTGATGTAGTGCATTAACGTCACCTTTGCCTGCGGTTTCGCGCAGGTACTCTCCCATCGAGTCATCGAGCGCCTGCAACCAGCGCGTGTGGTGCGGGACCGCAGCCGTACCGGTGATCACCGAACGATAGGATTTGTCGCGATAGCCCATGATGTCGTGCTTCTTGTCAGCCTTCCACTTGAGGAAAATCCGATTCACTGCGTCGATATCGAAGCTTGGATAGTCGGTCTGCCCAATCAGATGTTTGATGTAGCTGCCCTGAAATTCGTACATGGAGGCAGTGGACTCCAGGCTTTCTTCCTCGGCACGCCAGCGAGCGCTGTCGGCCTTCATGGCCGCCTGTTCGGGTAGGGTAATACGACCGAGCATATAGTCGCGGGCAAACCAGGCCTGGGCATCGAACAGGTTGAAGCTGTACCAAAGGTCCTGCATGCCGAGGTAGATCAATTGCGGGTTGTCCTCCCATATCACCCCTTGATAGAGGTCTGTGGGCCAGAGACGGTTAGCCGTCTGGAGTGTCAGTTCCTCAGACAGGAAGGGGAAGTGGTGCTTGTAGCCTGTGCAGAGAATAATCGCGTCCACCCGCTTGCTCGACCCGTCGACGAAATACACCAAGTCGCCGTCTACCTTGCTCAGTTGCGGACGTTCCTCCCAGTTCTTTGGCCACTTGTAGCCCATCGGCTGCGTGCGATAAGCGCTGGTTATCGAGCGCGCGCCGTACTTGTAGCACTGCGAGCCTATGTCTTCAGCAGAGTAGCTGCTTCCCACGATTAACAGATCCTTGCCCTTGAGCTCCGTTGCTTCGCGAAAATCGTGGGCGTGCAGGATTCGCCCCGAGAAACGGTCGAAGCCCTCGAAAGCAGGCACGTTCGGCGTCGAGAAATGTCCGCTGGCCACGACCACAAAGTCGAATACCTGTGTCACGTTTTGCTGGAGGCTATAGTCGTGGGCGGTGACGGTAAATTGCCGCGTAGCCTTGTCGAAACTGACGTGCTTGACCGCAGTATTGAAGCGAATGTAATCGCGCACACCGGCCTTGCTCACCCGGCCCTGGATGTAATCCCAAAGCACCTCACGGGGCGGGTAAGAGGAAATCGCTCGACCGAAATGCTCATCGAAGCTGTAATCAGCGAACTCCAGGCATTCTTTCGGACCGTTGGACCATAGGTAACGGTACATGCTCCCATGGACCGGCTCGCCGTGCTCATCTAGCCCGGTGCGCCAGGTGTAGTTCCACATTCCGCCCCAGTCGGCCTGCTTCTCGAAGCAAACCACTTCCGGCATGGGGGCGCCTTTGGCATGTGCGGATTGAAAGGCGCGCAGTTGCGCCAGGCCGGAAGGACCGGCACCGATAATAGCGACACGAATAGACATAGGATTCCCTCAACAGATTAAACGCGGCAAAAATAAAACATCCAACCCCAGACGGCTAAAGCCGCAGGCAACAGGAGAAAGAGTTCAGGCGTTAAGCTGCAGGTGGAGGGAATGAGCGCTTGCGTTTAAGAGCCACCAGGACGTCATGTGGCAGAATTGGCTGGTATTGAAACCGTCCCGAGAGCAGGGCAATCGCAGAAGGAAAAGCGGTGAGCGGAGGGGATTTCTGGTTAGGCCCATACCCATCACTGCGGGGCGCAGGACGGGGGGCTAAAAAGCGAAAGATACGTGTGTTCTCATGCATGGGGGCTGATTTAGCCTCTTTTCGTTATGAATGCTTTTTAGCTATAAGGGATAAATACGATGATTACAAGAATAAGACAGAGACCTGCATCCCCATAGTGCCCCTCAGCTCGCCAGCGCATCAACAACGCCTTGCGCCGTGATCAGCAACTGCCCATCGCCTCTGAACGCCCCAATCACCTGTAACCCCGCCGGCAACTCTCCCTCCCCACGCGCCAGCGGCAGATTCACCTGCGGAAACCCAAACGCGCCCCAGAACTTGATGAAGTCAGAAGGTCCCGTGGTCTCCAGCCCCACCGGCGCCAGAATCGCGCAGGAAACACTCAACATCGCATCAAACGGCTGGCAGATCTGCGCGAGCTGCGGAGCCAGTTGTGCCAGGCGGGCCTTGGCTGCCGATTCCTGCTCCCAGCTCGTAGCTTTGGCGCGTTTGATCATGGCCAGTGTCGAATCACTGAGCAATTCAGGATGGGCCTGAAACTCCTTGGCCAATGACCGAGCGCCCTCGCAATCGTTGATCAGTTGGTGATCGTCGAATACTCCATCGAACGCCGTGGGTAGCACGACCTCACTTACGGGATGCCCCTTGCCCGCCAATTGCGCCACCGCCTGCTCAATGGCGCGTGCCACCGGCGGCTGCACATCAGGCCAGCGGGATGTGCGGCAGAACCCAAGCCGTAAAGGGCGGCTCTCGGTTTCGAAGGCCGCAAAACCCGGAATTAACACTCGCGCCACCCGCTCAAGATCGCGCACCGAGCGTCCATACCAACCCACCGTATCGAAACTCGGCGCCAGGGGTTTAACGCCTTCCAGCGAAACCAGCCCCATCGAAGGTTTGAAGGCATACAGCCCGCAATAAGCTGCGGGCTTGAGCAACGAGCCTGCAGTCTGGGTGCCCAACGCCAACGGGAAAAACCCGGCCGCCATCCCCGCCGCAGAACCAGCGCTGGAGCTACCAGGCGTGCGGGACAGATCGAGTGGATTGCGCGTCGGCCCAGTGTGCATGTAGGCAAATTCAGTGGTGTGGGTCTTGCCCATGATGATCGCGCCAGCCTGGCGCAGCAGCGTCACCACATGAGCATCCCGCGACGGACGATTGCCTTGGTAAATCGGCGAATAGAACTCCGTGGGATGATCGGCCGTATCAAAGATGTCCTTGATCCCCACCGGCACTCCCGCCAGCGGACCAGCACAGCCTTCTAGCTGACCGGCCTGCTTGCGCACAGCCTCAGGGTCGAAGGAAACAAAGGCCTGAATGTCCGGCTCGCCGCGGCCTATCTGTGCAAGAAAATGTTCAGCGACAAGGCCAGGCGTCGTAGCGCCAGAGCTCACTGCCTCGGCAATACCGGTTGCGTCGAGGTGGTTCATGGTCGCTCCTTCACTTGGCAAACAACTGCCCAATGTCCCTGAATGCCTTGAACTCCAGCGCATTGCCACAGGGATCAAACAGAAACAGCGTCGCCTGCTCGCCCACCTGCCCCTTGAAGCGGATGTGCGGCTCCAGCACAAACTGCGTACCCCGCGATTGCAACCTTTGCGCCAGGGCGTGCCAATCGTCCCAACCCAGCACCACACCAAAATGCGGGACGGGCACGTCGTGACCATCCACCGCATTGGTATGAGCGGATTTCTGGCTGGCGGTTTTCGGGTGTTCATGGATGACCAGTTGATGGCCAAAGAAGTTGAAGTCGACCCAGTGCTCGCTGGAGCGGCCCTCCTCCAGGCCAAAGACTTCGCCGTAGAACAGCCGCGCAGCGGACAAGTCGAATACCGGGATTGCCAGGTGAAAGGGTGCAAGGGTCATCAGGTCAAACCTCTATGGGCATTAGGTCTGCCCGAGTTTAGCCTTGCCTTTGGCGATGAAAAGACGATAATTTTTGCGCCGAGCACAAATTATTTTGATCAATCGAGAAGCCGATGCTGCGGGAACTGAAAACCTTTATCGCCGTTACCCGCCATGGCACGTTCGCGGCCGCCGGCATGCATATTGGCCTGACGCAGTCGGCCGTCAGTGCCCAGATCCGCCAGTTGGAACAGGTACTCGGCGTGCAGTTGTTCGACCGCACCGGGCGCCAGGCCAGCCTCAATGCGGCGGGCATCCGGGCCTTGCCGTTAGCCAGGGAGATTCTGGAGACGTTCAACCGCATGGCAGTGCCGGTGGATGCCAACGAGTATCGCGGCGAGTTGAAAGTCGGCGCCATCACCACTGCGCAGACTGGCCTGTTGCCGCAAGCCTTGGTCCGCTTGCGCCAAGCTGCTCCGACGGTGGAGTGCAAATTGGTACCTGGCGTGTCCCTGGAGTTGCTCAGCCGGGTGGACGCTGGAGAGCTGGACTCGGCGATCATCATTCGTCCGCCCTTTGACCTGCCCAAGGAGTTACACGTCCAGGTGCTGCGCAAAGAGCCGTTTGTGTTGATCGTCCCCGGCGACGTCAAAGGCGACGATCCGCTTCAACTGCTCAACACTTACCCACACGTAAGGTATGACCGCGCTTCATTTGGCGGCCGGCTGGTCAGCCGCTTTCTGCGCGAGCAAAAGCTGGAGGTGCAAGTAGCGCTGGAGCTGGATGAACTGGAAGCCATCGTCAAAATGGTCGAGTGCGGCTTGGGCATTTCGCTGATCCCCCACGCGGGACTATGGCTGGAGCGCGCGCCACAGGTACGCGTCATCCCCTTGGGCGGCCTGATATTTCACCGTGAAATCATCCTGCTGAGCCGCTACAGCCAACGCAACCTGCCGGTACCTCAGCTGTTTGCCCGGTGCCTGATGGCAGACGCCGACGTGACATGAGCCTTCAATGTGCATGAGCCTGTAACATGCCCACCCATTGCCGCCCGCGCCGGAGAACACCTTGCCCGCCACTCGCCCTCCCGTCCTCGATGAAATCGATCGCCAGTTGATCGCCGCCTTGCAGATCAACGCCCGCGAAAGCGTGGCCATGCTCGCCCGGCAACTGGGCATCGCCCGTACCACGGTCACCTCGCGCCTGGCACGCCTGGAAAAAACCCAGGTAATTACCGGCTATGGCGTGCGCCTGGGGCAACGGGTAGTGGACGGCGGCCTACAGGCCTATGTGGGCATTACTGTGCAACCGCGCTCCGGCAAGGAGGTGCTGCGCAGGATCAGCGCCATGGCGCAGGTTCAGCAACTGTGTGCCGTCAGCGGCGAGTTCGATTACGTGGCCTGGCTGCGCACTGATTCGCCGGAACAGCTTGATCAACTCCTGGACCAGATCGGCAGTGTCGACGGAGTGGAAAAGACCACCACATCGATCATTCTCAGCAATAAACTGGATCGCGGGCAGCCAACCTGACCATCAATCTCGTCACTCTGACTAAAAACAATCCAATACGACGACACTTTGCGTCTTATTAACGAGCGCTACGCTCCCTAGAATGGCTGCCATCTTTTCCTATACTCAACGGGTCGTGCCCCGTTCGAGTCGCCAGCAAGGTCAGCCATGAACGATTCCCAGAAGAACAATCGCCACCCTGCAAATGGTAAAAAACCCATCACTATCTTCGGGCCGGACTTTCCGTTCGCCTTCGATGACTGGATCGAACACCCGGCAGGCCTGGGCAGCATCCCGGCCGCCAACCACGGCGCCGAAGTGGCAATCGTCGGCGCCGGCATTGCCGGGCTGGTGGCCGCCTATGAGCTGATGAAGCTGGGCCTCAAGCCGGTGGTGTACGAAGCCTCGAAAATGGGTGGGCGCCTGCGCTCCCAAGCCTTTGAAGGCGCCGAAGGCATCATCGCCGAACTGGGCGGCATGCGTTTCCCGGTGTCTTCCACCGCGTTCTATCACTATGTGGACAAGCTGGGCCTTGAGACCAAGCCCTTCCCCAACCCGCTGACGCCGGCCTCCGGCAGCACCGTGATCGACCTGGAAGGCCAGACCCACTACGCACAAAAACTCTCCGACCTTCCTGCACTGTTCCAGGAAGTGGCTGAGGCCTGGGCTGATGCCCTGGAAGCTGGCTCACAGTTCGGCGATATCCAGCAAGCCATCCGCGACCGCGATGTGCCGCGTCTCAAAGAGCTGTGGAACACGTTGGTACCGCTGTGGGACGACCGCACATTCTACGAGTTCGTCGCCACTTCCAAGGCGTTCGCCAAGTTGTCGTTCCATCACCGCGAAGTGTTCGGCCAGGTCGGCTTCGGCACCGGCGGCTGGGATTCGGACTTCCCCAACTCGATGCTGGAAATCTTCCGCGTGGTGATGACCAACTGCGACGATCATCAGCACCTGGTGGTAGGCGGCGTCGCGCAAGTGCCCATGGGCATCTGGCGCCATGTGCCAGAGCGCTGCGCCCACTGGCCGGAAGGTACCAGCCTCAGTTCCCTGCACAACGGCGCAGCGCGCACCGGTGTGAAACGCATTGCCCACGCAGCCAACGGCCGCTTTGCCGTCACCGATAACTGGGGCGACACCCGGGAGTACGCGGCGGTGTTGACCACCTGCCAAAGCTGGCTGCTGACTACCCAGATCGAATGCGATGAAACCCTGTTCTCGCAAAAGATGTGGATGGCCCTGGACCGCACTCGCTACATGCAGTCGTCGAAAACCTTCGTGATGGTCGACCGGCCGTTCTGGAAGGACAAGGACCCGCAAACCGGTCGCGACCTGATGAGCATGACCTTGACCGACCGCCTGACTCGCGGCACCTACCTTTTCGACAACGGTGACGACAGGCCGGGGGTGATTTGCCTGTCCTACTCGTGGATGAGCGACGCCCTGAAAATGTTGCCGCAGCCCATCGAAAAACGCGTGAAGCTGGCCCTCGACGCATTGAAAAAAATCTACCCGAAAGTCGATATCGCAGCGCGCATCATTGGCGACCCAATCACCGTTTCCTGGGAAGCCGACCCTCATTTCCTTGGCGCGTTCAAAGGTGCGCTGCCAGGCCACTATCGCTATAACCAGCGGATGTACGCGCACTTCATGCAAAAGGACATGCCTGCCGAACAGCGAGGGATTTTCATCGCCGGCGATGACGTATCCTGGACCCCCGCCTGGGTCGAAGGCGCGGTACAGACTTCGCTGAACGCGGTGTGGGGCATCATGACCCACTTCGGCGGCAGCACCCACGCACAGAACCCGGGGCCGGGCGACGTGTTCGACGAAATCGGGCCAATCGCACTGCCCGAGTGAGGAGCACCACCATGCGTGTCGCCCTGTATCAATGCCCGCCGCTGCCACTGGACGTCGCCGGCAATCTCAAGCGCCTGCATCAAGTGGCGCTGGAAGCCACGGGCGCTGACCTGCTGGTACTGCCGGAAATGTTTCTCAGCGGCTACAACATCGGTGTCGAAGCGGTAGGTGCCCTGGCCGAATCCCAGGATGGCGAATCGGCACAAGCCATCGCCAACCTGGCGAAAATCTGTGGCCTGGCGATTCTCTACGGCTACCCGGAACGGGCTGACGACGGGCAGATCTACAACGCTGTGCAGTTGATTGACGCCAACGGCCAGCGCCTGTGCAATTACCGCAAGACCCACCTGTTCGGTGACCTCGACCACTCGATGTTCAGCGCCGGGGACGATGACTTTCCCATCGTGGAGTTGAACGGCTGGAAGCTGGGTTTCCTGATTTGCTACGACCTGGAGTTCCCGGAAAACGCACGACGCCTGGCCCTCGCCGGTGCCGAGCTGATTCTGGTGCCCACCGCCAACATGGTGCCCTACGACTTCATCGCCGACGTCACCGTGCGCGCTCGCGCCTTTGAAAACCAATGTTACGTGGCTTACGCCAATTACTGCGGGCATGAGGAAGACATTCACTACTGCGGGCAAAGCAGCATCGCCGCACCGGACGGCCAGCGAGTGGCCCAGGCTGGCCTCGACGAAGCCTTGATCGTCGGCACGCTGGACCGGCAGTTGATGCGGGATTCGCAAGCGGCCAATCGCTACCTGCTGGATCGGCGCCCCGAGCTTTACAGCACGCTGAACAAGCGCTGACCCACCAGCTTTACGCTAGCATAAGCACTTCCTACGTTTCGGAAGTGCTCATGCCTGCGCCGACCCACCCTCATTACCTTCAACTGAGCCTGGCCAATGGCTTGCGGGTTTCCCTGCGTCATGCGCCGCGTTTAAAGCGCTGTGCGGCGGCCCTGCGGGTTGCTGCCGGCAGTCATGACGTGCCTTTAGCCTGGCCGGGGCTGGCGCATTTTCTTGAGCACCTGTTGTTTCTCGGTACCCAGCGATTTCCCGCAAACGAAGGGCTGATGACCTACGTGCAACGCCACGGCGGCCAGCTCAACGCAAGTACCCGTGAGCGCACTACCGACTTTTTCTTTGAAGTGCCTGCGCAGGCCTTCGCCGATGCGCTGGAGCGCCTTGGCGATATGCTGGCTCATCCGCGCCTGGCCATGGACGACCAACGACGCGAGCGTGAAGTGCTGCATGCGGAGTTCATCGCTTGGTCTCGGGATGCCACGTCGCAGCAGCAACTGACCTTGCTGGGCGGCATTGCAACGGATCATCCGTTGCGGGCCTTCCATGCGGGTAATCGCTATAGCTTGCCGGTACCGCGTGAGGGTTTTCAGCAGGCGCTGCATGAATTCTACGAAAGCTTTTATCAGGCCGGACAAATGACCTTAAGCCTCGCCGGGCCGCAGTCGCTGGCCGAACTGCAAGCGCTGGCGCAGGGGTTCAGCACCCAACTCAAACCAGGATTGGCGCTACCACAAAGTGCGCCACCGGCATTGATGGCAGGCCATGAGCGCACCTATCTACACCCAGCCAATGACCATCTGCATCAGGTCATTGCTTGCGAAGGGCCCCGCGAAGCGTTGGACTTCCTCTGCACCTGGCTAAACGCCCCGGCCCCGGGTGGACTGCTCGCCGAACTCCAGGCGCGGCAATTGATCACCGCCCTGCACGCCGCCCCGTTGTATCAGTTCAACGGGCAGGCGCTGCTGGATATCGACTTCACCCTGGGTGCCGAAGGGGCGCAACAGACGGGACAAATTGAGGAAGTGCTCCGGGACTGGCTGAGCTTTTTCGCCCGCAGTGACTGGTCGCTGTTGCACGAAGAATACGCTTTGCTAATCGCCCGGCAACAGCAAATCAGTGGTGCCCTGGCGCTAGCCCGCCAAGACAGCGAAGGCCTGGAACCGGGCCTGTCCAAACAAAGCGCCGTTGCACTCAAGTCGCTGCTGGACTCACTGCAACTGGAGCCCAGCCGACACGCCTGGCTGCTCCCGCCGAGCAACCCGTTCCTGCGCCCGGTGGCCAAAGCTGAACAGCCGGGACTGATTCGTGGCCAAACCAGCGCCCATCGTGGCTTGCGCACCTTTGCCCAGGATCGCTCACGGGGTCGGCGGGATCTGTCGGCACTGGCTTTCAGCCAGGCCTTGGCGGACGACAGCAGCGAGGGCGCTCTTTACCTGCGCTGGCGCCTGGATTCACCGCTGCGTGCCAGCCTTTTCCCACGCATGGAAAGCAGTCTGCTCTCGGTACGGGAGAACGCCCGCCAGGCCGGTGTCGAAGTGACCTTCGAGGCAGTGGGCAATGACTGGCTACTGAAGCTGATCGGTCTTCACGAGCCGATGCCAGCGGTGCTGGAACAGCTGTCGCGGGTTCTGACACAGCCCGATGAGCGTGCCTGGCAAATGACACTGCACACCCCGGCCCCCTTGATAGCGATCAGGCAGTTGCTCAAGGTGTTTACCCATTCAGCAGCAGCATCGCTTCCTGTGAGCCTCTCAGACCTGCAAAGCCTATGGTCAACCGCCACCTGGGATGGCCTCGGCACCGGCATTCCCGAAGCCTGCCAGATAGCGATCAAAAGTGTGGCCGGCCGCCTGCCAGGACAGCCCGCAAGCATTGCCCAGCAAGCCGAATCGATCGCCGGCCAGTACTGCTGGCAGACAGTCGCTACCGACTCCAGCGAAGCCGCCTTGCTGCTGTTCTGCCCGACACCCACGCAATCCCTGGCCGATGAAGCCAACTGGCGCCTGCTGGCGTACTTGGCGCAGGCACCGTTCTATCAGCGCCTGCGGGTCGAACTGCAACTGGGCTACGCGGTATTCAGCGGCATCCGACAAATCAACGGACAAACCGGTCTGTTATTTGGCGTGCAATCACCCAGCGTTTGCGTGAAAGAAATACTCGACCATATCCAGACGTTTCTAACGCAACTGCCCACCTGGATCGATGCAAGTGATGATCTGCCCCAGCTCCTCGCGAGCCAATTTTCCCCGCAAGCATTGCCCACAGCCCAGGCGGGCGAACTACTCTGGCAAGCTCACTTGGCAGGCCATCCGTCGGATTACCTGAAACAATTGCACGCTTGCATCCAGACGCGAACGAAACAGGATCTGTTGGACGCTGCCCGACAACTGAATCAGGCCACAGGTGGCTGGCACTGCCTGGCCAGCAGGCCCGGCCCCGGCGAGCCCTGGCAGCCAACGCAATGATCATTACCAACCCTGCAATGAGCTTTCTCCGGCAAACCGGGGCGAGGTCGATGAAAAATTGAGTAACATAGCCACCTAAGCATCTGAACATCTCCGCCTGGAGGTGGACTATATGTATAACTTAGTAGTAATCGTCCCATCCATTCGTAGGAGTATGAACATGACTTGGTCCAAACCTGCTTACACTGATCTGCGTATCGGCTTTGAAGTCACCATGTACTTCGCAAGCCGTTAATACCTTTGTATCGCAGCGCAACGCCTCGGTTCGCCGGGGCGTTTTTATTTTTGAGTCTTGTGTGATGGAGCGGCCATGTTTGTCCAGATTCTAGGTTCCGCCGCTGGCGGTGGTTTCCCGCAGTGGAATTGCAACTGCGTGAACTGCGTGGGCTTTCGTGATGGCAGCCTGCGGGCCCAGGCGCGCACGCAATCGTCCATCGCGATTTCCGATGACGGTGTGAACTGGGTGCTGTGCAACGCCTCGCCGGACATCCGCGCCCAGCTGCAGGGCTTTGCCCCGATGCAGCCCGGCCGCGCCCTGCGGGATACCGGCATCAGCGCGATCATCCTGATGGACAGCCAGATCGACCACACCACCGGCCTGCTCAGCCTGCGGGAAGGTTGCCCGCATCAGGTCTGGTGCACCGATATGGTCCATGAGGACCTGAGCACCGGTTTCCCACTGTTCACCATGCTGACCCACTGGAACGGTGGCCTTAACTGGAACCGTATCGAACTGGACGCCAGCTTTACGATCCCCGCCTGCCCCAACCTGCGCTTCACCCCACTGCCGCTGCGCAGCGCTGCGCCACCCTATTCGCCCCATCGTTTCGACCCGCACCCTGGTGACAACATCGGCTTGATCGTCGAAGACCTGCGCACGGGCGGCAAGCTGTTCTATGCGCCCGGCCTGGGCAAAGTAGATGCGCCGCTGCTGGAGATCATGGCCGCCAGCGACTGCCTGCTGGTAGACGGCACGATGTGGGATGACGACGAAATGCAGCGACGGGGCGTTGGCACGCGCACCGGCCGCGAGATGGGCCACCTGGCGCAGAACGGACCCGGCGGCATGCTGCAAGTGCTGGAGCACTTGCCCAAGCAGCGCAAAGTACTTATCCACATCAACAACACCAACCCGATTCTTGATGAAGATTCGCCTGAGCGGGCCGAGTTGGTAAGGCGCAATGTCGAAGTGGCTTACGACGGCATGAGCATTGAATTGTAGGAGCGACCCAATGACCAACACACCGCTAACCACCGCCGAGTTTGAACAGGCCCTGCGGGCCAAGGGCGCCTTCTACCACATCTACCACCCCTACCACGTGGCGATGTACGAAGGCCGGGCCACCCGCGAGCAGATCCAGGGCTGGGTCGCCAATCGCTTCTATTATCAGGTCAACATTCCCCTCAAGGACGCCGCGATCCTGGCCAATTGCCCGGACCGGGAAATCCGCCGCGAATGGATTCAGCGCCTGCTGGACCACGACGGCGCCCCCGGCGAAGATGGCGGCATCGAAGCCTGGCTGCGCCTGGGCCAGGCTGTTGGCCTGGACCCGGACCAACTGCGCTCCCAGGAACTGGTGCTGCCCGGCGTGCGTTTTGCCGTCGACGCCTACGTCAACTTCGCCCGCCGTGCCAGTTGGCAGGAAGCCGCCAGCAGTTCTCTGACCGAGCTGTTCGCCCCGCAAATCCACCAGTCGCGCCTCGACAGCTGGCCTCAGCATTACCCGTGGATCGACCCTGCCGGCTACGAGTATTTCCGCACGCGTTTGGGCCAGGCCCGGCGTGATGTCGAGCACGGTTTGGCCATCACCTTGCAGCACTACACCACCCGCGACGGCCAGGAGCGCATGCTGGAAATTCTCCAGTTCAAACTGGACATCCTTTGGAGCATGCTCGATGCCATGAGCATGGCCTATGAACTGAACCGTGCGCCTTATCACAGCGTGACCGAGCAACGGGTCTGGCATAAGGGAATCGCACTATGAGTTTCGACCTCAGCAAAAAACCGGCATGGCGTACCGGTTACCGCTTCCAGTACGAACCGGCGCAAAAGGGCCATGTGCTGCTGTACCCCGAAGGCATGATCAAGCTCAATGACAGCGCTGCGCTGATCGGCGGTTTGATCGACGGTGAGCGGGATGTGGCCGCGATCATCAAGGCGCTGGACGCTCAGTTTCCCGGCGTGCCCGAACTCGCTGAAGACATCGAACAATTCATGGAGGTCGCCCGTGCAGAGCACTGGATCGAACTTGCCTGATCTGCCGCCCAAGCCTGAGATCGGTTTGCCACTCTGGCTGCTGGCCGAGCTGACTTATCGCTGCCCGCTGCAATGCCCGTACTGCTCCAATCCGCTTGATTTCGCCGAGCAGGGCAAGGAGCTGAGCACCGAACAGTGGATCAAGGTGTTTCGCGAAGCCCGAGAAATGGGCGCCGCACAACTGGGGTTTTCCGGCGGTGAGCCTCTGGTGCGCCAGGACCTTGCCGAACTAATCAGCGAGGCGCGCAAACTGGGGTTCTACACCAACCTCATCACCTCCGGCATCGGCCTGACCGAGCAGAAGATCAGCGACTTCAAGAAAGCCGGACTGGACCATATCCAGATCAGCTTCCAGGCCAGCGATGAACAGGTGAACAACCTGCTGGCCGGCTCAAAAAAGGCCTTTGCGCAAAAGCTGGAAATGGCCCGTGCAGTGAAAGCCCATGGCTACCCGATGGTGCTGAACTTCGTCACCCATCGCCACAACATCGACAAGATCGACCGCATCATCGAGCTTTGCATCGCTTTGGAAGCCGACTTTGTCGAGCTTGCCACTTGCCAGTTTTATGGCTGGGCCCAACTCAATCGCGTCGGGCTGTTACCGACCCAGGAGCAACTGACGCGCGCCGAGCGCATCACCAACGAATACCGTGCCAAGCTGGAAGCCGAAGGGCATCCGTGCAAGCTGATCTTCGTTACTCCGGATTATTACGAGGAACGGCCAAAGGCTTGTATGAACGGCTGGGGCAGTATTTTTCTGACGGTGACACCGGACGGAACCGCCTTGCCTTGCCATGGCGCCCGGCAGATGCCAGTACAGTTTCCCAACGTGCGCGACCACAGCATGCAGCACATCTGGTACGACTCGTTCGGCTTCAACCGCTTTCGCGGCTATGACTGGATGCCCGAGCCGTGCCGATCATGCGACGAGAAGGAAAAGGACTTCGGTGGCTGTCGCTGCCAGGCGTTCATGCTGACGGGGGATGCAAGCAACGCCGACCCGGTGTGCAGCAAGTCCGAGCACCACGGCATGATCCTTCAGGCCCGCGAGGAAGCCGAACACGCCACCCAGACGATCGAACAATTGGCCTTTCGCAATGAGCGAAACTCACGGCTGATTGCGAAAGGCTGAGTGAGGCTTCAGCGTTTGGCGATGATGTACACCGCATGCACGATGCCCGGGATGTAGCCGCATAAGGTCAGCAGGATATTCAGCCAGAACGCGCCAGCGAAACCCACTTGCAGGAACACACCCAGTGGTGGCAACAGAATGGCAATGATGATACGAATAATGTCCATGGGCTCAACTCCGGAAAATCGGCTCGTGTGAGCCGTACAGCTAATCGACCCTGGGCGTTCGTGAGGGTTCAGTGGGGGCCGGCACTGAACCATCTCCCTCAGGCTCCTCTCACGCCAAAATTTCCAGTCCATGCTTTTACACAATACTCAGCAACTTGAGCGCCATACCGCTGGGCTGCTTCTCACCAGACTCCCACTGTTTGACGGTGGAGGCGCTGGTGTTCAAGTAACGGGCAAACACCGGTTGGCTGACATGGCTGCACTCGCGGATCGGCTTGATTTGCTCAGCCGGGATTTGCGCCGGGACAGGTGCAAGACATGCCTCATCAAATTGACGAAGCGTGGTCTTGCTGATGGCACCTAGTGGTATAGAAATTAAAACATCCATCTATCAAATAAAATCGCGAGACAAAAAAAAGCCCCCAGCCAAAAAAATCAGGCCGGAGGCGTCGCGTATACCGCGAGACGGTTCAGAAATTCTGGATTACACGGCGATGCCCCTGCTGCATTGCAGTTGTGCGGTGCGCACGCGGGCGAAGGCGCGGGCCAGGCGCAGGAGCATTTCGTCGATGTTGCCCTGGCTGACGGTCAGCGCCGGGGTGAAGCGCAGGCAGTCGGATTGCGGGGCGTTGAGGATCAAGCCTTCGTACAGCGCAGCCTTTACCACGGCGTCTGCCGAATCATCCGACAAGCTCATCCCCCAGAGCAGGCCTTGGCCGCGCAGTTCTCCCTGGCCGTAGCGATGGGCCAGGCGAGCGAGGCCTTCGCCAAGGTAGTGGCCAGTTTCGCGCACGTGTTCAAGAAAGCCGCTGTCCAGCACGGTGTCGAGAACGGCGACCCCGGCTGCGGCCATCAGGGCGTTGCCGTGGTGGGTGCCTTCCAGTTCACCGATGTCGAAACAGCAGGCCTTGCCCCGGGCCAGTAAAGCAGCCAAAGGCACACCGCCGCCCAGGCCTTTGCCCAGGGTGATGATGTCGGCGCGTACGCCGTAGCGTTGTTCGGCGAGCAAGGTTCCGCAGCGGCCGATACCAGTCTGCACTTCGTCGAGAATCAGCAGTATCCCCAGTTCCCGGCATAGCCGCTCAACACCCTTGAGGTAATGTTCGGTCGCAGGGATAACGCCGGCCTCGCCCTGGATCGGCTCCAGCATGATCGCCACGGTTTGCGCATCTACCGCAGCATGCAGCGCTGGCAAATCGTTGAACGGTACGTGGCTGAAGCCGGGCAACTGCGGTTCGAAACGGTTTTCACGGGCGTCAGCCGACGCCGACATCGCGGCAAAACTGCGACCGTGGCAACCCTTGCTGGCCGTGATGATGCGGTAGGCTCCACCACGATGCAGCTGGCCCCATTTGCGCGCCAGCTTGATCGCCGCTTCGCAGGCTTCCGCGCCACTGTTGAGCAGATAGGCCTGGTCGCTGCCGGTGCTGTGGCACAGGCGATCTGCGATATTCAACTGGCCACGGTTATGCAGTCCGCTGCCAGGGTTGATCAGCGCCTGAGCCTGATCGGCCAGGGCGTGGACCAGCACCGAGGGGCTGTGGCCGAGGCTGTTGGCCGCGCCGCCCTGGGTGAAGTCCAAATAGGCGCGATCGTTGCTGTCCCACAGCCATGAACCCTGGCCACGAACGAACACCTGAGGCGGGCGGGCAACACTGGGCATCAGGCAATCGCTGGAAAGGTCATCGCGCAGCATCGGGGTGTTCGGGTCCAGTATCAGGTCATCAAGGCTAGGTGCAGGGCGACGCAGGTTAAACAGGTTCATAAATGCAGCCTGCTGGCAACTGGACGTTGGTCTATACCACCCAACAAACTCCGTCCGATGTTTTTTGCCTTGCCTATGTAAACAGCTTCGCCGTAAACGGTATTCATCGCGCGCTCTGGCCCTGTAAGCCCTGTTAATAGGCGTAGACTAGGCGCCTTGGGGGCAGACAGCCATTTCGATTTTCCAGCTTTTTCGATAAGCATTACTTATGGATTTCAAGCAACTGCGTTACTTCGTCGCGGTGTACGAAGAAGGCCATGTAGGCCGTGCGGCGGAGCGCCTGTCGATCTCCCAGCCAGCGCTGTCGCAACAGATCCGCCAACTTGAACAGAACCTCGATGTGAGCCTGTTCGAACGCAGCAGCAAACGCCTGCTGCCGACCCTCGCCGCCCACACCTTATACAACCATGCCCTGCCCTTGCTCGACGGCATGCAACAAGCGGTCGAGGCGCTGCGCCACTTCAAGGGTCAGGCCTTGCGCACCTTGGCCATCGGCGTACTACAAACCGTGCACACCAGTCTGGTGCCACAGATGCTGGAGCGGGTGCGCAAGGCCCAGCCGCATCTGGTGGTGCAGATCTACGAGCTGACCGGCCTTGAGATCGAGCGACGTCTGCTCAACGGTTCGCTGGATATTGGCATCAGTTACCTGCCGCCCCGCCAACCCGGTTTACATGGCGTACTGCTGTACGAAGATGAACTGAAGGTAGTGATTCAGGCCGACCACCCTCTGCGGGAATTCAAGAAGGTTTCCCTGAAGCAGGCGGCCGAATTGCCGATGTTGTTGCTGGGGGAGGAGTTTCAGGTGCGGCAGATCTGGCAGGCGCAACTGGCTAACCAGGGCCGTCGGCCGCAGGTGCAGGCGGAGTTGAATACGATGGTGGGTATTCTCGACAGCTTACCTCACACCAAACTGGCGACAGTGCTGCCCGGCCACTCCCAGGACGAACACAGCAACCCTGCTTTGCTGTGGAAGCCATTGAGTGAGCCACGGGTGCCGTTGAAGGTAGGGTTGGTGTGCCGAGATGTGCAGCGTCAACAGGCGACGCTTGAGCTGTTGCGCACATTGCTGGAGGACGTGATGAATGGCCCGCACGGACCTTCGGGACCACTGGATGGCCAGGCCTGAACTTTTTCACAGGCAAAAGAAAACCCCGCCGAAGCGGGGCTTTGCAGACTGTTTCCCTGACATCCATTTCACTCCGCCTTCCTGGCAGAATCCTACGTGTCCGTGTTGTTGCTTTGCGCTTCCTGCGCGACGTCCATGTGAAGTAGATTAGCCGTGGATCCAATCTGGCGATAGAGGACGAATAGCAGTACGCCATGTAAGAGAATGCTTACACGGCATCGCCTTGATCAGAACTGCGCTTCGTCCAGCAAAAACAGCGATTCACTGCCGGCCTTGACCGAAGCACTGAGGGACTTGATTCGCGGTAACAGGCGGGCGAAGTAAAAACGCGCCGTGCCCAGTTTGCTGGCGTAGAAGTCTTCCTGTGTCTCCTTGCCCAACGCAGCCTTGGCCATCAACGCCCACATGTAGGCGTACGCCATGTAACCGAATGCATGCAGATACTCCACCGACGCCGCGCCGATTTCATTCGGGTTGGACATGGCGCGGTCCAGCAACCAGTTAGTCAACTCATCGAGATCATCCACTGCTGCGTTCAGCGGCTTGGTGAACTCGGCCAGGTTGGCACTGGCGGTCGCGGTGAAATGGCGGATCTCGTCAGCAAACAAGGTGTAGAACGCGCCGCCGTTGCCGACGATCTTGCGCCCCACCAGGTCCAGGGCCTGAATGCCGTTGGCGCCTTCGTAGATCTGAGTGATGCGCACATCGCGCACCAGTTGCTCCTGGCCCCACTCGCGAATGTAGCCGTGGCCGCCGAAGATCTGCTGGCCGTGGACGGTGGTTTCCAGGCCCAGGTCGGTCAGGAAGGCCTTGGACACCGGCGTCAGCAAGGCCACCAGATCGTCCGCGCGTTTGCGGGTGGCCGCATCTTCGCTGAACTTGGCCGTGTCCAGTTGCATCGCCACATAGGTAGAGAATGCACGGCCGCCTTCGTTTGAGGCTTTCATGGTCAGCAGCATCCGTCGCACATCGGGGTGGACGATGATTGGGTCGGCGATTTTATCCTGGGCCTTGGGGCCGGTAGGCGAGCGGCTTTGCACGCGGTCGCGGGCGTATTCGATGGCGTTCTGGTAGGAACGCTCGCCGGACGCCAGGCCTTGGATGCCGACCCCCAGGCGCTCGTAGTTCATCATGGTGAACATTGCCGCCAACCCGCGGTTCGGCTCGCCCACTAGGTAACCAACAGCTTCGTCGAAGTTCATTACACAGGTGGAGGACGCCTGGATGCCCATCTTGTGCTCGATGGAACCGCAGGTCACCGGATTGCGTGCACCAAGGCTGCCATCGGTATTAACCATGAACTTGGGCACAAGGAACAGTGAGATACCCTTGGGACCGGCTGGCGCGTCCGGCAGTTTGGCCAGCACCAGGTGGATGATGTTTTCGGTGAGGTCGTGTTCGCCACCGGTGATAAATATCTTGGTGCCACTGATTTTGTAGGAATCGTCCGCCTGAGGCTCGGCCTTGGTCCGAATAATCCCCAGGTCCGTCCCGGCGTGGGACTCGGTCAGGCACATGGAACCCGCCCACGCGCCGGAGTACATGTTCGGCAGATAGGTAGCTTTCAGTTCGTCACTGGCGTGAGTGTTGATCGACACGCACGCACCGGAAGTCAGCATCGGATACAAGCCGAACGCCAGCCCCGCTGAGTTGATCATTTCCTCGACCTGGGCCGAGACCACCTTGGGCATGCCCATGCCGCCGTAGGCCGGGTCGCCACCAACGCCAACCCAGCCGCCTTCGGCATAGGCCTTATAGGCTTCCTGGAAACCGGCGGGCGTGCTGACCACGCCATTGTCCCAGCGGCAACCTTCCTCGTCGCCAGCACGGCTCAGGGGCGCGATGGTTTTGGCGGTGACTTTGCCGGCTTCCTCAAAGATCGCCTCAACGGTTTCTGCATCTACGGTGTCTGCCAGGGCCGGCAGCTGTGCCCACAGTTTGGCAACCTCGAAAACTTCGTTGAGGACGAAGCGCATATCGCGCAGCGGCGCTTTGTAGTCAGCCATGGCAAACCTCGTGAGAACTTTAAAGTGATTCGGTAGGATCGTTTTTACAGACCCCGAGTGTACCCGAACAACTTTTGCGACACATAGGGTCTACTCATGACTATTAAGTATTTTTTGGTCATTACCGCTATAGCGCAAACAGCTCCGCCGGCAAACTCATCAAACACTCACTCCCCGCCTCCACGGCCGCCCGATGAGCGGTGGTGCGCGGCAGCAGGCGCTTGAAATAGAACTCGCAGGTCGCCAGTTTGCCTCGGGCGTATTCGCTGTCGCCGCTGCCATCGTCCAGTTGCGCCTGGGCCACAAGAGCCATGCGCAGCCACAGGTAGGCAAGGATGATGTAACCGCTGTACATCAAGTAATCCAGGGCCGCCGCGCCGACTTCATCGGGGTTTTTCATGGCGGCCATGCCGACCTTGACTGTCAACTCACCCCATTGCTGGTTCAGCTCATTGAGCTGCGCCACATGAGCCTTGAGCTGCGGATGCTCGGCGTTGGCGGCGCAGAACTTGTGGACGATTTTGGTAAAGCCCCGCAGCAGTTTGCCCTGGCTGCCCAATACCTTGCGCCCCAGCAAATCCAGGGCCTGGATGCCGTTGGTGCCTTCATAGATCGGTGCAATCCGGCAATCACGCACCAGTTGCTCCATGCCCCACTCGCGAATAAAACCGTGGCCGCCAAACACCTGCATACCGTGATTGGTGACCTCCAGGCCGGTTTCAGTCATGAACGCCTTGCAGATCGGCGTAAGGAAAGCCAACAGGTCTTCGGCTTCCTGGCGCTGAGTGGCATCGCGGCTCAAATGCGCGGTGTCGAGCAACTGCGCGGTGAAGTAGGTCAACGCACGGTTGCCTTCGTTGAAGGCTTTCATGGTCAGCAGCATGCGCCGTACATCGGGGTGGACAATGATTGGGTCAGCGGCTTTTTCCGGGGCCTTGGCGCCGGTCAGCGAGCGCATCTGCAAGCGGTCGTTGGCGTACTTGATCGCGCCCTGGAAGCTTGCCTCGCCCAAACACAAGCCCTGCATGCCAGTGCCCAGGCGCGCGTGGTTCATCATGGTGAACATGCAGTTGAGGCCCTTGTTCGCCTCGCCTATCAAAAAGCCCTGGGCGCCGTCGAAGTTCAGCACGCAGGTGGCCGAAGCCTTGATGCCCATCTTGTGTTCAATGGAGCCGCAGCTCACGCCGTTGCGTTCACCTGAATCGGGCAAGAATTTAGGCACGATAAACAGCGAAATACCCTTGGTGCCAGCAGGAGCATCCGGCAGTTTGGCCAGCACCAGGTGGATGATATTTTCACTCATGTCGTGCTCGCCGGCCGAGATGAATATCTTGCTGCCGGTGACCGCGTAGCTGCCGTCGGCCTGGGGCACGGCGCGAGTCTTGATGATCCCCAGGTCGGTACCGCAATGGGCTTCGGTCAGGCACATCGTGCCGGTCCACTGACCAGCAGTGAGTTTGCTCAGATAAGTGTCTTTCTGTTCCTCGGTGCCGTGGGCGCGGATCGCCGACATCGCGCCGTGGGTCAGGCCAGGGTACATGCCCCACGAAGTGTTGCTTGAGCCAATCATCTCGCTGAGCACCAGGCCCAGGGACAACGGCAAGCCTTGGCCACCGTAGGCCGGGTCCGATGCGACGCCGTGCCAGCCACCTTCCACGTATTGGGCAAATGCCTCTTTGAAGCCTTTGGGCGTCGTCACCACACCATTGTCGAAATGGCAGCCTTCTTCATCACCCGAACGATTCAATGGTGCCAGGACGTTTTCGCAGAACTTCGCGCCTTCTTCAAGGATTGCGCTGACCATGTCCGGACTGGCGTCAGTGGCGCCCAGTTCGGCGTAGTGGCCGTGGAAGTCAAAGACGTGATCGATCAGAAAGCGCATGTCGCGCAGGGGAGCTTTATAGTCAGGCATGGTGATGTCTCCGGCAGCAGATGGCTTCACGCTACTGCCGCCCGCAGCCTCGGACAATCACTGTAGAGCCGCTGAATACACCACCATCACTCAACCGGCAGCGCTGCCCATGCGCACTGCGCCCCGGCGGTTCTGCCCCGCCGCCACCACGCAGTTGCGCCCGGCGCCCTTGGCGTTGTACAGCGCCTGGTCGGCGGACTTGAGCACCTCTTCCGGGGTGCGTTGCTCGGCCTGGCGCTCGGCCACACCGATACTCAGTGTCACCGAGACGCTGGTGGCACCGCTGCCCGCTCGACGTTGCCGGCCTTGATGGTTGTCTTGAGGTCTGTCGGGATTACGTAATCTGATGTTGTAGTTGGCGATAATCTGGCGGATTTCCTCTAGATGCGGCAGGCATTCATCCAGGGTCTTGCCGGCGAACACCACTGCAAACTCTTCGCCGCCATAACGATAAGCGCGGCCGCCGCCGCTGACCTTGGACAGCTTGCTGGCGACCAGCCGTAGCACCTGGTCGCCCACGTCGTGGCCGTGGGTGTCGTTAAAGCGCTTGAAGTGATCGACGTCGCCCATCGCCAGTACATAGCTGCGCCCCAGCCGCTGCATGCGCTCGTTTAGGGCGCGGCGGCCTGGCAGGCCGGTCAGCTCATCGCGGAAGGCCATTTGATAGGCCTCGTGGGAGACACCCGCGGCGATCATCAGCATCACCTGGCTGCACATGATGTTCAGGGTAAACGGCAGGATGAAGGTCTGGGGCAGCATCCAAAACAGCCCCAGCAACCCTACCAATTGCGCGGCGTGCAATGGCCGTGGCTGACGCCAGTACTGCACCCCCAACAGGATGAAGGCGAGAAAAAACATTGGGTAAGACAGCTGGATCAAACTCATCCATGTGCCATGCAACGCCGGCCAGCGAATCTCCGCCAGCCAGTTCAATAAAGGCTGCGGATAACTTTGCTCAAGGCCCAGCGCCACGCTGCCAATGGCCAGCAGCACCGCACAGCGCGCGACAAAGTCGCGAAACAAGTGGGTCCTCTCCTGCCACAGTGCATAGATGCCAAACAAAAGCGGCAACAGCAGGCAGCACAGATGAAACACCACCGCGGCGTCATCGCGGACCCAGCCGTTATCGCGGTAGAAATCGGTCTGGGTGTCCAGCAGGAAATAGGCGATGTACACCGTGATCATCAGGAACAACTCACGCTGACGACGGTACACCGCGCAATACGCACCGCCGAGCAGCAACACCAGCGTCGGCAGGACGTTGAACAGAGAGGTGAAGAAGACGTTGAGATCCTTGACGTACGCAGCCGACAACCCCGCCAGCAATAACAGCAGCGACGGTAGGAAATGACTGAAACGTACAGCAGACGCGCGCGGCAAGGGTAAAGCTCCGACCCATAATAAAGGATGGCACAGTGCCTTCACTTGAACACAGTTAAGCACAATCAATGTGACCTGTATCACATTGCCATCACTGTAACGGCAGCAAGCCATAATCCCTGAGCGCGCAACTCAGGTTTTTTATCGCTCAAAAAAAAGCCGCCGCTCCCGAAAGAGTGGCGGCTTCGCAGTGAACCCGATAAGGCTTAGTAGCCCAGGTCGAAGTTCTCTTCTTTCATGTCCATCAGGTTGTTGGCGCCCGACAGCATGGTGGCCACGTGAGTGCGGGTACGCGGCAGGATACGCTGGAAGTAGAAGCGCGCAGTCTGCAGCTTGGCGGTGTAGAAGCCTTCTTCGTTGGTGCCGGCAGCCAGTTTCTCGGCAGCCAGGCGCGCCATGTCGGCCCAGAAGTAAGCCAGGCAGGCGTAACCGGAGTACATCAAGTAGTCCACCGACGCGGCACCGACTTCTTCACGGTCCTTCATGGCTGCCATGCCGACCTTCATGGTCAACTCGCCCCATTCCTTGTTCAGTGCCGCCAACGGCGTCACGAATTCCTGGACGGCTGCGTTGCCTTCGTTGGCCTGGCAGAACTTGTGGACGATCTTGGTGAAACACTTGAGCGCTTCGCCTTGAGTCATCAACACTTTACGGCCGAGCAAGTCCAGAGCCTGGATACCGGTGGTGCCTTCGTACAGCATCGAGATACGGCTGTCGCGAACGTTCTGCTCCATGCCCCACTCGGCGATAAAGCCGTGGCCACCGTAGATTTGTACGCCGTGGTTGGCGGATTCAAAACCGACTTCGGTCATGAACGCCTTGGCAATCGGGGTCATAAAGGCCAGCAGCGCGTCAGCCTGTTTCTTGACTTCGTCGTCGATGCCGTACTTGACCACATCAACCTGCTTGGCGGTGAAGTAAACCATCGCGCGGTTGCCTTCGGCGAACGCTTTCATGGTCAACAGCATGCGGCGCACATCGGGGTGGACGATGATCGGGTCGGCGGCCTTGTCTGGCGCTTTCGGGCCAGTCAGCGAACGCATTTGCAGACGATCACGGGCGTATTTCAGACCACCCTGGAAACCGATTTCGGCGTGGGACAGGCCTTGCAGCGCGGTGCCCAGGCGAGCGGTGTTCATAAAGGTGAACATGCAGTTCAGGCCTTTGTTCGCCGGGCCAATCAGGAAACCGGTGGCCGCGTCGAAGTTCATCACGCAGGTGGCGTTACCGTGGATGCCCATTTTGTGCTCCAGGGAGCCACAGGACACGGCGTTGCGCTCACCGAGCGAACCATCGGCGTTCGGCATGAACTTTGGAACGATAAACAGCGAAATACCTTTGGTGCCAGCCGGTGCGTCCGGCAGGCGGGCCAGCACGATGTGGACGATGTTATCGGCCATGTCGTGTTCACCGGCCGAGATGAAGATTTTGGTACCGGAAACTTTGTAGGAGCCGTCGGCCTGAGGTTCGGCCTTGGTGCGCAACATGCCCAGGTCGGTACCGCAATGTGACTCGGTCAGGCACATGGTGCCGGTCCATTCGCCCGACACCAGCTTGGTCAGGTAAGCGTCTTGCTGCTCGGCAGTGCCGTGCTCGGAAATGGTGTTCATCGCGCCATGTGACAGGCCTGGGTACATGCCCCACGACCAGTTGGCTTCGCCGACCATCTCGCTCACTGCCAGGCCCAGGGACTCCGGCAGGCCTTGGCCACCGTGTGCCACGTCATGGGCCAGGCTTGGCCAGCCGCCTTCGACGAATTGCTTGTAGGCTTCTTTGAAACCAGTAGGGGTTTTAACGCCTGACTCGCTCCAGGTGCATCCTTCGATGTCACCTACGCGGTTCAACGGAGCCAGCACTTGCTCACAAAACTTGGCGCCTTCTTCGAGAATGGCGTCAACCATGTCCGGGGTAGCGTCCTGGCAAGCCGGCAGACTCTGATAGTGCGCTTCGTAGCCGAGCAGTTCGTCACGAACGAAGCGAATATCACGCAAGGGGGCCTTGTAGTCAGGCATAGCGATAAACCTCTGCTGATGAATCTAGGATGAACAACCGCGTGGATTTGTTGTAGCGGTCAAACAGTTGTTTGAAACATACGTTTACGACCTATCCTTGTCAAGCGTCCCGCAGATGCCGTTTGTCCTGACGTGGGTCAACTGCAGGCACGGCTAGGCCTGCAGCGAAATGCCGCATGAAGTTTCAAAGTTTTAGAAAGTCAGGAAGGGGAGGCAAGGCAAACGTGTGAGCTGGCTTGCCAGCTCACACAGGAAAGCCGGCATGCACTAAATTCAGGCGTAGGTATCGATCAACGTGCCGAGCATTTCATCGGAAGCCTTGGCGATTTTCACGCCCAGCTCCACTTGGAATTTCCCCTCAGCCATCTCGACCATATTGCTCGCCGAATTCGAGGGATCTGCCGCCCGCAAACGGTCGTTTTGCGCGTCCGAAGGCTGGCTAGTGGCGGCACTGGCAATTTTGCCCGCGGCCTGGTCGACACGGTTCTGCCCGGACTGAATGCTGCTCAGCCCAGAATAAAACGCGCTGCTTCCAGAGATGTCCATGGCGTAAACCTGCCTTTACAGAATCATGAACAGTTATTGAAGCAGACATCCTCGGAAAAGGCCCGTCAAAAACACTAATGGCATAATGCCTTAGCTATAGGCAAAACTAGTCAAGCAGATCCAATTGCAGGTATTCAGCGACGGCTTCAGCGCTGGGGTGCTTGAGTTTCGGCACCCTTCCCAGGCATGGCGCCGGCAGTCGCTCGGCCAGCGTGGCGAGGTTTTCTTCCAGACGAGAGGTCTTGGGGTCGATGATATTGGCCACCCACCCCGCCAGCGGGAGGCCATCACGGGCGATGGCTTCAGCGGTCAGCAGCGCATGATTGATGCAGCCCAGACGCACGCCCACCACCAGGATCACTGGTAGCTGCAACGCCTTCGCCAGATCCGACAGGTTGTCCTGATCCGCCAACGGTACCCGCCAACCGCCCGCCCCCTCTATCAAAGTGAAATCCGCCTGTTTGGCAAGAATCTGCTGCATGGGCGTTAACAAGGACTGCACGGTGAGCGCTACTGCAGCTTCCCCGGCCGCCAGATGCGGTGCGATGGCCGGCTCGAATGCCACCGGATTGACCTCGGCATAGGTCAATGGCAACGAACACTCGTCCAACAAGGCCAGCGCATCAGCATTGCGCAAACCCTTGGGCGTCACTTCACAGCCCGAGGCCACCGGCTTGCCAGCTGCGGTGCTCTTGCCCGCTTGCCGCGCCGCACGCAACAGGCCCGCGGCGATGGTGGTCTTGCCGACGTCGGTATCGGTACCAGTGATGAAATAGGCGGTGCTCATAGAGGTTTCTCCAGTACGGCATACACCACTTGATAGGTCGCCGGCAGCCCTTGGGCCTGGCGAAACTGCTCGTATGCCTCAACCAGTGCAACAATCCGTGCACGGCCGGTCAAGCCACCAGGGCGTCCCGGATTAAGATTGTGCGCACCCAACGCTTTCAATTCATGGGTCAGGCTGCGCACATCCGGGTAGTGCAGCACATGGGGACGTTGCTCCAGGCTCACTACCTGCAACCCGCTGTTGTCGCACAGCTGTTGATAAGTACTGAACGGCCGGAAGCGATTAACGTGAACCAGGCCGTCCGCCGCCCGCCAGCTTTCCCGTAGTTCATCCAGCGTCCCGACGCACAGGCTGGCAAACGCCAGCACGCCACCGGGCTGCAACACTCGCCGGGCTTCGCCGAGCACCGCCGCGAAATCGGCGCACCATTGCACCGCAAGACTGGAAAAAATCAGCCCGCAACTGCTGTCCTGCAACGGCAGGCGTTCGGCATCACCGGCGATGAAATGCTCGGCACCGCCCAAGGGCCGGGCGTGATTGAGCATCCCTTCGGCGATATCCAGCGCCAGGCCTTGGCTGCCGGCAAATGTAGCGGCCAGCGCACGGCTGAAATAACCAGTGCCGCAGCCCAGGTCCAACCAGCGCTGGGGAGAAAACCCCTCGGGCAGACGCCGCAGCAGTTCGCCACCGACCGCACGCTGCAACTCGGCGACGCTGTCATAGCTGGCCGCCGCACGGGAAAAGGATGCTGCAACCTGACGCTTGTCGGGCAAGGTCCCTGGCACTGGAAAAGGGCGCAATAGAGGATGGGATAAATCAGTCATCACCGCACTCATGCAAAAAAGCCTGGATCGCCCCGGCTACGCCATGGGGGTCCTCCAGAAGAAAGGCGTGGCCGACCTGTTCAATCAGACCGATTTCAACATCCGGCAATAACTTCAACAGTTCACTGCCCGCCTCAGCGGGCACCAGGCCATCCAGCCCGGCAAACAAATGCAGTTGCGGACCGCGAAAGGCCTGCAAGGCGTCCCGAGTGTCCAACTGCGTCAACAACTCAAGGCCAGTCATCAGCACCTTGGACGGCGTATTCGGCGCACCGCTGACCAACAAGCGCGCCAGGCCCCGTGGATCTTGCGCGCCCTTGGCACAGAGCAGGCCGAAGCGTTTGAGGGTGACTTGGGAGTCGGCATGGCAACCGGCGAGGAAGGCGTCGAAGGTTTCTGCGGGCATTGCGCTCGGCCAACCGTCATGGGCGACGAAACATGGGTTGCAGGCCAAGGTCAGCAAACCGCAACAGCGGTCACCGCGACGGGCCGCCAGCTCCGAAGCAAGCATGCCACCCAGGGACCAACCGCCGAGCCAGGCGTTATCGGGCAGCGTCGCATCGAGTTCGTCGAGCCACTCGTCGAGGTCACTGGAGCCCAGTTCCGGCAAGGGCTCGATATCGACCCGCAGGCGCTCGTCCAACCCTCGCAACGCGGCGGCCAAAGGTTCCAGCGGCGACACGCCAAGGCCCCAGCCGGGCAGCAATATCAGTCGATCACGCATGGTCGGGCTCCTGGCCTAACAAGCGGAAACACTCTTCCAATGCGCTTAACAATAGCTGCACCTGCGTTTCACTGTGGGCCGCCGACAATGTCACCCGCAAACGGGCACTCCCGGCGGGCACTGTGGGCGGACGAATCGCAGTGACCATCAGCCCTCGCTCACGCAGCATCTGTGACAAGCGCACCGCCCGGCCACTGTCGCCGATCATGATTGGCTGGATCGGCGTGAAGCTGTCCATCAGCTCCAGGCCGATTTGCTGGGCGCCCTGGCGAAACTGGCGGATCAGCGTATTCAGATGCTCGCGTCGCCAGTGTTCTGTGCGCAGCAACTCAAGGCTTTTCAGGGTGGCGCACGCCAGCGCTGGCGGCTGGCTGGTGGTGTAGATGTACGGCCGGGCGAACTGGATCAGGCTTTCGATCAACTCCTCGCTGCCGGCGACAAACGCGCCAGCCGTGCCGAACGCCTTGCCCAGGGTGCCGACCAGCACCGGGACGTCTTCCTGGCTCAGGCCGAAATGCTCGACGATCCCGCCACCATTGGCGCCCAGCGGGCCGAAACCATGGGCGTCATCGACCATCAACCAGGCGCCTTTGGCCCGGGTTTCAAGGGCCAGCGCCGGCAGGTCGGCAAGGTCGCCGTCCATGCTGAACACGCCGTCGGTGACCACCAATGTGTTGCCGGTGGCTTTCTCCAGGCGCTTGGCCAGGCTGACAGCGTCGTTGTGCAGATAACGATTGAAGCGCGCCCCACTGAGCAAGCCGGCATCCAGTAAGGAGGCGTGGTTGAGGCGGTCTTCCAGAACCGTATCGCCCTGCCCGACCAATGCAGTAACCGCACCGAGGTTAGCCATGTAGCCGGTGGTAAACAGCAGCGCCCGAGGGCGACCGGTGAGGTCGGCCAGGGCTTCTTCCAGTTCATGGTGCGGCGTGCTGTGGCCAATCACCAGGTGAGATGCGCCACCACCCACGCCCCAGCGAGACGCACCGGCACGCCAGGCTTCGATCACTTGCGGGTGATTGGCCAGGCCCAGGTAGTCGTTGTTGCAGAAGGCGAGCAAAGGTTGGCCATCCACCACCACTTGCGGGCCTTGGGGGCTTTCCAGCAGTGGCCGTTGGCGATAAAGGTGTTCGGCACGACGGGCAGCGAGACGCGCGGCGAGATCGAAAGACATGCAGGCCTCGGGGATATCAGAAATTGAATGTAGCCGCTGCCGCAGCGGCTACAGGGTGAAGCCAGGATCAAACCGCGGCGTTATAAAACTGCTCGCTGCTCTTCTGTTCCACCAGCGCCTGCTCGATGGCCGCCTGGTGTACCTCATCGGCATGCTCCTCGCGAGCTTGCGGCAAGATTCCCAGGCGCGAGAACAACTGCATGTCCTTGTCCGCCTGCGGGTTGGCGGTGGTTAGCAGTTTGTCGCCGTAGAAAATCGAGTTGGCGCCGGCAAAAAACGCCAGGGCCTGCATTTGCTCGTTCATCGCTTCCCGGCCAGCCGACAGGCGCACATGGGATTGCGGCATAAGGATGCGCGCCACCGCCAGCATGCGGATAAAGTCGAACGGGTCGATGTCCTCAGCGTTTTCCAAGGGCGTGCCTGCGACCTTGACCAGCATGTTGATCGGCACCGACTCCGGATGCTCCGGCAGGTTGGCCAGTTGGATCAGCAGGTTGGCTCGATCATCGAGGGACTCGCCCATGCCGAGGATGCCGCCGGAGCAGATCTTCATCCCTGAATCACGCACGTAGGCCAGGGTTTGCAGGCGCTCACCGTAGGTGCGGGTGGTGATGATGGAGCCATAGAACTCCGGCGAGGTGTCGAGGTTATGGTTGTAATAATCCAGACCGGCCTGGGCCAGTGCTTCAGTCTGGTCCTGGTCGAGGCTGCCGAGGGTCATGCAGGTTTCCAGGCCCATGGCCTTGACGCCTTTGACCATCTGCAACACGTAGGGCATGTCCTTGGCCGACGGGTGTTTCCAGGCCGCGCCCATGCAGAAGCGGGTCGAGCCGATGGCTTTGGCGCGGGCGGCCTCTTCGAGGACTTTCTGCACTTCCATCAGTTTTTCTTTTTCCAGGCCCGTGTTGTAGTGGCCCGACTGCGGACAATATTTGCAATCTTCCGGGCAGGCGCCGGTCTTGATCGACAAAAGGGTAGAAACCTGGACCCGATTGGCATCGAAATGCGCGCGGTGCACGGTCTGCGCCTGGAACAACAAGTCATTGAATGGCTGCACGAAAAGCGCTTTGACTTCGGCTAAAGACCAATCGTGACGCAGGTTGGCAGTGATGCTGGCGCTCATGGGCGATTCCTTGTTTATGCTTTGGCAAGCGCTGCGGGAAAGGTAATACCCACAGGCACGACACGGATGCTCGGCATATTTAAGGAAGAATCATGCACTGTCAACCCAGACTCAAACACGAAGTCTACATCTGGTCGAAAAACAACCAGATCTGTTTAATTTGCGATGAGGCCACTGATACGGCCCATTCGATCTGTAACTTCTGCGAAACCGAACTGCCGTGGCTGATGGATCATTGCGAAGTGTGCGCCCTGCCCCTGCCCATGGCGGGCCTGACCTGCGGCCAATGCCAAAGGCAGCCACCCACGTTTAAACACGTAGCTACGCCCTTTACCTACAGCTTCCCGGTCGACACGCTGATCAGCCGCTTCAAGCACCAGGCCCGATGGCCGCTGGGCCATTTGCTGGCACACCTACTGGGACAATGCCTGCAAGATCGCTATGAAAACGCCGAACTGACACGCCCTGACTGCCTGTTCCCGGTTCCCATGGCCCGTAGACGCCTACGGGAAAGGGGCTATAACCAGGCAACAATGCTCGCGCGATGGTTGAGCCAGGATTTGGACATTCCCTGCGATGAGCGGGTGTTACTACGCCCACATGAAACCGTGGCACAGCAAGACCTGGACGCGAAAAACCGCAAAAGCAACCTGCTCAAGGCATTTGCACTGGCACCCGGCGCGGCGGTCAAAGGCCTCCACCTGGCCCTGGTGGACGATGTACTGACCACCGGCGCCACCGCCAACAGCCTGGCCCGGCTGTTAATCGACGCTGGCGCGCGGCAGGTCGACGTGTACTGCCTGGCGCGTACGCCAAAACCTGGCACATGACTTGACGCCGACGCGCCCTGCCCGCAACGTCCTGTGTATTCCATCGAAGCGTGTAACTGTTTGTCATGACTTTACCGACCCTGTTGAGCCAACACATCGTCCGTCGCCCCCAGCGCATTGCCCTGCTGCAGCACATCGCAGAACAGGGCTCCATCACCCGCGCGGCGAAAAGTGCCGGCCTGAGTTACAAAGCCGCCTGGGACGCCATTGATGAGCTGAACAACCTGGCGCAAAAGCCGCTGGTGGAACGCAGCGTCGGCGGCAAGGGCGGTGGTGGCGCGCGGTTATCCACAGAAGGCGAGCGGGTGCTGCGTCTCTACCAACGTCTGCAAGCGTTGCAAGCCCAAGTGCTGGATGCCGCTGAAGATGCCAGCGACCTCGACTTGCTCGGCCGCCTGATGCTACGCACCAGTGCCCGCAATCAGTTGCACGGCAAAGTCATCGCCATCGATAGCCATGGCCGCAACGACCTGATCCGACTGGAGCTGGCCGCCGGGCTCACCCTCGATGCGCAGATTACCCACGACAGTACCCTGCGCCTGGAGCTGGAAATCGGCACCGAGGTGGTGGCGTTGATCAAGGCTGGTTGGCTCGAAGTCGTCGCGGTAGAGGCAGCCACCACACTTGAACACAATTGCATGAGCGGTAATATCGACGCCATTCTCGACGCCGACGATGGCCCCAGCGAAGTGCGCATCGCCCTGCCCAATGGCCAGGTTTTATGCGCGCTGGCGCAACCCGAGCAGCTCAAGGCGTTGGGTGCCGTCAACGGAAAAACCATCCAGGTGCAGTTCGCGCCCAGCAATGTGCTGCTGGGTATCGCGGTGTAACTGACGCCCGTCGCAAAACTGCAACGGTTTCGTCACACCCGTTCCTTATGGTGTTTGCAAAAACCATAAAGGGGGCCTGCTATGAACCTATTAGAAGAAAACCAAGCCACTGACCTTGAACAGATGGTCGGCCTTAGTCGCCGCCGCTTTATCGGTGCCGGCGCCCTGTGCGGTGCTGCAATGTTCCTGGGTGGCAACCTGCTGACCCGCAGCGCCCTGGCCGTCAATGCCGCGTCTTCAAGCCCCTTGCTGGGTTTTGCCAGCATCGCCGCCGCCACCAGCGATACCATCACCCTGCCGCCCGGCTACACCTCTTCGGTGCTGATCAGTTGGGGCCAGCCGCTGCATAAGAATGCACCCGCCTTCGACCCAACCGGCAACGGTACCGCCAAAGCCCAGGAACTGCAGTTCGGCGACAACAATGACGGCATGAGCCTGTTCGCCTTCCCTGGTGACGACCGCAGGGCGCTGATGGCCATCAACAACGAATACACCAACTACCGCTACCTGTTCGCCCACGGTGGCATGCCGCAATCGGCCGAAGACGTGCGCAAGGCCCTGGCCAGCGAAGGGGTGTCGGTGATCGAGGTGCAGCGCAAAGGCGACACTTGGCAGTTCGTCCAGGACTCGCGCTACAACCGGCGCATCCACGGCAACTCGCCCCTGCGCTTCGGCGGTCCGGCTGCCGGGCACTCCTGGCTGCAAACCGAGGCTGACAAGAGCGGCAAAAAAGTCCTCGGCACGTTCCAGAACTGCGCCAACGGCATGACCCCGTGGGGCACTTACCTGACCTGCGAAGAAAACTTCACCGACTGTTTCGGTAGTAGCAACCCGCAGCAAGCGTTCGACGCCGGGCAGAAACGCTACGGCGTGGTAGCCGCCAGCAAGGACATCAACTGGCATCAGCACGACCCGCGCTTTGATATGGCAAAGAACCCCAACGAACTCAACCGCCATGGCTGGGTGGTGGAAATCGACCCGTTCGACCCACAATCCACGCCGGTCAAGCGCACCGCTCTGGGTCGCTTCAAGCACGAAAACGCCGCCCTCGCTGAAACACGCGACGGCCATGCCGTGGTTTACATGGGCGACGACGAACGTGGCGAATTTATCTACAAGTTCATCAGCCGCGACAAGATCAATCACAAAAATCCCAAGGCCAATAAAGATCTACTGGACCACGGCACCTTGTACGTGGCGATTTTCGATGCAGGCGATGGCAATGCAGACCATCCCAAGGGTCAGGGCCAATGGGTCGAACTGACCTTCGGCAAAAACGGCATCGACGCCAGCTCAGGTTTCGCCAGCCAGGCCGAAGTGCTGATCCACGCACGCCTGGCCGCCAGCATCGTGAAGGCCACTCGCATGGATCGCCCGGAATGGATTGTCGTCAGCCCCAGCGACGGCCAGGTTTATTGCACCCTGACCAACAACGCCAAGCGCGGCGAAGACGGCCAACCAGTAGGCGGGCCCAACCCACGGGAGAAAAACGTCTACGGCCAAATCCTGCGCTGGAAGGCCAATGCCGATGACCACGGCGCGCCAAACTTCACCTGGGACTTGTTTGTGGTGGCGGGCAACCCCAGCGTGCATGCCGGCAAGCCCAAGGGCGGCTCGTCCAACATCAACCCGCAGAACATGTTCAACAGCCCCGACGGCCTGGGCTTCGACAAGGCTGGGCGCTTGTGGATTCTCACCGATGGCGACTACAGCAACAGCGGCGACTTTGCCGGCATGGGCAATAACCAGATGTTGTGCGCCGACCCGACGACGGGTGAAATTCGCCGGTTCATGGTCGGGCCGGTGGCGTGCGAGGTGACAGGGATCAGCTTTTCGCCAGATCAGAAAACCCTGTTTGTGGGGATTCAGCATCCAGGGGAAACCGGTGGCTCGACGTTCCCAGAGTATTTGCCCAACGGCAAGCCACGGTCGTCGGTGATGGCGATTCGACGGGAGGATGGTGGGATCGTCGGTTCATAAAGAGCCAACACAGTTTTCTGTGGCGAGCGGGCTTGCCCGCGTTGGGCCGCGCAGCAGCCCCAAAACCAGCCACAGTGTTATGTCTGAAAGAATGCGGCGCTAATAAGAAGGGCTGCTTCGCAGCCCAACGCGGGCAAGCCCGCTCGCCACAACAAGCTCACTCACCCAACACAGCCGCCACCTATCCAGGCTGGTGTGCGATACCATACCGGGCCGGACGCGGCGCCCTGCTGCGCGCAGGAGTTCGCATGGCCCACCCGTTTGCAACACTTACCCCTGACTTGGTGCTCGACGCAGTAGAGAGCATCGGTTTTCTCAGTGACGCCCGCATCCTCGCGCTCAACAGTTATGAAAACCGCGTCTATCAGGTCGGCATCGAAGATTCCGAGCCGCTGATCGCCAAGTTCTATCGCCCTCAGCGCTGGACCAACGAAGCGATTCTCGAAGAACACCGCTTCACTTTCGAACTGGCCGAGTGCGAAGTGCCGGTGGTCGCGCCGATGATCCACAACGGCGAAAGCCTGTTCGAACACGCGGGTTTTCGCTTCACTCTGTTTCCCCGTCGCGGCGGCCGTGCGCCAGAGCCGGGCAATCTCGATCAGTTGCACCGCCTAGGGCAGTTGCTCGGTCGTTTACACGCGGTCGGCGCCACCCGCCCTTTCGAACACCGCGAAGCCCTGGGAGTGAAGAACTTCGGTCACGATTCCCTGACTACCTTGCTGGAAGGTAATTTCATTCCCAAGAGCCTGCTGCCCGCCTACGAGTCCGTGGCCCGCGACCTGCTCAAGCGTGTGGAAGAGGTCTACAAGGCCACACCCCACAAGAACATCCGCATGCACGGCGACTGCCACCCCGGCAACATGATGTGCCGCGACGAGATGTTCCACATCGTCGACCTCGATGACTGCCGCATGGGCCCGGCAGTGCAGGACTTGTGGATGATGCTCGCCGGTGATCGCCAGGAGTGCCTGGGGCAGTTGTCGGAATTGATGGACGGCTACCAGGAGTTCCACGACTTCGATCCTCGCGAGCTGGCGCTGATCGAACCCCTGCGCGCCCTGCGCCTGATGCACTACAGCGCCTGGCTGGCACGGCGTTGGGATGACCCGGCGTTCCCCCACAGCTTCCCGTGGTTCGGCAGCGAGCGGTACTGGGGCGACCAGGTGCTGGCATTGCGCGAGCAACTGTCGGCACTCAATGAAGAGCCGTTGAAACTGTTCTAGACGGGCCCGCTCCTCTGTAGGAGCGAGGGGGACGCCTAGTTCTTGCTCGCGAGAAACCCGAGGGCAACGCGTTCATTCAGGATGATCGCGTTATCGTTAACGGTCTTCGCGAGCAAGCCCGCTCTACAGAAAGCAAATCCCATTGCCCGACAAATCTCCTTACAATCACAGCTTTGTTAGCTGCCTAAGCAAGGATTCTGCATGCAAGCCGCCAACCCCCGTCGCGGGTACATATTGGGCCTGACTGCCTACGTCATCTGGGGAATGTTCCCGCTCTACTTCAAAGCAATCGCCAGCGTTCCCGCCGTAGAAATCATCGTGCACCGCGTGCTGTGGTCGGCGCTGTTCGGCGGCTTGCTGTTGATGGTCTGGAAACACCCTGGCTGGTGGCGCGAACTACGGGACAACCCAAAACGGCTGGCAATCCTGGCCTTGAGCGGGTCCTTGATCGCGGGCAACTGGCTGACCTACGTCTGGTCGGTAAACAGCGGCCGCATGCTGGAAGCCAGCCTGGGTTACTACATCAACCCGCTCGTGAATGTGCTGCTGGGCATGTTGCTCCTGGGCGAACGCCTGCGCCGCCTGCAATGGGTCGCCGTCGGGCTCGCCGCATTGGGCGTCGTGCAACAGGTGTGGCAAGTCGGCAGCCTGCCGTGGGTGTCCCTGGTGCTGGCGTTGACCTTTGGCTTCTACGGTTTGATCCGCAAACAAGCGCCGGTCAAGGCATTGCCGGGGCTGGTGGTGGAAACCTGGATGCTAGTGCCTATTGCCGTGGCCTGGTTGCTGCTCAACCCAAGCGCCCACAGCGCACAAATGGAGTTCTGGGGCACGTCCGAAGCCTGGTGGCTGGTGGCCGCCGGCCCAGTGACGCTGATCCCGCTGGTGTGTTTCAACGCTGCCGCGCGGCATTTGCCCTACACCACACTGGGTTTCCTGCAGTACCTGGCGCCAACGCTGGTGCTGTTGCAGGCGGTGCTGTTGTTCGATGAGCACCTGACTTCCAGCAGCCTGGTGGCGTTTCTGTTTATCTGGGCGGGTCTTGCGGTCTACAGCGTCGATGCCTGGCTCAGCCTACGCAAACGCTGATCAAATAACGCACATAACCCTGCAAGCCACAGCCCGACTGGCTTGCAGGGTTTCACCCCAAGGTTATCCACAGGCCCATGCAAGATTTCCATGCATAACCTTGTGGGCAGTTACTCCTCGCTGCGCAACGCCAACTCCACCATCAAATCGTCGGCCAGGGTTTCGAGCGCCACCTGCAACGTCTCCAGAGGCAGGGTCAGGGGCACCGCCAACAAGGCTTCAGCGTGAAACAGCGGATCGCTACTCATCGGGGCGGGGCGTACATCGGTGATCAGGCGTTCCAGGTTGACACCATGCTTGCTCAGTAACGCCGTGATATCACGCACAATGCCCGGTCGATCATTGCCCACCAGCTCCATGGCAATCGGCTTCCACTCGCAGGATTGCGCGATACCGCTTTCAGCGATCAGTACCCGAATGCCGTGGGCCGACAACCCCTGCAGCGCCCCCACCAATTCATCGTAGGCTTCAGCCGGCACACCGACCCGCAGTATCCCGGCAAACTGCCCGGCCATGCGCGCCATGCGACTTTCCAGCCAATTACCACCATGCTCGGCGATGCACTGGGCGACACGTTCAACCTGGCCGGGTTTGTCCGGCGCAATAACGGTGAGTACGAGATGGTCCATGGTGTCAGCCCTCTTGTGTTGGATTAGGTAGGAGCGAACCCGCTTCTACAGGGTGGACACGGATATCAATGAAGACAAATCGTGTACCATTTTTATATTTATATGGAACAATCCAATAGTTTTTTGAGAACATCCCGTACCCCGCTGTGACTGTACGACCAAAGTGGGTCGCTAAACGACGTATTTAGTCTAATTTTCACAACCGCAACTCATCATGTAGTATGCCGCAGCGCGCACTACATAACGTTAGGTCGATGTCTGCCCAAGCGCCGTCATAACCCCGAACACCCCGTCAGCAAGGTTTGCGCCGTTGATTGGAACCACCCAGCCGCCATCTATGGCATGTACTGGTGCCCAGGGTTTGTGGTTTAAATGGCCAGAGGCTTCATTGGTAAATTGAAAAGCTGAAAAGCGAATAGCTGAGCAGAGTGAGGCAAGCAATGACTGAACACGTTCAAGTCGGTGGCCTGCAGGTCGCCAAAGTCCTGTTCGACTTCGTGAATAACGAAGCCATTCCCGGTACCGGCCTCACCGCCGACCAATTCTGGGCGGGCGCCGACAAGGTCATCCATGACCTGGCCCCGAAGAACAAAGCCCTACTCGCCAAACGCGACGATTTCCAAGCGCGGATCGATGCCTGGCACCAGACACACGCCAGCCAGGCCCACGACCCGGTGGCCTACAAAGCCTTTTTGCAAGATATCGGATACCTGCTGCCAGAAGCGGCGGATTTCCAGGCTTCGACCCAAAACGTCGATGACGAAATTGCCCGCATGGCCGGCCCCCAGCTGGTTGTGCCGGTGATGAACGCCCGTTTCGCCCTCAACGCCTCCAATGCGCGCTGGGGGTCGCTGTACGACGCGCTGTATGGCACCGACGCCATCAGCGAAGCCGACGGCGCCGAGAAAGGCCAGGGCTATAACAAGGTCCGTGGCGACAAGGTCATCGCCTTCGCCCGTGCCTTCCTCGACGAAGCCGCGCCGTTGACAGCCGGCAGCCACGTCGATTCCACCGGCTACAAGATCGTCGACGGCAAGCTCGTCGTCAGCCTCAAGGGCGGCAGCAACAGCGGCCTGCGCAGCGATGCGCAATTGATCGGCTACCAGGCCGATGCCGCCACACCGACCGCGATCCTGCTAAAAAACAACGGTCTGCATTTCGAAATCCAGATCGACGCCAGCACCCCGGTCGGTCAGACCGATGCCGCCGGCGTCAAGGACGTGCTGATGGAAGCCGCCCTGACCACCATCATGGACTGCGAAGACTCCGTCGCCGCCGTCGATGCCGATGACAAAGTGGTGATCTACCGCAACTGGCTCGGCCTGATGAAGGGCGACCTGGCCGAAGAAGTGGCCAAGGGCGGCAAGACCTTCACCCGCACCATGAATGCCGACCGCCGCTACACCGGTGTCGACGGCAACCAAGTGAGCCTGCACGGCCGTTCGCTGTTGTTCGTGCGTAACGTCGGCCACTTGATGACCATCGACGCGATCCTCGACAGCCAAGGCAACGAAGTGCCGGAAGGCATTCTCGACGGCCTGCTCACCAGCCTGGGGGCGATCCACAGCCTCAATAGCAATAACAGCCGCAAGAACAGCCGCACCGGTTCGGTCTACATCGTTAAACCGAAGATGCACGGCCCTGAAGAAGCCGCGTTCACCAACGAGCTGTTTGGCCGCATCGAAGACGTGCTGAAGCTGCCGCGCAACACCCTGAAAGTCGGGATTATGGACGAGGAACGCCGTACCACGGTCAACCTCAAGGCGTGCATCAAGGCGGCCAGCGAACGAGTAGTGTTTATTAACACCGGCTTCCTAGACCGCACGGGCGACGAAATCCACACCTCCATGGAAGCCGGCGCGATGGTGCGCAAGGCGGCGATGAAGACTGAAAAATGGATCGGCGCCTACGAGAACTGGAACGTCGACATCGGCTTGAGCACCGGCCTGCAAGGTCGTGCGCAGATCGGTAAAGGCATGTGGGCCATGCCTGACCTGATGGCCGCCATGCTGGAGCAGAAAATCGCTCACCCGCTGGCTGGCGCCAACACTGCCTGGGTTCCGTCGCCGACGGCTGCTGCGCTGCACGCGCTGCATTACCACAAGGTCGACGTGTTCGCCCGCCAGGCCGAACTGGCCAAGCGCGAGCGCGCGTCGATAGACGACATCCTGACCATTCCATTGGCCAGCAACACCGATTGGCCCGCCTCCGAGATCCGCAACGAACTGGACAACAACGCCCAGGGCATCCTCGGTTACGTGGTGCGCTGGATCGACCAGGGCGTGGGTTGTTCGAAAGTGCCGGACATCAACGACGTTGGCCTGATGGAAGACCGCGCCACCCTGCGCATCTCCAGCCAGCACATCGCCAACTGGTTGCGCCATGGCATCGTCAATGAAGCCCAGGTTCTGGAAAGCCTAAAGCGTATGGCGCCGGTGGTGGATCGGCAGAACGCCGGTGACGCGCTGTACCGTCCGCTGGCTCCGGATTTCGACAGCAACATTGCGTTTCAAGCAGCGGTTGAGTTGGTGATTGAAGGGACCAAGCAGCCGAATGGGTATACCGAGCCGGTATTGCACCGTCGGCGTCGTGAGTTCAAGGCCAAAAACGGTCTGTGAGTAAACGCTAGAAACAACAAAGCCCTGGTCGAGAGATCAGGGCTTTTTTGTGATGCTGCATTTTGAGTTCGAACCTAAGGCGCCATCCCCAACTCCCGCTTCACCAACTTTGCCAGCTTCACGCTATCAATCGGCTTGAGCAGAAAGTCCACCACACTCAAGTGCATGGCATCAATCACATCGGGGGCCTCGGCATCCCCGGACATGATGATGATCGGCAACGCGGCCCGGGTGGACCCCCGCACCTGGCGAATCAATTCCAACCCGTTACTCGGTGCCATGCGCAGGTCGGTGATCAGCAAACCGATGGAGCTGCTGGATTTCAATAAATCCCACGCGGCCTCGCCACTCTCAGCCGTCATACAGCGAATGCCATCCAGGCCAAGGATCTCCGCCAACAGTTCACGGGAGTCCTTGTCGTCGTCCACGATCAAGACCCGTTGTGGCGGCAAATTAGGCTCCTGCATTACGGCGCTCAGCGCCTCGCGCTCGGCATCACTCAAAATATCGTGGTCGGACATACGTTTCTCGGCAGTTCTGATCAATCTCCCAGCACAGAAGTCAGACATCACCAGAAGGGCGCTCAATGTGCACTTCGTCGGAAAGTTTGCCTAGTGGGCGTTCTACGGAGTTTGGACGATATTCATGTAAGGTTTTTCCCTAGTTGTGGAAGTCACATGTCTTGGTATAGCTACCTAGACTTACGTCCAATGGGCACTCGTAGCGCAGGAGTCGACCATGAAGGACGATAACGACAAAAAAACTGCGGTCATGTTTATGAGTAAAGCTGATGCTTTCACACAAGCGGGGAAAACTGCTGTGTTGCAGAACATCCACGGCACCCTGCAATTTCTGCAACGCTTCCCGCCGTTCAACCAAATGGAAAATGCCCACCTGGCGTTTCTGGTGGAACAGTGCCAATTGCGCTTCTACGGCCCCGGCGAGAGCATTCTCAAACCCTCGGGCGGGCCGGTAGAGCACTTCTATATCGTCAAGCAGGGGCGCGTGATCGGCGAACGGCCGCATTCGGCCAAGAGCGGCACCGAAACCACCTTCGAAATCACCACCGGCGAATGCTTCCCCCTGGCAGCGCTGCTAGGGGAACGGGCAACCCGCACCGAGCACAAGGCCGCCGAAGACACCTTCTGCCTGCAATTAAACAAACCGGCCTTCATCAAGCTGTTCGCACTGTCCAGCCCGTTTCGCGACTTCGCCTTGCGCGGGGTGAGCAGCCTTCTGGATCAGGTCAACCAACAAGTCCAGCAAAAAGCTGTGGAAACCCTCGGCACTCAATACTCGTTAAACACGCGCCTGGGCGAACTGGCCATGCGTCATCCGGTGACGTGCAGCCCACTAACGCCGCTGCGCGAGGCCGTGACGCTGATGCATGAGCAACAGGTCGGCAGTATTGTGGTGGTGGATGAGCACAAGGCGCCCCTGGGAATTTTCACCCTGCGGGACCTGCGCCAGGTGGTGGCCGACGGCACCAGCGATTTCACCCAGGGCATCGAGCGCCATATGACCCAGGCGCCGTTCTTCCTGACCCCGGACCACAGCGCCTTCGATGCGGCCATCGCCATGACTGAAAGGCATATTGCCCACGTGTGCCTGGTCAAGGATCAGCGTTTGTGTGGCGTGGTCTCCGAGCGCGACCTGTTTTCCCTGCAACGGGTCGACCTGGTGCACCTGGCCCGCACCATTCGCAACGCGCCACGGGTGGAAAACCTGGTGGCGATCCGTGGCGAAATCGGCCAGTTGGTGGAACGCATGCTGGCCCACGGCGCGTCGTCGGCCCAAATCACCCACATCATTACGCTGCTCAACGATCACACCGTATGCCGGGTCATCGAACTGACCCTGGCGGACAAGGGCGACCCCGGCGTGGCCTTCAGTTGGCTGTGTTTCGGTAGCGAAGGCCGACGCGAGCAAACGCTGTATACCGACCAGGACAACGGCATTCTGTTTGACGCCAAGGATGCTGCCGAAGCTGCCGAAATTCGCGGCCGCCTGTTGCCACTGGCGCAACAGATCAACCAGAGCCTGGCGCTGTGCGGTTTTACGCTATGCAAGGGCAATATCATGGCCGGCAACCCGGAACTGTGCCTGTCGCGCGGTGAGTGGGCGCGGCGCTTTGCCGGCTTTATTCGCCAAGCAACGCCGGAAAACTTGCTCAAATCCAGCATCTATTTCGACTTGCGGGTGGTCTGGGGCGACGAGACGGGTTGTGATCAACTGCGCCAGGGCATTCTCGACCAGGTGGCGGACAACCGCTTGTTCCAGCGCATGCTGGCCGAGAACGCGTTGCGCCAACGCCCGCCCGTGGGGCGTTTCCGAGATTTTGTGCTGACCCGTAAGGGTAATGACAAAGCCACCCTCGACCTCAAGGTTCAGGGGCTCACGCCTTTTGTCGACGGCGCGCGCCTGCTGGCCTTGGCTAATGGCATCAAAGCCAACAACACCCTGGAGCGCTTGCGCCAACTGGTAGACAAGGAAGTCATCGAACGGCTGGACGGCGCTGCCTACGAAGAGGCCTACCACTTTATCCAGCAAACCCGCATGCAGCAGCACCAACTGCAAACCCGCGAGAATCAGCCTTACTCCAATCGCGTCGACCCCGACAGCCTCAACCACCTCGACCGGCGCATCCTGCGCGAATCACTGCGCCAGGCCCAGCGCCTGCAAAGCAGCCTGACGCTACGGTATCAGCTGTGAGTCTGTTCAGTTGGCTGCGCGCGGCCAAGCCGGGACTGGATGCCGGGCAACACGCCCGTCTGGCGCAATTGCCGCCACCGCAAGCGCTTGGTGAAGGCTCATTGCGCGGGCAACGCTGGGTAGTGCTGGACCTGGAAACCAGCGGCCTGAACCTCAATCGCGATCAGGTACTGTCCATCGGTGCCGTGGTGATCGAAGACGGGGCCATCGACTTTTCCCAGCTGTTCGAACGTACCCTGCAACGGGCCGAAACCAAACTCAGCCCCAGCGTGTTGATCCACGGCCTGGGCCCCAGCGCCATCGCCGCCGGCAGCGACCCAGTCGAGGCGCTGCTGGACTTCATAGCGTTTGTCGGCGACAGCCCGTTGTTAGCGTTTCATGCACCGTTCGATCAACACATGCTGGGGCGGGCGCTCAAGGACAGCCTGGGCTATCGCCTGGCCCATACGTTTCTCGATGTCGCCGACATCGCCCCGTTTTTGTGCCCGCAGGCCAACATCCGCGAGGCCGGGCTGGATGACTGGATCGAGCACTTCAAGCTGCAGGTGGGCGAACGTCATCACGCCAGTGCCGATGCGTTGGCCACGGCGGAGCTGATGTTGATTTTGTTCAGCCGGGCACGGCGGCAGCAAATCGATAGCCCGCTGCTGTTGCAGCAGCGATTGAGCCAATGGAAGCGCCGCAAGCAGGCCCCGTCCTTTTAAGCTTGAACACAAAACCCTGTGGCGAGCGGGCTTGCCCGCGTTGGGGCGCGAAGCGGCCCTAAAACCTGAAATCACGGTTTAACTGGAAAAATGCGCTGGCCTGATTGGGGCTGCTGCGCAGCCCAACGCGGGCAAGCCCGCTCGCCACAGGGTAATGTTAGGCGCTCCATTTCCTTAACTTACCGGCATTAGGCAGAGCGGGCTTGCCACAAAGGGTGTCATAACGCCCCTACCCGACCAACGCCAATTGCACCCACCCTTCACCTCTGACACAATCGCGAATAATTCTCGTTAGTTTAAACTTCTCGATCGGTGTTGCCTTGTCGTCAGCCCAAAGTCCCCACAGTGAGCTTGTTGGCGCGTTATATCGCGACCATCGCGGCTGGCTGTTGGCGTGGCTGCGACGCAATGTGGCCTGCCCCAGCCGTGCCGAAGACCTGAGCCAGGACACCTTCATGCGCCTGCTGAGCCGTGAAGATTTGCGCGAACCCCGCGAACCCCGGGCATTCCTGGTGGCCATCGCCAAAGGCCTGCTGTTCGATTATTTCCGCCGCGCCGCCCTGGAGCAGGCCTACCTCACCGAACTGATGCTGATCCCGGAAAGCGAGCATCCCTCCCCGGAAGAACAGCAACTGATCCTCGAAGACCTCAAGGCCATCGACCGTTTGCTCGGCAAACTCTCCAGCAAGGCCCGCGCCGCCTTCCTCTATAACCGCCTCGATGGCATGGGCCACGCCGAAATCGCCCAGCGCCTGGGGGTCTCCGTGCCGCGCGTGCGGCAATACCTGGCCCAGGGCATCCGCCAGTGCTACATCGCCCTGTATGGCGAGCCGCTGTGAATCAGTTCAGCTCCAAACCAGTATCGGCGCGGGTGCTGGACGCAGCCATCGCCTGGCAACTGTCCCTGGACTCCGGGGACGGCAGTGCCGTGGAGCACGAAGAGTTCAGCAAGTGGCTGGCCAGCAATGAGGAACACGCCCGCGCCTGGCGCCAGCTGGGCATGCTCGATCAGCGTTTCAGCGTGGCATCGGGCCCGGCGCGCTCGGCCTTGTTGCAGTCGCGCGAAAGCATTCGTCGCCAGGTGCGCAAACTCGGCAGCGGCCTGGCCAGTGTGGTGTTGGTGCTGGGCCTTGCGCTGTTCACTGGGCAACGCTACGTGCCGATCAACTATTGGCTGGCCGACCAGCGCACCGCCACCGGCGAGCAGCGCACGCTGAAGCTGGCGGATGGCACCGTGATCAACCTCAACACCCATAGCGCCATTGATGTGCGCTTCGACGAAAAACGCCGGCTGATCGTGTTGCAGGAAGGCGAAATCCTCATCGAAACCGGCCACAACGACGCCCGCCCGTTCATCGTCGAAACCCGCGAGGGCAGCCTGCGGGCCCTGGGCACGCGGTTTATCGTCAAGCGCGAGGACGACGGCACGCGGCTCAGCGTCTTGCAGTCTGCCGTCGCCGCCCAGCCAGAAGCATTGCATCAGGAACAGATTTTCAAGCAAGGCCAGCAAGTGCTGATGCGCAGCGATGGCCTTGGCCCGCTGCTGGCCGTAGCCCCCGGCACCGACGCCTGGACCCGCGGCATGCTGGTGGTGGAAGACGCGCGGCTGGGGGATGTGGTTGAAGAGCTGGGGCGCTATCGCACCGGGCACTTGGGCGTGGACAAGCAAGTGGCAGACCTGCGGATCACCGGCAGCTTCCCGCTGCACGATACGGATCTGGCGTTGAATGCCCTGTTACCAACCTTGCCGGTGCAGATCCAGCAGCGCTCGCCGTGGTGGGTGACGGTAGTGGCCAAAACAGCGAACAACCCGTAGTTGTCGAGCTTTAGCGAGGCTACGTCGGCTACATCACCGCCTTCAGATCAGCTCCCAGCACCGAGTCGCACCCGGCGCAGCCTCGCTAAAGCTCGACAGCTTGCTGCTATGGGGGAAAGCCAGATAGAAATTATTTTCATTCAGCCCTATCACTTTTTGAATCTCGCTCGGCACATAGGCAATTGAGAAATACTTTCATTCAGGAGCCGCCCCATGTCCCGCTCGCTAGACACCTTGTTGCGCCCCAGCCTGTTAGCCGTGGCCATTGCCTTCTGCTCCCCGCTGGCCAGCCCTCTGCTGATGGCTGCCGAACAGGCGTCCAGCGTGCGCTCCTACAACCTGCCGGCCGCACCGTTAGCCAGCACCCTGAACCAGATCGCCAGCCAGGCCGGCCTGGCGCTGACCCTCAACCCGTCGCTGGCTTCGGGCAAGACCTCGACGCCGGTCAAGGGACAGTTCGATGCACAGGGCGCGCTGCGCGAGGCATTGCGTGGGACAGGTTTGCAATTGGAGCAAAGCAGCGCCGGGACATTCAGTCTGGTAGCGATTCCTGAAGGCGTTGTGTCGCTGCCAGAAACCAGCATTACTGGTCAGGCCAACTACGAAAGCGCCTGGGGCCCGGTGGAGGGTTATGTTGCTACTCGCACTGCGGCTGGTACCAAGACTGATACACCAATTGCCGAGCTACCTCGCTCCGTATCGGTGATTACCCGCAAGCAAATGGAAGACCGCTCCGTTCTCAATCTCAACGACGCCCTGCGCTATACCGCTGGCGTGCAAAGTAGCGGCTACGGCGCCGACTCCCGCAGTGACTGGTTGCTGGTACGCGGTTTTATTCCAACCCAATTCCTCGACGGCTTGCCCCTGCCCAAAGGCAACTATGCCACGCCGAAAATCGACACCTGGAACCTGGAGCGCATCGCAGTACTGCGCGGCCCTGCTTCGTCCGTCTACGGTCAAACACCACCAGGTGGCCTGCTGGATATGGTCAGCCGTCGTCCCCAGGCTGAAAGTTCCAATGAAGTCGAGGTGCAAGCAGGCAGCAACGAACACAAGCAGATCAACTTCGACAGCACCGGCAAAATTGATGATGAGGGTCAGTTCCTCTATCGCATTAGCGGCGTGGTACGCGACAGCAATACGGCGGTCGATCACATTCCGGACAAGCGCTACAACATCGCGCCCAGCCTGACCTGGAACATCAATGACGACACCAAACTGACCTTTCTCTCGCAGTACACCCGCGACGATACCGGTATCACCGGGCAGTTCCTGCCGTTGCAAGGCACCAAATTGAGCTCGCCGGCCGGAAAGATTTCCCACCACAAGAACCTCGGCGATCCAGATTGGGAATTCTACGACCGCACTTACTACGCGTTGGGTTATGCCTTTGAAACCCGGCTGAACGACACCTGGCAGTTCCGCCAGAACCTGCGTTACACCAAGAATGATCTGTCGTTTCAGGGCATCACCGCTGGCGGCAGCTTCTGGCCAAATGGCCCTGAGCTGGCAGTAGACGCCGATGGTAACGTGCAACGCTCCGCAGGCAAGGTCGATGAAAACATCAGCCAATTCGCCGTCGACAACAACTTCCAGGCCGATTTCCAGACCGGCGCCCTGAGCCACACTCTGTTGCTAGGTCTGGACCACCAGCGCTCCAACGCCGATGCACGCTGGCTGTGGGGTTCCGGGGGGGTGCCAACCATCAATTTCAATCGGCCGGTGTACGGGCAGGACTTCTCCAAAGTCCAGTATTTCAGCATGTATGACTACACCCAGAAAACTCAGCAGACGGGCTTGTACGTTCAGGACCAGATCGCCCTCGATAACTGGCGTCTGACCCTCGGCGGGCGTGAAGACTGGGTGCACACCGGCACCACCTTTCACAACCAGAATGATGCGACCAACACTCAGCGTGACAAGCATTTCAGCGGCAACGCAGCGCTGAGCTACGTCTTTGACAACGGCATTACGCCGTACCTCTCCTACGCCGAATCGTTCCAGGCCGGCTCCGGCACCCAAGTGCTCAGCACCGGCGCGTTCAAACCCACCGAAGGCAAGCAGTACGAAGCGGGTATCAAGTACCAGCCGCCCGGTACCAAGACCCTGCTGACGGCCGCAGTGTTCGACCTGACCCAGCAGAACAGCTCGGTAACTGAGGGCGGTATCACTCGCCAAGTGGGTGAAACCCGGGTTCGCGGCCTGGAACTGGAAGCCAGCGCAGACATCAGCGAAAGCCTCAAGCTGGTGGGTTCCTACACCTATAACGACAGTGAAATCACCGAGGGCACGGCCGAAGAAAAGGGTAATCGGCTAAACCAGGTGCCACGCAACCAGGCCACCGCTTGGGCCGACTACACCTGGCGCAGCGGTGCACTGGACGGTTTCGGCGTAGGTGCAGGCGTGCGGTATGTCGGCGACACCTACGGCAACAGCGCCAATACCGACTGGGGCCATGTCGGGTCCTACACGGTGTACGACGCCTCGGTGCACTACGATCTTGGCCGAGTGAACAGTTCCATGAAGGGTGTCACCGTGGCGGTGGATGCAAAGAACATCTTCAACAAAGATTACCTATCCACTTGTGATGGTTTCTACTGCTACTACGGTGACCAACGCAACGTGGTCGCCAGCGTGAACTACAAATTCTAAGACGGTAAAAAACCGCTAACGAAGGGCCGCCTCACTAGCGGCCCTTTTGCCTTTGGAGCCGTGATGAAAAGCAAAACCATCCGCCGCTGGTCCTTCATCCACACTTGGGCCAGCCTCGTCTGCACTGTATTCCTGCTGATGCTGGCACTGACCGGCCTGCCGTTGATCTTTCACCACGAGATCGACCACCTGCTAGGCAACGAGCCCGAGTTGCAGCAGATGCCCGCCGACACGCCGCAACTGAACCTGGAACAACTGGTGACGGCGGCGCAGGCCCACCGTCCCGGCGAAGCCATGCAATACCTGGCCTGGGACGAGGATGACAAAAACGGCGTGATCGCCATCATGGCTGCCACCGCCGGTACCGAACCCAACTCGTCCCACACCTTCATGCTCGACGCCCGCACCGGCGAAGCCGTAGAAACGCCGTCAGCCAATGGCGGGCTAACGCTGTTCCTGCTGCGCCTGCACGTCGACATGTTCGCCGGCCTGCCGGGCAAGTTGCTGTTGGCGTTCATGGGCATCCTGTTTGTGCTGGCGATCATCTCCGGCACAGTGTTGTACCTGCCGTTCATGCGCCGGCTGAAGTTCGCCACGGTGCGCCAGGACAAATCAACCCGCCTGCGCTGGCTCGACCTGCACAACCTGATCGGCGTCGTCACCCTGACCTGGGCGCTGGTGGTGGGCGTAACCGGCGTGATCAGCGCCTGCGCCGACCTGATCATCGCTGCCTGGCGCAATGACAGCCTCAACGCGATGATCGAACCCTACAAAAATGCCCCGCCGCTGACCTTGCGCGCACCCGCGACGGACCTGCTGAAGATCGCCGAAAACGCCGCACCCGGTATGACGCCTGACTTTATCGCCTTCCCAGGCACGCGTTTTTCCAGCGAGCACCATTACGCGGTGTTCATGAAAGGCAGCACCCACCTGACATCGCATTTGCTGACGCCGGTCCTGATTGACGCCAGCACGCTGCAAGTGACCGCCATCGCCGAACGCCCGTGGTACATGGACGCCATGGGCATGTCCCAACCGCTGCATTTTGGTGACTACGGCGGCATGCCGATGAAAATCCTCTGGGCGGTGCTGGATGTGCTGACCATCATCGTCCTGGGCAGTGGCGTGTACTTATGGCAGGTACGGCGCAAGGCGGCCAAGCCATGAAGCCCCGGCAGTCGAGTTTCTGGAAGGTGTTCAGCACTCCGCTGGGGATTGGCTTGCTCAGCGCGGCGGGTTTGTTCGCGGCGTTGCTGGGGGATGGCGCTTGGGATTCCTTGAGTTGGATCGGGCTGGGGATACCGGCGGTGATTGGAGCTTGGGCGTTGTTCAAGCGTTGAGATAGGCTAGGCCCTGCCCTATTCCGAGGAATTTCCATGTCCGCCCCAAGCATGACGTTGCTCCACAACCCCGCCTCACCCTTCGTTCGCAAGGTCCGGGTGCTGCTGTACGAGACCGGCCAGCAGGACCGTGTGGCCTTGCAGGCCGTGCTGGTCACACCGGTCAATCCTGCTGCTGAACTGAACCAGGGCAACCCGGTGGGCAAGATCCCAGCCTTGCGCCTGGCCGACGGCAATGTGTTGCACGACAGCCGGGTAATCCTCGATTATTTCGACCACCAGCACGTCGGCAACCCGTTGATCCCCCGCGAAGGCTCGGCCCGCTGGCGGCGTCTGACCCTTGCCTCGATGGCCGACGGGATCATGGATGCCGCCGTGCTGATGCGTTATGAAACCGCCCTGCGCCCGCCGGACAAGCACTGGGACCAGTGGCTGGAAGAGCAGCGCAACAAGATCCGCCGCACCCTAGCAGAACTGGAACGGGACGCCATTGCCGAACTGACCAGCCATTTCGACGTAGCAGCCATCAGCGTGGCCTGTGCCTTGGGGTACCTGGATTTCCGCCACCCGGATATGCAGTGGCGGTTGGATAACCCAAGGCTGGCAGCCTGGTATGCCGAAGTCAGCCAGCGGCCGTCGATGCTGGAGACCCAGCCGCCGGTTTGACCGGTAATGTCGGTGGCGGGGGAAACAACGTAATAAGCCTCGCCACCAACTGCGCGCCCACCCGCTGGTCTTCGCGCAACCCCAATGACCTACTCATGTACCGCCTCCAGATCAAACTCCAGCGGCTCGACCGGTTTGTGTTTGCCCACGCCATACCAGTCCAGTTTGCGCGTCAGCACCATCACCGTGCCCAGCAGGCCGAACAGCAACAGCGAGCCCATCAACAGCGCGTAATCCTCGGCACTCAGCAACCCGTACAACAAGCCATACAACGCCGCCAACCCCGCCGAAAAGCCCAAGCCGTGGGCCAGGCTGCGCAACACATGGCAGACATAAAAACCAATCAACAACACACAGGCACTGGCCGAGATCAGGTACGCCAGGGCAAAACCGATGTGCTCGGAGAGTGACAACAGCAGCAGGTAGAAAAACGCCAGGGCCACGCCCACCAGCGCGTACTGGATCGGGTGCACCGCCAGGCTTTTGAGCACCTCAAAGAGGAAGAAGCCGGCAAAGGTCAGGGCGATAAACAGCAGCGCATATTTGATCGCCCGATCGCTCTTGAGGTACTGGTCCACTGGGTCGATAAAGCTCACGCCAAAGCTGCGGCCGTTGAAGTCTTCACAGCCGCGCTCCGACAGACAACCGCGCAGGGCTTCTTCCAGGTTGGTGGAGAAAAACGAGGTCTGCCAATTGGCGGTGAAGCCTTCGGCGGAGATCTCCCGCTGGGCTGGCAGGAAGTTGCCGATAAAACTCGGATGCGGCCAGTTGGACGCCAGTTTGACCTGGCTGGTCTTGCCCACTGGCACCACTTGCAATTGCTCGGTGCCTTGCAAGCGCAGGTCGAAAGCGAAATCCAGGGGCGCCGGTTTCTTGCTGTCTTGCTGGGGCAACATCACATGCACCCCTTCCCCCAGCCAACCGACCTGGGTGCCCGGTGAAAACTCCAGGCGCTGAGTGCCCAGCTCCAGTTTCAGGGCATTTTCGATACCGCGAATATCGCTGATGCCCACCGCCAGAAATCCCTGGTCAAACTGGTAATCGGCAAAGTTTTCTTTGATGCCCAACTGCTCCGGCAAAACAAAGCGGCCACTGATGCGGTTGTCCGCATGGAACAGCCGCGCCTGATAAATACCCCGTGCCCGCAGTTCGGTTTGCACCTTGGCGTCGAGCTCAAAATGCTCCGGCAGGAAATACAGACGACCGCGCACTTCACGGGTTTCCTCGTAGCGCTTGTTGAGCTTTTCATTGAGCTTCCACTCGCGGACGGTCTTGCGATAAGGCACCACCAGCACCGGGCCACTCAGGCGCTGGCTATAACTGGAGCTGCTGGCAATGTCCATCAACACGCCGTCGCGCAGCTGCTGGCGGTCGTTGATGATGCCGTCGATCATCAGCAACGGAATCAGCAACAGCAGGATCAGCAGCGCGATGGCGCCCAGTTTGAATAGCAGGCTGCGGTTCATGGGTCTCTCCCTGTTTGAATGGGGAGAGTTTGTGGCGGGTATGTAGAGGCTTTGTGGAGGTGATGTGGAGAGTCTGTGGAGACTCTCCAGCGGGGTCTGTCAGTTGACCACGTTACGGTGGCTACCCTTCTCCAGAATGCTCAACAGCACCTGCGCGGCCTTGGCCCGCAACTCCGCAAGTGCCGCCTCGGAGTAGAACGCAACGTGGGGTGACAGCAGCACATCATCACGGCCGAGGAACTGCTCCGGGATGCCCTGGCGCTCATCCTCGTAAACATCCAGCCCGACGCCGGCCAGCAGGCCGTCGACCACCGCGTCGCGCAAGGCCTGGCCGTCGATGATCGGCCCGCGTGCGGTATTGATCAGATATTTGCCACTGAGGGCCGCCAACTCACGAGGGCCGATCAGGTGATGGGTTTGCTCGTTGAGCGGTGCATGGATGCTTATCAGGTCGACCTTGTGCAACAGCTCGGCGAGGGTTTCACACCGCTGTATACCCAGGGACTTCTCCACGCCGCTGCACACATGGGGATCGAAAAAACTCACCTGACAGCCGAACGCCTTGAAGCGCAACGCCGCCGCCATGCCGATCCGCCCGCACCCGATGATCCCCACCTGCAACTGGCTCAGGCGCGGCAAGGCGCCCACTTCACGCCAGTCCCAACTGCCACGGGACACCACCGTATGACCGCGCGGCAACCGACGCAGCAGCGACAGAGCCATGGCCACCGCATGATCGGCGACCTCTTCGGTGCCGTAGTCCGGCACGTTAGCCACTTCAATATTGCGCTGGCGCGCAGCCGCCAAGTCGATATTGTCAAAACCCACCGCCGCACGCACGATGCCCCGGCATTGCTCCAGCCGGTTGATAAACGGCGCTTGCAAAGGCACCAGATGCCAACTGATCAACCCGTCGCACTGCAACGCCGCTTGCGGCAGGTCATCGGCGCTGGCGGTCTGGAACAGCGAGACGGTAGCCCGCCCGCCAAACACCTCTTGTTCGATGTCGGCCTTGGTCACGTAGCGGTTGTGAAGCGAGTCGATGATTCCAATTTTCATGGTCTGTCCTTAGATGACACATTCTTTGAAAGTGCTGATACCTGTGGCAAGCCCGCTTATTGTGGCGAGCGGGCTTGCCCGCGTTGGGCTGCGCAGCGGCCCCAGTAAGAACAAGAACGAAGTAGCAGGTTTTAGGGCCGCTTCGCGCCCCAACGCGGGCAAGCCCGCTCGCCACAATAAGTCCAGAGTTCGTCTGTCTTCAGACGTTGTACTGTCCTTAGATAAGCCAACGAATCGCTGCGCAGGAAAACGTGCCCGCAGCGACGCCGAGCAAGGTGTTTTTGAATTTCCAGACCACCGCCACGGTGATTGCCGCTGCCAGCCAGATCGACACATCGCCGGTGGCCAGTTTCGGGCTGATCAGCGCCGCCAGCAGCGCGGCCGGAAGGTTCTTCAGGAAGCGTTCGGTAAAGCCGTTCAGGCTCGTGCGCTCGGCGGTCACCAGCAAGCCGCCGATACGGGTCAGGTAGGTGACCAGGGCCATGCCGATGATCGCGGCCAGTTCCAGTTCACTCATGGCCGGCCTCCAGTTGCCCGGACTGCGGGAGCGCGGCCACCAGGGCACTGGCGATAATCGCCGCAATCACCACCGACGCCTGGCCGATACCCGGCAATTGCGCGGCGTAGAAAGCAATCACGCCGGAGAGTAGCCAAGTGAAGAAGTCCAGCGAGCGACGCCACAGCAACACCATCAACGACAGGAACATCGCGACAAAGGTGAAGTCCAGGCCAAAGTCCGTCGGCCGTGGGATATGGCTGCCCAATTGCGTGCCCAACAGCGTGCCGCCGACCCAGCCGAAATAGATCAGCAAGCCCGCCTGCACGAAGTAACGCAGGGACGGCGCCGACTGCTTGAATCGATGCTCGGCCAGCGCCCAGGTTTCGTCGATCAGCAACAGGGCGAACGCCGGGATCAACTTGCGTTTGGGCTCGTTGCGAAAGGCCGGTCGCAGCGACAGGCTCATCAGCAAGTGTCGCAGGTTGACCAGTAACGTCGTCATCACAATCGCCACCACCGACAACTGCCCGGACTGCCACTGCTCCACCGCAACAAACTGCGAAGCCCCAGCGAACACCATCAGGCTCATGAAGGTGGCGGCCAGGGGCGACAGCCCGGCCTTGCTGGCCAACACCCCGAACACCAGGCCGAAGACGAAGCCGCTGATGACGATCGGCAAGGCATCCTGCAAGGCGTCGCGAAATTGCAGTAGAGGCTTCATTCCATGGCCCTCTCGAACAATTCCAGCACCCGCTCTTCCAGGGCGGCCTCGCACACTGTGACCCGGATCAAATTGGCGAACGCCGGGTGTGGCGGCCGGTGCACGGCGATCCGATGATCCAGCAAGTGCTCCTGCAAATGCTGCGCAGCAGCATTGGACGGCAACAACAGGCTGACGAAATTGGTTCCGGACGGCAGCACCCGATAACCCGCACGGCGCAAACGCTGGCTGAAGGCATCACGCAACAGGGCGTTATTGACCCGAATGGACTCGGCGTGTGGCCGGTCCGCCAACACGACTAGGGCGGCATGTTGCACCAGGCCGCCGACAGCGTAGTGAATGCGCACCTTGTTCAGCATGTCGATGATGGCCGTATCGGCCAGGGCAAATCCCAGGCGCAACCCGGCCAAGGCGTAAGCCTTGGACAGCGAGCGCACGCGGATGCAGCCTTCCACCGTCCGCTCGCTGTTCATCTGCAGGTCGGGGCAAAAATCCAGGTAGGCCTCGTCCAGCAACAAGGTGCATTCCTCGGGCAATGACGCCGCCAGCTCCTCGATGGCCTCGGACGACCACCAACTGCCGGTGGGGTTGTCCGGGTTGGCCAGGTAAACCACCTTGGCCCTGGAGCGCACCGCTTCGAGCAACAAGCCGGGAATGTTCACTGCCAGGCTGGTGGCGGTGCGGTGGTACGGGGTTTTGATCACCTCGCACCCGGCGGCCCTGGCGAAATAAGCGAAGGTCGGATACGTACCGGCGCTGCACACCACGCGATCCCCCGGCACGCACAAGGCCCGCAGGCACAGGGCGAGGACGGCATCGGCGCCGCTGTCCAGGCACAATTGCGCCGGATTAAAACCGTGGGCCGTCGCCAGCGCCTGGCGCAGGGCAAAGGCTTGCGGATCGCCGTACAGCCGCGCGTGCTCACAGAAGTCATCGCCATATTGCTCGCGCAGGGCAGTCAGCGGTGCATCAAGGCATTCGTTGCCGCCCAGGCGCAGGTCGACCTGTATGCCGGTGCGCTGCTGGAAGGCGACCATGCCGGGAAACGGGTTGGGGTTATCCAGGTCCACCAGGTGGCTGGCAAAACGATTGAACATAGTGGTCATTCCGGGAATGTGCAGGATTGGCCCTGCCAATTGGTGTACTGCAGGTACTCACCATCACTGCGCCGCTCAAGGGTCGGCTGGCCGATGATCAAGTCCAGGGGCACCGTGTATTTGCCGGTCTTGTGGGGCAGCACGTATTCCGGCACGGCGATGTTGGACAGCCGGCGTTTCATGCGGCTGACCAGGGCGACGGCGGCGCTGATATCGGTGCGAAAAGCCTGAGAGCCTGGGGAGAACGGCATGAAGTGGTACAGGTAATGGGGCTGGATGCCGTGGCGATAGAGCTTGAGGCACAACTCCGCCATGGTCTCGTAATCGTCATTGATGCCACTGAGCAGCGGGATGTTGGCAAACAGGATCGGGCATACCGAGCGCAGGCGCTTGACCGCCACCAGGAAATCCTCGGTCACTTCACGGGGATGGACGATGTGCAGGCCGATGGCGGTGACGTCGTGGCGACCGAGGATCTCCACCAGTTGCGGGGTGATGCGGTACGGATTGAAGGTCAGCGCGCGGGTGTGCAGGCGAATGATCAGGTTCGGGCGAATGGCCCGCAGGTCACTGAGGTAGCCATCCAGGTGCTTGTCGGAATGCATCAACGGCTCGCCGCCGCTGAGGATCACTTCGTCGAGTTGCGGGTTCTGGCGGATGTAGTCGAGGGTGTCGAGCCAGTCCTGCTTGCGCATCGAGCTTTTGACGGTTTGTTTTTCCAGGGTGCGCAGCGCTTCGTAGCAAAACTGGCAGTAGGCGTGGCAGACGTTGGCCAGGCGCAGGATGACGCGGTTGTCGTATTTGTGCTGGCAGATCGGTGTGACCATTTCATCGGGCAACTCCCAGTTTTCCGACTCGCCGTCATAGCCCAGCGCCTGGGTGATGGGGCTGCTGTTCCAGTCCGGAATCAGTTGGCGCCAGAACGGATCATTGGCCAGGGGCCGCATGTGCTCATCGACTTTGATCAGCCCCAGGGTGTAGGGCGTTACGGTGAGCTTGCGGTTTTCCAGGTGTTCGCCGATGCGTTGCAGCCAGCCATCCTGCTCCAGGCCAGGGAAGTAACTAAGCAACTCGTCGAGCTTGGTCACCGCATTGCGTTGCTGCCATTTCCAGTCGCCCCAATTGTCCAGGTTGGTCACGGCCAACTGGTGGGTGTGCTGGGGTGCCGATACCGACGGTGACAGGGCCTCAGTCATCTCTATTCCTCCTGAATTAAGCTGAACGTTGCCGCCCAGACTTACGCCAGAAATCCCGATAACCCAAAAACAGTACTGGCCCCACTGTGATAACTGTTAGAAAATTCGCCCTAACACTTCGCGGTACAGGTTACAGGGATGGAACTCATACTAGACCGCTCACCCAATGTTGCCGTTATCGAGCAACTGGTGGGCGCCATCAAGGACGCAATCGGACGCGGCGAGATCAAGCCCGGGCAACGCTTGCCGTCGATTCGCAAACTCTGCGCCACACACGACCTGAGCTACCACACGGTGGTCAGCGCCTACGAGCGCCTGGAAATCAACGGTTTTATCAGCGCCAGCCAGGGCCGTGGTTTTTTCGTCGAGGCCCAGGCCAGCAAGCCACTGGCTGCGATCCGGCTGGAGCCTCTGGAAGCCGCTGACCAGGATAACCTGAACGCCTTCTGGCGGATTTTCCACGGTGATGCCTACAGCATGAAGCTGGGTTGCGGCTGGCTACCACCAACCTGGCGCGACACCCAGGCCCTGGCGCGGATCGTGCGGCGCACTGCCAACTTCGCCCACAGCTCGCTGATCGAATACGGCGACCCGCTCGGCCACCTGCCGCTGCGCCAGAACCTGGCCCAGCACCTGCACAACAAGTTGGCGCTGACGGTCAATCCTGATCAGGTGCTCACCACTCTCGGCGCCACCCAGGCCCTGGATTTGGTGATCCGCAAGCTTATTGAACCGGGCGACTGTGTGCTGGTGGACGACCCGTGCAACAGCAACCTGGTGCAGTTGCTGGCCCTGCGTGGTGCAACCGTGGTCGGTATCCCACGCCTGCCAAACGGCCCGGATATCGAGACGCTGGAAAAGGTTCTGGCCAGTCGCCCGGTCAAGGCGTTCTTCATCAACTCACAATTTCACAACCCCACCGGTTCGTCATTGAGCCCACAGAACGCCTTCCAGATTTTGCAGCTGTCCTATCAGTACGACCTGCTGTTGGTGGAAGACGATGTCTACGGCGACCTGGCCGGTGAACACGGTACGCGCCTGGCGACCCTCGACGGTTTGCGCAAGGTGATTTATATCAGCAGCTTTTCCAAAACCCTGTCCGCCAGTTTGCGGGTGGGCTATCTGGTGGCGCCGACTCACCTGATCGCCGCGCTGGCGGATTTGAAACTGCTGACCAGCGTTGCCGTGCCGAGCTTCTGCGAGCGTTTTCTCAGCGCGATCCTGTCGGATGGGATTTATGAGCGGCACCTGAACCTGGTGCAGCGCAAGTTGCAGACCCACCAGGCGATTGCCCAGGCCAGTTTCCAGCGCTGGGGTTGGGAGATTTTTCATCTGCCTGATGGCGGCTTGTTCCTCTGGGTACGTCACCCCAGGCTGAACCAAATTGACGAGTTTCTGGAGCGCGCCTACAAACACGGCATCCTGCTGGCCCCCGGTCAATTGTTCAGCGCCGATGGCCACAAGAGCAACTGGCTACGGATCAACGTGGCGCACCTGGACCCGACCAAGGCTCAGTGGCTGTTCCAGCTATAAGTCAGCCGGCAGCCACAGCACCACTAACACTCCGCCGGCGACATTGCCGATCTGCAAGCGCCCGCCGTGCAACTGCATCACTTCTTCGACGAAGTTCAGCCCCAGGCCGGTGCTTTTGCGCCCGCTGGCGGGCCGTGGCAGCGAGTAGAAGCGCTCACTCAAGCGCGGCAAGGCGTAGTCGGGGATCGCTTCAGCCTGGTTGAACAGGCTCAGCTCAATCTGCTTGTCCTGGCGCTGAGCGGTGAAGCGCAAGGTGCCGCCGGGCGGGGTGAAATCCAGGGCGTTTTCCAGCAGGTTGCCCAAGGCCTGGCGTAGCAGGAAGGGTTCACCGAACAGTCTGAGGTGCGCCGCAATGCCCTGCTCCACCTGCAAGCCGGCACTTTCGATCCGCGCACATTGTGCCTTGAGCACTTCGTCCACCAACACCGCCAGCGGCAAGGCGCTTTGTTCTTCCAAGCCCTGGCGTTGCTCGACCTGGGCCAGGTTCAGCAAGCGTTCGATCAACTGCTGCAAGCGCGCACTTTCGCTGTCGATATTGCCGACAAACCGCTGCTGCTGGGCCTGGGACATTTCCCCCTGCAACAGCTCCGCCGCGCCGCGAATCGCCGCCAGCGGGCTTTTCAATTCATGGGTCAGGGTATGCACGTAGTGCTCGACGTAGGCCTTGCCTTCCAGTTGGGTGCGCATGTGTTCCACGGCGGTGGACAGTTGTTCCAGCTCACCACCCCGATAATGCGGCAACTCGGCGCGGCGCCCTTCGCTGACCGCCTGGGCGTAGGCCGTCAACCCCCGCAGCGCCGCACTCAGCCACCAGGACAATAACGCCCCGAGCAACAAACCCAGCGCCACCAGCCCGGCGCCGTACCACAGCAAACGGCGCTCGGTGCGGTCGACATAGGGTTGCAGCGAGCTGTTGGGCTTGGCCACGGTGACCACACCGATGATCTGCCCGTTATCGCGGATCGGCGCGCCCACGTGCATCACCGACGAAGCCGGGTCTTCGGCATCGCTGCGGGTCGAACGGGCACCGTACTCGCCACGCAGGGTCAGGTAGACGTCGTTCCATTTCGAGTAGTCCTGGCCCACCGCTTCGCCACTGGAATCGAGCAACACGACGCCCTTGGCGTCGGTGACGTAGATGCGATGATTGACCTGGTTTTTCGCCAGGCCCCAGATGGTCGCACCGGGCTGACGGTCGCCGTAAGCCTTGAGCACCGTCGGCCAATGACTCTGCCCGAGGGTGCCCTGCTTGACGTCGTCTCGCAGGATTTCCGCCAGCAGGTTGGCGGTGTCCACCAAGGTTTCTTCAGTGGACTGGCGCACGCCTGGGCGAATTTCCTTCATCACGGTGCTAAGCACAAAGTAGCCGGTCAGGCCGATAAACAACGCATAAACCAGAAAAATCCGTAGTCCCAGGCGCATCAGCTGTGGCTCGGGCTGTAGCTGTAGCCCAGGCCGCGATGGGTCTGGATCGGCTCAGCCTCGGCGGCAACACTACGCAATTTGCTGCGCAGGCTTTTGATATGGCTGTCGATATTGCGCTCATAACCGGCGTCCGCCGGCACGCCCACGGCATCCAGCAATTGCTCGCGGCTGAACACCCGCTCGGGTTGCTCCAGCAGGCAGTTGAGCAAGCGAAATTCATGGCGGGTAAGGTTCAGGAGCTGGCCACCGTAGCTGATTTGCACCCGTTCCTGATCCACCTGGAACCGACTGCCGTTCGCCGATGCCGCGACAGGCGCCACGCGCTTGAGGATCGCCTTCACCCGCGCCGCGACTTCCCGTGGGCTGAAGGGTTTGACCACGTAGTCGTCAGCACCGATCTCCAGGCCCACCACACGGTCGATCTCGCCGTCGCGGGCACTGAGGAACATCACCGGCACTTCGCTGAAGCGGCGCAATTGTTTGCAGGTTTCAAAGCCGGTGATATCCGGCAGGCCGATGTCCAGGATGATCAAATCGGCCGGGGTCTGGCGCTGATGGTCCAGCGCCGCCTGGCCGAGGGTCAGCCATGTAGTGGTGAAACCTTCGCCTTGCAGGGCAAAAATCAGCGTGTCGGCTATCGCCGCTTCGTCTTCGACAATCAGGATATGAGGCATGGCGTCCGAGCACTGGGGAGCAAAGGTGAACCGTGCCGGATGCCTCATCCGGCGTCAATCAGCAGTCGGGTTTGTCGGCGGTATAACGTCGGGCCGGGTTCACGGCGGCACCGAACTCACGCAGGGCCTTGGCGCCGATCAGCAGCGGGTAGTTGAAGCTGCTGCGGTCGGTCAGGTTGACCTCGACGGTGCGTTTGACGTTGCCCAGGCACATTTCCAGATCGACCACCGGGCGTTTGGCAACGCTGGCGTCATCCTTGTCTTCATCCTCGTCGGCACGGCTCTTGATCTTGCTGATGCGCGCGACCTTGTGCTCGTAGACCTTGTTGCTGGCGTCCTTGCCGCTGAGGCGAAAGCGCACCCAATCCTCACCGTCGCGGGTAAAGGTCTCGATGTCCCGGGCCGACAGCGAGGCGGTCAGCGCGCCGGTGTCCATCTTGGCCTTGAAGGTTTCACCGATTTCCGGAAGTTTGATGTACTCGTAGCGTCCGTAGAGGGTGGGCTCGGCGGCCATAACCGGCAGGGCTACGAGGGCTAACAGGGCAAGGATGGATTTCACGTAGGAGGTTTCCTTGGATAGAGTAGGCAGTGGGGTTTAGACAGTAGCCGGGGAATTGGTTCGCTTTACGCAGCATACCCTGCCACTACCCTTGCGTTTCGCCAGACCGTCCAGAACTGGGTCAACCAGCTCTGGATGGAAAAGGATGCGCGTATCCAAGCATTACGCCGCGACAGTCGTTAGCTGCCGGCGCCCCAGATACCGCTCAGGTTTTGCAACAGCGAACCGCCGATGCCCTGGTCACCCAGGTACTTGAGGATCACCGGGGCGAACTGGCCAACCATGCCACTGTCCATACCCAGGGCGCTGAACGCGGTGTTCAGGTCATTGGTGTCTTTCACATTACCCAACACACCTTCCAGGCCTGAGGTCTTGCTGCCGCCGCTCTGGCCGAGCATGCCGCTCAGAGCGCCCAGGCTGCCCAGTGCGTTATTGCCCGAGAGCTTGTCCAGGCCCGGCACACTCTTGCCCAGTTGCGAGTAGTCAGTACCGCTCAGCTGATTCTTGGCCAGACCCAACATGGCGCCGGTACCACCGACAGCCTGCTCCGGGGTCACGTTCAATTGCGAGGTCAGGGCGCCCAGCAAACCGGCGGTTTGTGACGTCGGCGCTGCGGCAGCAGCCTTATCGCCACCCTGCATGCCGGAAATGGCGTTGGCCGCGTCGTTAAGGTTAAAGCCTGCTGCAAACACCGGGCTGGCAGCCAGGGTCAACAGGCAAGACAGGGCAACACCGTGTGAAATCTTCATCGAGACAACCTCTGGATTAGGAGCTGCACCCCCACATACGGGTGAGCCGAAAGCAGGCGTTTGACTGGGCACCCTCAGAATTGTTCCGCGCCGGGCAGTACCTGCAGATTTGTTCAGAATCGAGGCTTTTCGGGAGAATTACGTCAGACAAGGCCAAACGACATCATTGGAGCTAGTATTCATTGGAGCAAAGGCTGGAACCCCTCAGTCATATCAGGGTCAATCCAGTACTGAAAAAGTTCGTAACACCCAAAAGCAAAGAGCCATCATTGGCCGTCGCCCGTAGCACTCAACCACTGTCAGGAACAGCCTAATGACTCAGTCCTCCTCCACCGTGATTGACCACAACCCCTCTTTCTGGACTCGCTCACGTCTATTCGTCGGCGTCTGCGTCGTGGTGATTGCCGGCGTCGGTGGCGCGCTCTACACCCAGGACAGCGTCAAGTCCGCCGCCACCCTGGTCAGCACCACCCAGCAACCGGCCGCGCAAATCATGGCCCACAAGGACTACCTGGAAGTCCACCCGATTGCCTCGACGGCACCGGAACCGGACCGCAGCCTGGAGCTGTGGGCACTTCCCGCTGGCGGCACACCCGTCTCCCTTGGGCTGTTGCCGGAAGATGGCAAGGGCATCATTGGCCTCAACCCGCGCCAGCAGGAAACCATCAGCGGGCCGGTGGAGTTGATGGTGAGTTCGGAAACCAAGGGTGGGTCGGTGAGCAAGCAGCCTACCGGGCCTACGGTGTATCAGGGGGCGTTGGCCATTCGCTGAGCCCCTTTCCACTGGTTGTTCACCGAGTGGGAACGCTCATACAGTTACGTTGATGCAAAAAGGGCGACCCGCGGGTCGCCCTTTTCTTTGCCTTGCGTTTACGCCGCACTAAACAACTTGTGCGGATCAATCACAAACTTCTTCGGCACGCCCGCATCGAACTCGCCATAACCACGTGGCGCGTCATCCAGGCTGATGACTTCCACGCCCACGATGTCGGCAATCTTGATGCGATCCCACATGATCGCCTGCATCAACTGGCGGTTGTACTTCATCACCGGCGTCTGCCCGGTGTGGAAGCTGTGGGACTTGGCCCAACCCAGACCGAAGCGAATGCTCAGGCTGCCCATTTTCGCGGCGGCATCCACGGCCCCTGGATCTTCGGTGACGTACAAGCCGGGGATGCCGATTTTGCCGGCAACACGCACCACGCCCATCAACGAGTTGAGTACGGTGGCCGGGGCTTCGTGCTTGACGCCGTCATGGCCGTGGCCGCGAGCTTCAAAGCCCACCGCGTCCACCGCGCAATCGACTTCCGGCTCGCCCAGCAGTGCGGCGATCTGTTCGTGCAGCGGGGTGTCCTGGGACAGGTCGGCGATTTCGAAACCCTGGGCCTTGGCGTGGGCCAGGCGGACCGGGTTGACGTCGCCGATGATCACCACTGCCGCGCCCAACAGGCGGGCTGAAGCAGCTGCGGCCAGGCCGACAGGGCCGGCACCCGCCACGTAGACGGTGCTGCCTGGGCCGACACCGGCGGTGACTGCGCCGTGATAGCCGGTGGGGAGAATGTCGGAGAGGCAAGTCAGGTCGCGGATTTTCTCCATGGCCCGGTCGCGATCCGGCAGCTTCAGCAGGTTAAAGTCAGCGTATGGCACCAGGGCGTATTCGGCCTGGCCGCCGGTCCAGTCGCCCATGTCGACATAACCATAGGCGCCGCCTGGGCGGGCCGGGTTAACGCTGAGGCAGACACCCGTGTGCATTTCCTTGCAGGAGCGGCAACGGCCGCACGCGACGTTGAACGGTACGGAGACCAGATCGCCGATTTGCAGGTTTTCGACGTCGCGACCTTTTTCAATCACTTCACCCGTGATCTCGTGGCCCAGCACCAGGCCAGTCTGGGCCGTGGTGCGGCCGCGCACCATGTGTTGGTCGGAGCCGCAGATATTGGTGGAGACCACGCGCAGGATGACGGCATGTTCAATCTTCCTGCCACGGGGGTCCTGCATTTTGGGATAGTCGATTTTCTGTACTTCGACCTTGCCGTTGCCGAGATACACGACACCACGATTACCAGACATGCTTTCACCTCGCTGTTGTTGTTATGGAACCGCGTTGCCCAGGCAGGCAGCGCGTTAAATGCTCGGGTACAGATGCTGTTTCTTGTGTTGTTTGTCAGAGCACCACGGTGCGATTGGCGTTCAAGAACACCCGCCGTTCAATGTGATACCCCACCGCCCTGGCCAACGTCTGGCCTTCGATGTCCCGTCCCTTGGCGATCAAGTCTTCCGGGTAGTGACTATGGTCCACCACCTCGACGCCCTGAGCGATGATCGGGCCTTCGTCCAGGTCGTTATTGATGTAGTGCGCGGTGGCGCCCACCAGTTTCACGCCCTTGTTGTAGGCCTGGTGATAAGGCTTGGCGCCCTTGAAACCAGGTAGCAGGGAGTGATGGATGTTGATGGCTTTGCCATCGAGCTTGCGGCACAGCTCCGGTGACAGCACTTGCATGTAGCGAGCAAGAATCACCAGCTCGGCGCCGGACTCTTCGATCACCTGCCACACCTGACGCTCCTGCGACGGCTTGTCATTGGGGTCCAGGGGGAAGTGGTAATAGGGGATCTGGTGCCAGTCGGCCAGGGGCTTGAGGTCGGGGTGGTTGGAGACCACGGCGACCACATCCATGGACAACTGACCGATACGCTGGCGGTAGAGCAAGTCGTTAAGGCAGTGATCGGCCTTGGAGACCATGATCACCACTTTGGGCCGGTAGTTTGGCGCGGTGAGTTCGAAGATCATTCCGAAGGCTTCACCGCGCTCCACCAGGCCATCGCGAAAGCCTTGTTCATCGAAGCCGTCGGGCTGGCGGAACTCCACGCGGATGAAGAAGCGGCCCGAGAGCCGGTCATCGAAGGAGTGGTGTTCGGTGACGTAGCAGCCCTGCTCGAACAGATAGCGGGTCACCGCGTCCACCGTGCCGAGCACGCTGGGGCAATCGGCGGTCAAAATCCATGTATCGGGTACGCGGCTCATACTGGAATCCTCAGGCCTTTGTGGCGATGGGGCTTGCCCCCGTTGGGCTGCGAAGCAGCCCTGAAATCAACCACGCGGTTCTTTCAGAAAAAATGCAGTGACCTTATTGGGACCGCTGCGCGCTCCAACGGGGGCAAGCCCCCTCGCCACAACAGCCCTCTCACCACAAACGTTATGCAGCCATGTGATCAGGCTTCGACGTTCAAGCCATACTCCGCCGCCGCATCCTGCAACCACAGCCACCAGTAATCCGAGAAGCTGCGACGAATCACCAACTCCCACGTGTCTTCAGCGGTATGGCGGATCACCAATTGCGACTTGGCGAACACCGTGCCAATTGCCTTGCCCACCGGAAAGTTGTCGGGATGCACGTCGTAGCTGGTGGATTTCATCAGCACATCCCGCACATTCGGGCCGCTAAGCTCCAGAATTTGCTGGCCGCCGCTGACGTTGACGATCTGGATATGCAATTCCCCCAATGCGTCACGCAAGCTTTTCTCGGCAGCGAACTCTTCACCGCTCGGCACCACCAGCAACCACTCATCCGGGCCGAGCCATTGCAGGCTGGCTTCACCCTTGACGATCACGGCCAGGGCACCTGGCAATTCGATGCCCAGGGCCTTGTGTACGCCAGCAGCGAAAGCGGCGTCATGGCCATCGCCACGAATGGTCAGGTGGCCGAGGAGTTTCTTTTCGCGGAGGGTCACACCGGCGTTCTTGCGACCCTTGCCCACCTGGCTGGCGAGGTCGGCATGGTGCAGCGACGACTCGGCCTTGGCCCCGGTGGTGGGGCGTTGTTGGTATACGTTGACTGCGGTCATATGGAGCACCTGTCTTGAATTCATGCGTCAGATATTCTGACGATCACCCTTGGGATCAAAGAACACCGAAGAAACAATCTGCGCCTCGATCACGCTGCCATCCGCCAGCGGTGCAAAAACCCGCTCGCCGATACGCTTCAAGCCGCCCTTGACCACGCCCATGGCAAACGAATAGCCGAGGGAGTTGTGGGCATAACTTGAGGTGACGTGGCCGACCATCTTCATCGGGATCGCCTGCTTGGTGTCGAACACCAGCTGCGCGCCTTCCGGCAACCACACGTTCGGATCAATCGGCTTCAAACCCACCAGTTGCTTACGCTCTTCACGCACGCAATCTTCACGGTTCATCCCGCGCCAGCCGATCCACGAGAACGGTTTGGTGCGGCCGACACACCAGCCCATGTTCAGGTCGTCGGGGGTCATCGAACCGTCGGTGTCTTGCCCAACGATGATGAAACCCTTCTCGGCCCGCAGCACGTGCATGGTCTCGGTGCCGTACGGGGTCAGGTTGTACTGCTTGCCGGCTTCGACGATCTGCTCCAGCACGCCCATGGCGTAGTCGGCCTGCACGTTGATCTCGTAGGAGAGTTCACCGGTAAACGAGATACGAAACACCCGCGCTGGCACGCCGCCTACCAGGCCTTCCTTCCAGGTCATGAACGGGAAGCCGTCCTTGTCCAGGTCGATGTCAGTGACTTCAGCCAGCAGCTTGCGGCTGTTGGGCCCGGACAGGGTCATGGTCGCCCAGTGGTCGGTGACCGAAGTGAAGTACACCTTGAGGTCTGGCCACTCGGTCTGTTGGTAGATTTCCAGCCATTGCAGCACGCGCGCAGCGCCGCCGGTGGTGGTGGTCATCAGGAAGTGGTTGTCGGCGAGGCAGGCAGTAACGCCGTCATCGAAGACCATACCGTCTTCCTTGCACATCAGGCCGTAGCGGGCCTTACCCACGTCGAGCTTGGTCCAAGCGTTGCTGTAGATGCGGTTGAGGAACTCGCGGGCATCCGGGCCTTGAATGTCGATCTTGCCCAGCGTCGACGCGTCCAGCAGGCCGACGCTATCGCGCACGGCCAGGCATTCGCGTTTCACCGCTGCGTGCAGGTCTTCACCGTTGCGCGGGAAGTACCACGGGCGCTTCCACTGGCCGACGTCTTCAAACTCGGCGCCGTTTTTCACGTGCCAGGCTTGCAGCGCGGTGTAGCGCACCGGTTCAAAGATGTGCCCACAGTGACGGCCTGCTACCGCGCCGAAAGTCACCGGTGTGTAGTTGGGGCGGAACATCGTGGTGCCCATTTGCGCGATGGTCACATTCAGCGAGCGAGCGGCAATCGCCAGACCGTTGACGTTGCCCAGTTTGCCCTGGTCGGTGCCGAAACCCAGTGCGGTGTAGCGTTTTACGTGCTCTACCGACTCGAAACCTTCGCGGGTCGCCAGTTCGATGGCGGCGGCGGTCACATCGGTTTGCAGGTCGACGAATTGCTTCGGCGCCCGTGCGGTGGTTTTCTCATGAGGCACCTGAAACAGCGCCAACGTCGGTTCTTCCAGACGGGTCAGGGCTTTGGGCAACACGCCTTCCACCGGCTGGAAACCCGCTTCGCTGGCTGCGCGCACGCCGCCTTCAAAACCGTCCGCCAGGGAATCACCGAGGCCGTAGACACCGTTGATGCCGCCGACGCACACGCGTTTTTGCGGTGCTTCGCCCGGTACAAAGCCGAGGATATCTTCACGCCAGGTCGGCTTGCCACCCAGGTGCGAGGCCAGGTGAACCACCGGGCTGTAGCCGCCGGAACTGGCCACCAGGTCGCAATCCAGCCACTCGCCGGGGCTGGTAACTTTGTGGGCCTTGACGTCAATCGCCGCCACACGGACGCCAGTAACGTGCTTGCTGCCACGGGCTTCGATCACGGCGCTGCCGGTGAGGATGCGAATACCTTTGGCGCGTGCTTCTTCAACCAACGCGCCGCGTGGGTTGTGGCGAGCGTCGGCCACAGCCACCACTGCAAGGCCGGCATCAAGCCAGTCCAGCGCGACGCGGTAGGCGTGATCGTTGTTGGTGGACAGCACCAGCTTTTTGCCCGGTGCCACGCCGTAACGGCGCACGTAAGTCGAGACTGCACCTGCCAGCATATTGCCCGGCACATCGTTGTTGCCGTAGACCAGCGGACGCTCACAGGCACCCGTCGCCAGTACCACGCGCTTGGCGCGGATGCGGTGGATACGCTGGCGTACCTGGCCAATCGGTGCGCGGTCGCCGAGGTGATCGGTAAGGCGCTCGTGAATGGTCAGGAAGTTATGGTCGTGGTAGCCGTTGACCGTGGCGCGAGGCAGCAGCAGCACGTCCGGCAAGGATTTCAGTTCGGCGATCACGCTGGCAACCCATTCGGCCGCCGGCTTGCCGTCGAGGCTTTCGCGCGAATCCAGCAGCGTGCCGCCGAACTCTTCCTGCTCATCGGCAATGATCACACGGGCACCACTACGGGCGGCGGCCAAGGCAGCAGACAGACCCGCAGGGCCAGCGCCGACAATCAGCACGTCGCAGTGACGGTTCATGTAGTCGTAGGTGTCCGGATCGTTCTCGGTCGGCGAGCGACCAAGACCTGCCGCCTTACGAATGTACTTCTCGTAGGTCATCCAGAACGATTGCGGGTACATGAAGGTTTTGTAGTAGAAACCCGGCGGCATCAGCTTGCCGCCGACCTTGCCGAGAATGCCCATCACGTCGTTATTGACGCTCGGCCAGCCGTTGGTGCTGGTGGCGACCAGGCCTTGGTAAAGCGCCTGTTGCGTGGCACGCACGTTAGGGATTTGCGTGGCTTCGGTAGCGCCAATCTGCAGCACGGCGTTGGGCTCTTCCGCACCGGCAGCGAAGATGCCGCGCGGACGCGAATACTTGAAGCTGCGACCAATGACGTCGACGCCGTTGGCCAGCAGGGCTGCGGCCAGGGTATCGCCTTCAAAGCCTTTATAGCTCTGGCCGTTGAAGGTGAAGCTCAAGACTTTGTTGCGGTCGATCCGGCCACCGTTGGACAGGCGATTGATCTGGCTCATACCTTACCTCCAGAAGCCTTGGCGGTGAATTGCGGCTTGCTGCCAATCTTGTAGGTTTCAAGAATTTCGTAGGTGACGGTGTCGCGGGTGGCGTTGAAATACTGGCGGCAACCGGCGGCGTGAATCCACAACTCATGGTGCAGGCCACGGGGGTTATCGCGAAAGAACATGTAGTCGCCCCACTGCTCGTCGGTGCAGGTATTGGGGTCCAGCGGGCGCGGAATATGCGCTTGGCCGCAGGCGTGGAATTCCTCTTCGGAGCGCAGTTCGCCACAGTGAGGACAGAAGATATGCAACATAGGAATTTCTCCTGTTAGTGGGCGACGGCCGCAGCGCCGTGTTCGTCGATCAGCGCACCGTTGTGGAAACGGTCGATGGAGAATGGAGCCGCCAACGGGTGCATTTCACCCTTGGCGAGGCTGGCGGCAAATACGTTGCCCGAGCCTGGAGTCGCTTTAAAACCACCGGTGCCCCAACCGCAGTTGAAGAACATGTTCGGCACTGGCGTCTTGGAGATGATCGGGCAGGCGTCCGGCGTGGTGTCGACGATGCCGCCCCACTGACGGTTCATGCGCACGCGGGACAACACCGGGAACATCTCGACGATGGCCTGGATGGTGTGTTCGATCACTGGGTACGAACCGCGCTGGCCGTAGCCGTTGTAGCCGTCGATACCGGCGCCGATCACCAGGTCGCCCTTGTCGGACTGGCTGATGTAGCCGTGCACGGCGTTGGACATGATCACGCTGTCGATGATGGGCTTGATCGGCTCCGACACCAGCGCTTGCAGCGGGTGGGATTCGATCGGCAGGCGAAAACCCGCGAGGCCGGCCATGTGCCCGGAGTTACCGGCAGTCACTACGCCAACGCGCTTGGCGCCGATAAAGCCTTTGTTGGTTTCGACGCCAATGCACACACCGTTTTCCTTGCGAAAACCGATCACTTCGGTTTGCTGGATCAGGTCCACGCCGAGGGCATCAGCAGCACGGGCAAAGCCCCAGGCCACGGCATCGTGACGGGCCACGCCGCCGCGACGCTGGACGGTGGCGCCCAGTACCGGATAACGGGTGTTTTTTGAGCAATCGAGGTACGGGATCTCGTCCTCTACCTGTTTGGCATTGAGCAATTCACCGTCGACGCCGTTGAGGCGGTTGGCGCTGACGCGGCGCTCGGAATCACGGATGTCCTGCAAGGTATGGCACAGGTTGTAGACGCCGCGCTGGGAGAACATCACGTTGTAGTTCAGGTCCTGGGACAGGCCTTCCCACAGTTTCATCGCGTGTTCGTACAGGTGCGCCGACTCGTCCCACAGGTAGTTGGAGCGCACGATGGTGGTGTTGCGCGCGGTGTTACCACCGCCCAGCCAGCCTTTCTCGACCACGGCCACGTTGGTGATGCCGTGCTCTTTCGCCAAGTAATAGGCAGTCGCCAGACCATGCCCGCCACCGCCGACGATGACCACGTCGTAGACCTTTTTCGGGGTCGGTGTACGCCACATTTTCTGCCAGTTTTCGTGATGGCTGAGTGAGTGTTTGAAGAGGCCGAAGCCCGAGTAGCGTTGCATAGTCATTACTCCAAAACCGCGCTCAGCGATAAACCGGGAAATCAGCGCACAGGGCGGACACATGCTTGGCGACGTTGGCCTCGACATCGGCGTCGCCGAGGTTGTCGAGAATGTCGCAGATCCAGCCGGCAAGCGTGAGGCACTGGGTCACTTTGAAACCGCGAGTAGTCACCGCCGGGGTGCCGATGCGCAGGCCCGAGGTCACGAACGGCGACTGCGGGTCGTTAGGCACGGCGTTCTTGTTGACGGTGATGTGGGCACGACCGAGGGCGGCGTCCGCCTCTTTGCCGGTAAGGCCCTGACGGATCAGGCTGACCAGAAACAGGTGGTTATCGGTACCGCCGGACACGACATCGTAGCCGCGTTTGATAAACACACCGGCCATGGCCTGGGCGTTGTCGATCACTTGCTGTTGATAGGTCTTGAAGCCGGGCTCCAGGGCTTCCTTGAAGCACACGGCCTTGCCGGCGATCACGTGCATAAGCGGCCCACCCTGGCCACCGGGGAAAACGGCTGAGTTGAATTTCTTTTCCAGCTCTTCGTTGGCTTTGGCGAGGATCAGGCCGCCACGAGGACCGCGTAGGGTCTTGTGGGTGGTGGTGGTGACCACGTCGGCGTAAGGCAGCGGGTTCGGGTACAGGCCAGCAGCGACCAAACCGGCAACGTGGGCCATGTCGACGAACAGGTAGGCGCCCACCTTGTCAGCGATCTGGCGAAAGCGTGGGAAATCTAGGGTCTTCGAATAAGCGGAGAACCCGGCGATGATCATTTTCGGCTGATGCTCGACCGCCAGGCGTTCGACTTCGTCGTAGTTGATCAGCCCGGTGTCGGTATCGATGCCGTACTGCACGGCGTTGTAGAGCTTGCCGGAGAAGCTGACCTTGGCGCCGTGGGTCAAGTGGCCGCCATGGGCCAGGCTCATGCCCAGCACGGTGTCGCCGGCTTGCAGCAGGGCGAGGAACACTGCGGCGTTGGCCTGGCTGCCGGAGTGCGGCTGGACGTTGGCGTAATCGGCGCCGAACAGCTGCTTGGCGCGTTCGATGGCCAGGGCTTCGACCTTGTCCACATGCTCGCAGCCGCCGTAGTAGCGCTTGCCCGGATAACCTTCGGCGTATTTATTGGTCAGGCCGCTGCCCTGGGCTTGCATGACACGCTTGCTGGTGTAGTTCTCTGACGCGATCAGCTCGATATGATCTTCCTGACGCTGCTCCTCGGCATTCATGGCCGCCAGCAGTGCATCGTCATAACCCTGGATCTGGTCTTGCTTGCTGAACATCGCGTCTCTCCCAGCGGCGGCGGTGCGCCTTTCGTCTCGGTGAGGCCTCTGCACTACGGCAGTGCCCTTTGGATGCGATGGTAGGGCCGGCTTCGAGTGGTCAAATGCCTACGCACGCCACGCAAAGGTGCGTTTACGACATGGGCTGATCTCATGTAGCAAGCGGGCTTGCCCGCGTTGGGGCGCGAAGCGGCCCTAAAACCGACCAGCGCATTTTATAGGGAAGATTTCGGTGTCTGTATTGGGGCTGCTACGCGGCCCAGCGCGGGCAAGCCCGCTCGCCACAAAAAGCGGGTCAGGCGATGACTTTGCGCACGAGTAACAGCAGCAGGAAATGCAGCGGATAAAGCGCATACGCCCAGCGCCGCATGGCTGGCGGGGAGACGTGTTTGGCATGTCGCAACAAGACCAATCCTGCCAGTGGCGCAATCAGGCATGTGGCCAATCCCAGCATCGCGACAAGCGTGCCGCTATTGAGCAGGATCTGCCATTGATTGGCAGCCAGGCACACCACACCCGGCAGCACGCTGAAATACCACGGCCTGCAAAACACCAGAAGCATCGCCAACGGCAGCAACACGCCAAAGAAGCCGAACATCAGTTGCGTCGAGAAAACAGCCGCAAAAACAAGAGCGATCAGCGCCAATCCTCGATCCATGATCGTCTTCTGCTGCCATCCTCGGGCAACCAGCAACCCCAGCGCCAGAGTCGGCAGCACGTTGAGAGTGTCCGCATCGACGATGAACATCCGATACGGCACCTCACTGATCACACTGAACAGCAACAACCATCCCAGGTATCGCCACTGCCCCGTCACCGGCGCATTCCCGACCCTATGCAAATTCGCCGCAATCGCCAGGCAGAACCACGGGAACGCCAAACGCCCTGGCACATACAGCCCATCCAGGTTCAAACCGACATACCGCAGGTGATCCAGCACCATACTCAGCAGCGCCAGCCACTTGAGCAGATCGAGAGCGCCATTGCGGACGCGGCTTACAGGAATCGTTTCAGTACCGTGCATAATTCCCCAAAGATTTTGCATTAACAGTGCGTGCGCACCCTCGACAATCTTGGTTAAAGTGCGCACCAACATCGACCACAGGAATGGGCCATGACCGACAAGAGCCAACAATTCGCCAGCGACAACTATTCCGGCATCTGCCCTGAAGCCTGGGCCGCGATGGAACTGGCCAACCAGGGCCATCAGCGCGCCTATGGCGATGATGAGTGGACCCACCGCGCCGCCGACGGTTTCCGCAAACTATTCGAAACCGACTGCGAAGTATTCTTCGCCTTCAACGGCACGGCGGCCAACTCCCTGGCGCTGTCTTCACTGTGCCAGAGCTACCATAGCGTGATTTGCTCGGAAACCGCCCACGTCGAAACCGACGAATGCGGCGCGCCGGAGTTTTTCTCCAACGGTTCCAAGCTGCTCACCGCCCGCACTGAAAACGGCAAGTTGACGCCTGAGTCGATCCGCGAGATCGCCCTCAAGCGCCAGGATATCCACTATCCAAAACCACGCGTTGTGACCCTCACCCAAGCCACCGAAGTCGGCAGCGTCTACACCCCGGAAGAAATCCGCGCCATCAGCGTCACCTGCAAGGAACTGGGGCTGAACCTGCACATGGACGGCGCGCGCTTCTCCAACGCCTGCGCGTTCCTCGGCTGCTCGCCTGCGGACCTGACCTGGAAAGCCGGCGTCGACGTGCTGTGCTTTGGCGGTACCAAGAACGGCATGGCCGTGGGTGAGGCTATCCTGTTCTTCAACCACAAACTGGCCGAAGACTTCGACTATCGCTGCAAACAGGCTGGGCAACTGGCGTCGAAGATGCGCTTCCTCTCCGCGCCATGGGTCGGCCTGCTGGAAAACGACGCCTGGCTCAAACACGCCCGCCATGCCAACCACTGCGCGCAACTGCTCAGCAGCCTGGTGGCGGACATTCCTGGCGTTGAATTGATGTTCCCGGTGCAGGCCAACGGCGTGTTCCTGCAACTCTCGGAGCCGGCCATCGCCGCGCTGACGGCCAAGGGCTGGCGTTTCTACACCTTTATCGGCAAGGGCGGCGCGCGGTTCATGTGCGCGTGGGATACCGAAGAAGATCGCGTGCGGGAACTGGCGGCGGATATTCGGGAAGTGATGGGCGCCTGAGACGCTGATACACAGGGTAAAACTGGCCTCTGTGGCGAGCGGGCTTGCCTGCTCGCCACAAGTGTTTGTGCACAACTTAGCGTTTAGAACTCGATACGTACGTCGCCTTTTGGCACGCTGCAGCACGACAGGATGTAGCCTTCAGCTTCATCTTCCTCGGTGATCCCGCCGTTGTGCTCCATCTCGACTTCGCCGCCCAGCTTCATCACCTTGCAGGTCCCGCAAATCCCCATGCCGCAAGCTTTGGGGATCAGCAGGCCGAGCTTGGCCGCAGCGGCGTGAACAGTCTCGCCCGGTGCCACGCGTATGCTCTTGCCGGAAGAAATGAACTCCACCTGATGCAGATCCGCCAGGGCGATTTCCGGTGCATCCGCCGCTTGTTCGGCTTGCTCCACCGCGTCGGCCCGGGCTTCCGGTGGCGTCGCACCGAAGGATTCCTCGTGGTAGCGGCTCATGTCGAAGCCGTTGACTTCCAGCAAGCGCTTGACTGCGTTCATGTACGGCGTGGGCCCGCAGCAGAAGACTTCCCGCTCCAGGAAGTCTGGCACCATCAGTTCGAGCATTTTCTGATTCAGGTAACCGCGATAGCCGGCCCAGGGCTCGCCCAATCCGTGTTTTTCGCAAATCAGATGCAGGCTGAAGTTGTCGATCCGCGACGCCATGTGCTCCAGCTCGCGGTGGTAAATGATGTCTTTCGGTGAACGGGCACTGTGGACAAACACCATGTCGACATTGGCGTTGGTGTCGTAATACCAGCGCGCCATGGACATCACCGGGGTGATACCCACGCCACCGCTCAGATACAGCACTTTCGGGTTGGTGAAATCGATGGCGTTGAACAGCCCGACCGGCCCGTGCACCGCCAGCTCCTGGCCTTCGTGCAGGGTATCGTGCAACCAGTTGGAAACCCTGCCGCCCGGTACGCGCTTGATGGTCACCGAAAAGCTGTAGGGCACCGACGGTGAACTGGAAATGGTGTAGGAGCGCATGATCGGCTGGCCGTCGATTTCCAACTCCAGGGTGACGAACTGCCCGGGCTTGAAAAAGAACAGGACCGGCTGGTCGGCCATAAAGCAGAAGGTGCGCACGTCCCAGGTTTCCTGGATGACTTTGACGCAACGGACGATGTGCCGACCATTGGCCCAGGTCTGGGTGGTGACCGGATTCAGGAAGCTGTTGGACATGCTTGTTCTCCTTAGCCGTGTGCTCGGCCTGATGGTGGCGATTCTGCGTAACGCGCGAACCACCCATTTACCTATCTGCGACATTCACATACTTATCGCGACCAGCCCCCATACCACGGGGGTTGCACGTCGGGAACAGAGTGGGCCATGTCGCTAATGGATAAGGTTGCGGACAGCGCCGGCCCCACACTCGCTCCACATAAAGACGCTTTCTTTACGCCTTGCGCAGCACTAACCGTAGCCACTTTCGCCGGCCACCCAGAATGGCCATGAGGACACACACGATGGACGTCACCGCAACCTTAAGCTTGGGCGATCCGCTGGAACCCGCACGCAAGGCCACCGCGCACATGTTGCAAGAGCGCGAGCGCACCTTTTCGCTGCCGCAGCCGTTTTACTCTGATGAGCGGCTGTTCGATATCGATATGCAGGAGATCTTCCAGAAAGAGTGGTTGATCGCCGGCATGACCTGCGAAATCCCCAGCAAGGGCAACTACATCACCCTGCAAGTGGGCAAGAACCCGATCATCGTCATTCGCGGCGCCGACGGCGTGGTGCATGCCTTTCACAACGTCTGCCGCCACCGCGGTTCGCGCTTGTGCACCAGCGACAAGGGCAAGGTGGCCAAGCTGGTCTGCCATTACCACCAGTGGACCTATGAGCTGGACGGCCGCCTGCTGTTCGCTGGCACCGAGATGGGCGCCGACTTCGACATGAAGCAGTACGGCCTCAAGCCGGTAAGCGTGAAGACCGCTGGCGGTTATATCTTTATCAGCCTGTCGCAGAACCCACCGGCCATCGACGACTTCCTGTCGACCCTGAGCCATTACATGGAACCCTACGACATGGAAAACACCAAGGTGGCGATTACCACCACCTTGGTCGAAAAAGCCAACTGGAAGCTGGTGTTGGAAAACAACCGCGAGTGCTACCACTGCAACGCCTCGCACCCGGAACTGTTGAAAAGCCTGCTGGAATGGGACGACGTCACCGACCCACGGGCCGACCAAGCGTTCAAGGACCACGTTGCCGCCTCGGCCGCTGCCTGGGATGCCGAGAAGATCCCTTACGCCCACGCCAGCTTCGGCTTGCGTAACCGTATCGTGCGCATGCCGCTGCTCAAGGGCACCGTGTCCATGACCCTCGACGGCAAGCAAGGCTGCAAGAAGCTGATGGGCCGCATCCAGAACCCAGACCTCGGTTCGATGCGCATCCTGCACCTGCCCCACTCGTGGAACCACTGCATGGGCGATCACATCATCGTCTTCACCGTGTGGCCGATCAGTGCCCAGGAAACCATGGTCACCACCAAGTGGATCGTCCACAAGGATGCTGTGGAAGGCGTGGACTACGACGTCGACCGCATGCGCCAGGTGTGGGACGCCACCAACAACCAGGACCGTCGTCTGGCGGAAGAGAACCAACGCGGGATCAACTCCACGGCGTACCAGCCTGGGCCGTATTCCAAGACCTATGAGTTTGGTGTGGTGAACTTTGTGGATTGGTACAGCGAGCGGATGCTGAGCAACCTGGGGGCGGCGCCGGCGCCGTACTTGAAAGGCGTTGCTGTGCACGAATAAAACCGCTTGTAGGAGCGAGCTTGCTCGCGAAGGACTTGAGAGCGCCGCATTCACTCAGGATGCCCGCGTCATCGTTAGCGTCCATCGCGAGCAAGCTTGCTCCTACAGAAGCCCTCGCTGTACAAAAATCAACCGACAGCCTTGAAGCCCTTAACCGCCCTGCCCTCCAGCCATCCCCTAACAACTTATCCACAGAGCCACCCACAGTAATTGTGGGCAACTGCGCTTTTCTCTCGAAATAAACTCAAGAAAATCCGTGACTTATTCAAAGTTATGGATTTTATCCAATATTGATCATTTTTTGATCTAAAGCCTGAGCGCCACGTTTCATATGGCCTACAGAGGAACGCGAACACCTTATCCACAGAAGCGCCAACAGACTTTGGGGGCAACTTTGGTCTATCTGTGGAAAACCGTCCACTGCCTCGAAAAATCGAGGCGTTGAGAGGAGATTCAAGCTGAAATGACGATTTTGATCATATTTTGATCAGATCACTGAAAGCCTTTATCTATAAGGGCTGTAGTGGATAGCAAACATCTTATCCACAGAAGCACCAACAGACTTTGGGGGCAACTCTGCGCTGGACATTTTCCTTATCCACAGAAAAACCCAAGGAAAAACCGTCAGTTAGGTTGGTTATTTTTCGTACAGAGGGCTACAGGGCTTGATTTACATGGGGTGCGGACAACCGCGAACAGGTTATCCACAGCTCGGCCAACAGAGATTGTGGGTAACCCCACAAATCTCCTGTAGGAGCGAGCTTGCTCGCGAAGAACGTCAACGATAACGCAGCGTGTCAGGTTTAACGCGCAGGTCTCAGGTTCTTCGCGAGCAAGCTCGCTCCTACAGAGGAGGGCTTAGCGAACGACTCCTTCCTCGATCAGCAGCTTGAGAATGGCTTGGGCGCCGTCTTCGGGGCTGACACCCTTGAGCACCTGCCCACCGCCACCGCTGGCCTTGGCCGTCGCCGCCTTCATGCGATCTGCACCGCTCTTGGCCTTGATCACCTTCAAGCGCTTGGGCCGAGGCTTCGCCGGTTGCAGCACAGCACCTGTGAATAACTCATCGTCCAGCACCTGCACCTCGTGAGCTTCCAGCAACCCGCGCTGGGCCGGGCCATAGGCACTTTGCCGTGGTTTGGGCGCAGCGTTATCCACCGTGGCAAGAAACGGCAAACGCACCTTCAGGCGCCGCCGCTGGCCACGGGGCAGCGCTTGCAGCACATGGGCCACGCCACCGTCTATGGACTCCACCAGGGCCAGGCCGACAATCAGCGGCCAGCCCAGTTGCTCGGCCAGCAGGAACGGCAACATCCCGGAACCTTCACCGGTCTCCGCCTGGCTGCCGGTCAGCACCACCTGGGCGCCAGCATCGCGCAGGTAATCGCTGAGGGCTGGCAGTGCGTCAGCGCCAGCGGGTTGTTCCAGCACATGCAGCTGTTCCAATCCCATGCCCAGGTAGGCGCGCAGGGTGGGTTCCGCAATATCACCGGCATGCAGCACTTGCAGGTTATTCCCAGCCAGCTGCAACCCCAGTTCCACGGCGCGGGCATCCTGTTCAGCCCGGCGTGGCCGGCCTGAAGTCGGGTGGGCGCCGATGGACACCAGGCTGATTACGTTGGTTGTCATGGCCATATCCTTTGCTTAAGCCGCATCGCGCTTGGCGCCGTTGCGGTAGGCCTCGACCGCAACGATCAAGGCTTGCAGAATCGCGGCGCTTTCGCCGATCACCGACAGGTCGGCACGCTTGATCATGTCGCAACCGGGGTCGAGATTGATCGCCACCACCTTGTCGCAGGCACCGATGCCTTGCAGGTGCTGGATCGCCCCGGAGATCCCCACGGCCACGTACACCCGCGCAGTGACCCAAATGCCGCTGGCGCCAACCTGGCGATCACGGGCCATAAAGCCGTCGTCCACCGCCACCCGCGACGCGCCTTCGGTAGCGCCCAGGGCAGCTGCGGCCTGGTGGAACAGCGCCCAATCCTTGACCCCGTTGCCACCGGAGAAAATAAATTCTGCCTCAGCCATGGGAATCGCTGCCGGGTCCACCGCCACCGCGCCAAGATCTTCGATACGCGGCAAGCTGCGCGCCAGGCTTGTGGATAACTCCACGGGCAATACTTCGTGACGTGTTTCGCTGACGGGTTCGGCGCACTCCACTGCGGCCAAAATCATTCGTGGCAGTGGTCTCGCCAGGTCTTCCTGACCCGCTCCGGCGCGGCCGATACACTCCTGGCCCTTGATCTGCCACACGCGCGTTGCAGGGCGTTCCTTGAGGCTCGCGGCAAACCGTCGGCCCAGTTCACCGCCACCGGTTCGGCTGTCAGGCAGCAACCAATGGCGCGGGTTGAACTGGTTATCCACAGCCCGCAGGCCCTGGACCCTTTGCTCCGGTGAATAACCGTCGAATTCATGACCTTCCAGCACCAGCAGTCGGTCGACACCCGCTGTGGCAAAAGCGTTTTCCTTATGTTCGCCAAACACCACAGCCAACACCGCACCGTCGTTGCCGGCCAACTGCCGGGCCAGGCCCAGCAAGTCGCGGTCGTGGCTGCTCAGGCGGCCGCCGACCATGTCCGGCACCACGTTGATGTAGAACGCAGGTGCAGCCACCTGATGCAGCGGCAATTGCACTTGCACCGCCGCCGAACGCTTGGCCGCGTCGCCTTGCTGGGCGCCACTGCGGTCGATGCGCTTGATGCCGTTGGGGCCGATAAACCCGACGCCATGCACGTTCTTGCGGATGACCCCGTTGGGCCCCATCCAACTGTGTTGTACCGGCTGCATCGCCGCGTGCAGCGGGTGCAGGCGGTTACGGGCGATCCATTCGGCCCGTGGGTCGCGGCGGATAATGTCGCTCATCAATGCACCTCCACGGGTTCGCGCTTGATCGGTGATTTGGCAGGCGCAGCGTCTTCCAGCAAGGCGTCAGCCACCAGCTCGGCGATGTCTTTGATCAATGGGCGAGGTTCGACGACACCTTCAAGCATCGCTGTGCACTGTGGACAACCCACGGCCACCAGCTCGGCGCCGGTTTCGCGGATGTCTTCCATGCGCATATCGGGAATCCGCTGTTTGCCGGGAATATCAGTAATCGGCGCACCGCCACCGCCACCGCAGCAGCGCGAACGAAAGCCCGAGCGTTGCATTTCCTTGACCTCGACCCCCAGCGCCCGCAGCACTTGGCGCGGCGCCTCGTACTCGCCGTTGTAGCGGCCCAGATAGCACGGGTCGTGATAGGTCACGCTGTTACCTTTGTGCTGGCCCAGGTTAAGGGCGCCAGCGTCAATCAGCTCGGCCATGTAGGTGCTGTGGTGCTGGACGAGGTAGTTGCCATCGAAGGCGCCGTATTCGTTTTTCAGCACATGAAAACTGTGGGGATCGCAGGTAACGATGCGCTTGAAGCTGTATTTGGCCAGGGTCTGGATATTGCGCGCGGCCAACAACTGGAAGGTCGCTTCATCGCCCAGACGACGGGCCACATCGCCGCTGTCGCGCTCTTCAAGGCCCAGCACCGCGAAGTCGACCTTGGCCGCTTTCAGCACTTTGACAAAGGCGCGCAGGGTGCGCTGGTTGCGCATGTCGAAGGCACCGTCGCCGACCCAAAACAGCACGTCGGTGGTTTTCTTGTCGCTGAGCAGCGGCAGGTTCAAATCCGCCGCCCAATTCATCCGCTCACCAGGGGCAAAGCCCCCAGGGTTGTCGGTGGCAATCAGGTTTTCCAGGACTTCGGCGCCCTTGTTCGGCGTCGCGCCCTTTTCCAGGGTGAGGTAGCGGCGCATGTCGACGATGGCGTCCACGTGCTCGATCATCATCGGGCACTCTTCCACGCAGGCGCGGCAAGTGGTGCAGGACCATAGGGTCTCAGCGTCCACCAGGCCATTGACGATCGGTTGATGGGGGTTGCCGCTGTGTACGCCTACTGGCTTGCCTGGGTACGGGCTGCCGGCGAACTTCGCGTCGGTGCCGCCGGCCAGGCCGACGACCATGTCTTGGATGAGTTTTTTCGGGTTCAACGGTTGGCCGGCGGCGAACGCCGGGCAGGCGGCTTCGCACTTGCCGCACTGCACGCAGGCATCGAAACCCAGCAGCTGGTTCCAGGTGAAATCCTTGGGTTTTTCCACGCCCAGCGGCGCGGTTTTATCGGTCAGATCCAAAGGTTTCAAGCCAGTGGAACGGCCACCGCCAAAGCGCTCGGCGCGACGGTGCCAGGCCAGGTGCAAGGCACCGGCGAAGGCATGTTTCATCGGCCCGCCCCAGGTCATGCCGAAGAACATTTCCGATACGCCCCACAGCACGCCCAGGCCGAGCAGAGCCGCCAGCAGCCAGCCGCCGAAATCGGCAGGCAGAATCCCGGCCACTGGCAGGGTCACCAGGAAGAAGCTCACCGAGAACACCATCAGGCTTTTCGGCAAGCGCATCCACGGGCCTTTCGACAGGCGCGATGGCGGGTTGCGACGGCGCAGGTAGACAAAGCTCGCGCCGACGAACATCAGCACCGAGGCCAGCAACAAGGCGTAGCCGAGGATGCGGTTATGCAGGCCGAAACCATGCACCAGGATCGCCAGCAGCGCCGACAGCACAAAGCCCAACGCTGTGGCGACGTGGGTGTTGGCGATGTACTTATCGCGGGCGACCACATGGTGCAGGTCGACCATGTAGCGCTTGGGCATAGCCAGCAGGCCGCCGATCAAGTCGACCTTGGACGAACGGCCGCGTCGCCACATGTTCCCCCGCCGTAGCGCGCCGAGGACGGCAAGGCCCAGGGCAGCAAAGAGCAGGATGGGAAGAAGGGTGTTCAACATGGTGAAGCTCCCAAAGACCTCGGGGTCATGTGCAGGCCGGTGAAAGCCTGCACCTACTTGTGGCGAGGGGGCTTGCCCCCGTTGGGCTGCGAAGCGGCCCCAAATCAGCCAGCGCGGTGTATCAGGAAAACCGCATTGACCGGTTTACGACTGCTTCGCAGCCGAACGGGGGCAAGCCCCCTCGCCACAGGGTGAGCGTGGCAATCCTTTAGAAATCCTTGCACAGGCGCAGGGCATCGTAGATGGCGGCGTGGGTATTACGCTGGGCCACACAGTCACCAATGCGGAACAGCAAGTACCCCTCACCCGCCTCGCTCAGGCACGGTTGCGGCTTGATCGCGAACAAGGCTTCGATGTCCATCTGGCCCTTGTTGCGCGAGCCTGGCTTGAGTGCGTAGTAGATTTCTTCATCCGGGCGCACGCCGTTCTCGACCACCACCTGATCGACCACCCGCTCTTCCTTGGCGCCTGTGTATTCGTTCTCCAGTACCGCCACCAGCTTGTCGCCCTCGCGGTAGACCTTTTCCAGCATCATGTCGCCGGTCATGATCACTTCCTTGGGGTATAGGCTGCGGTAGTAAGTCGGGAACGACGTGCCACCGACGGCCACGCCCGGCTTGATATCGTCAGTGACAATCTCCACCTGGCTGCCCTTGTCGGCCAAGAAGTCCGCCACCGACAGACCGGTGAACTCGCAAATGGTGTCGTACACCAGCACGTTCTTGCCCGGCGCTACCTTGCCATCGAGCACGTCCCAACTGCTGACTACCAAGCCTTCGGCTGCGCCCCAATGTTCGTTCTGCTCCAGAAACGGATGACCGCCAACCGCCAACACCACCACGTCCGGATGCAGGTCGAGGATGGTCGCCGCATCCGCCGCAACGCCCAGGCGCAAGTCGACGTTCAGCCGCGCCAGTTCCAGCTGGAACCAGCGGGTGATCCCGGCAATCTGGTCCCGTTGCGGCGCTTTCGAGGCGGTGGTGATTTGCCCACCGATAAACTCTTTCTTCTCGAACAGGGTTACGTCGTGACCACGTTCAGCGGCAACGCGGGCGGCTTCCATCCCGGCAGGGCCGGCACCGACTACCACCACTTTGCGTTTCACTCCGGTGGATTTTTCGATGATATGCGGCACACCCATGTATTCACGGGAAGTGGCGGCGTTCTGGATGCACAACACGTCCAGGCCCTGATATTGGCGGTCGATGCAGTAGTTGGCGCCGACGCACTGTTTGATCTGGTCGACCTGGCCCATCTTGATCTTGGCGATCAAATGCGGGTCGGCGATGTGGGCGCGGGTCATGCCGACCATGTCCACGTAGCCGCCTTCCAGGATGCGGGTCGCCTGATTCGGGTCCTTGATGTTTTGCGCGTGCAGCACTGGAGCCTTGACCACTTCCTTGATCCCGGCCGCCAAGTGCAGGAATGGCTCCGGTGGATAACTCATGTTGGGGATAACGTTGGCCAGGGTGTTGTGGGTGTCGCAGCCCGAGCCGACCACACCGATAAAGTCGAGCATGCCGGTGTCGTCGTAGTACTTGGCGATCTGTTTCATGTCCTCGTGGGACAGGCCATCCGGGTGAAACTCATCGCCACACAAACGAATGCCGACGCAAAAATCCGGCCCTACTTCAGCGCGCACAGCCTTCAATACTTCAAGGCCGAAGCGCATGCGATTTTCAAAGCTGCCGCCCCATTCGTCGGTGCGCTTGTTAACCCGTGGGCTCCAGAACTGGTCGATCATGTGCTGGTGCACTGCCGACAGCTCCACGCCGTCCAGGCCACCGGCCTTGGCCCGTGCCGCAGCGCTGGCGTAGTTACCGATCACTCGCCAGATTTCTTCCGGCTCGATGGTTTTGCAGGTAGCGCGGTGCACCGGTTCACGGATGCCTGACGGCGACAGCAGCGTCGGCCAATGCTCGCCATCCCAACGCGAGCGACGGCCCATGTGGGTAATCTGGATCATGATCTTGGCGCCATGCTTGTGCATGGCATCGGCCAGGTTCTGGAAGTGCGGGATGATCCGGTCATCGGCCAGGTTCACCGACCTCCACCAGCCTTGTGGGCTGTCGATGGCGACACTGGAAGAACCGCCGCAGATCGCCAGGCCGATCCCGCCCTTGGCTTTCTCTTCGTAATACTTCACATAGCGGTCGGTGGTCATGCCGCCGTCGGTGGCATACACCTCGGCGTGGGCGGTACTGAGCACGCGGTTGCGGATGGTCAGTTTGCCGATCTGGATCGGCGCAAACATTGCTTCGAAAGCCATGGCAGGGTCCTCGACTTACAACGGCTTGACGGTGAACAGGCCGTCGTCGTGGCCCTCTTCGGAGCCGCCGTAGACCTGTTCAGCCACGGTGCGAATTTTGCTGCCGCGCGCTTGCAGGATCTGGTCCATGGCGCCAGCAAACCAGCCGGTGAACATGTAGTCGACCTTGCGCCCGACCTTGCCGTACACGTAGACAAACGCCGAGTGCGCAAGCGTTACGCTGGCGGTGCCCTTGTCGAGATCGATGTCCTGGATCTTGAACAAGCCCCAGCCGCGCTGCGACAGGCGTTTCATGTAATGCTCGAACACCGCAACACCTTCCAGGCCGTGGCATTCAGCTTCTTTTTCACACCAGTGCCAGGCAGATTTGTAGCCGGCCTTGTAGAGGATTTCGGCGTAAGCGTCAGCGCCCAGAACTTCTTCGATGCCCATGTGGTTGTTGACGAAAAAGTGCCGTGGCACGTAGAGCATCGGCAGGGCGTCAGAGGTCCAGACACCGGTTTCGCTGTCGACTTCGATAGGCAATTGAGGGGCGATCTTGGCCATGGAAACTTAACTCCAGAAAATTCGTTGTGTTGTCGTGCTACGGGATCGTTGTTTAGAGGCGGGCTTATTCGCCCCAGACATCCTTGAGGACGCTGACCCAGTTCTCGCCCATGATCTTGCGCACCACGCGCTCAGGATGGCCGCGCTTGAGCAATGTCTCGGTCAGGTTGGGGAACTCGCCCACGGTGCGGATGCCCAGCGGGTTGATGATCTTGCCGAAGCTGGTCAGGCGGCGGGCGTAGCCCTTGTCATGGGTCAGCATTTCAAAGAAATCCTGGCCATGACCCTGGGTGAAGTCGGTGCCAATGCCGATGGCGTCTTCGCCGACGATGTTCATGGTGTATTCGATGGCTTCGGCGTAATCGTCGATGGTCGAATCAATGCCCTTGGCCAGGAACGGCGCAAACATGGTCACGCCAACAAAGCCGCCATGGTCGGCAATGAACTTGAGTTCTTCATCGGACTTGTTGCGCGGGTGCTCTTTAAGGCCCGACGGCAGGCAGTGGGAGTAGCACACCGGTTTTTTCGACTCGAGGATAACCTCTTCGCTGGTCTTGGAGCCGACGTGAGACAGGTCGCACATGATGCCGACGCGGTTCATCTCGGCGACGATCTCGCGACCAAAGCCCGACAGGCCGCCGTCGCGCTCGTAGCAGCCGGTGCCCACCAGATTCTGGGTGTTGTAGCACATCTGCACCACGCCAACGCCCAACTGCTTGAAGATCTCGACGTAGCCGAGTTGGTCTTCAAAGGCATGGGCGTTCTGGAAGCCGAAAATGATGCCGGTCTTGCCCTGTTCCTTGGCGCGGCGGATATCGGCGGTGGTTTTCACCGGGATCACCAGGTCGCTGTTCTCGCGGATCAGGGTCTGGCTGGCGACGATGTTGTTGATCGTGGCCTGGAAGCCTTCCCACACCGAGACTGTGCAGTTGGCGGCGGTCAGGCCGCCCTTGCGCATGTCTTCGAACAGGTCGCGGTTCCACTTGGCAATGATCAGCCCGTCGATAACGATGCTGTCGGCGTGCAGTTCGGCTGGGCTCATCAGGCTGTCCCCTTTTTGGCGATTCATGCGCCGAATCGTCTGCCGGCGCTTTGGGGCCAGCATATGCCCAGGGGCTGACGGAGCCGGGTGCAAAAACGACAGGGGAATTGCCGAAAGCGTCAATCCACGACAAAGGGTGCTATGACATGTCTGACTGGCGACTGTTCTTTGTCTTACGCTTGAGCCAGAATTCCCCGCATCACCTGATATGAGACGGCGCAATGAAATCGATTTTCCTGGCTTTGGCACTCATCGCAACCGGCGTGCAGGCGGCAGAAGACCCCGACAGCACGCCCTGCGACGGCATAGAAAACGACCAGCAAACCCTGGAATGCGCCACCTACAACAAAACCACCGCCGAGCAACTGCTCAAGGACAACTACCAAAGCCTGCTGGAGGAGCGCATGCGTCCTCTGTATGGCAGCGACAAGGCAAAACTGGCCGACATCACCGCCCGCCTTGCCGACGCCCAGCAAAAATGGCAGAAGCTGCGGGACGCCGATTGCGCGGTGGACACCTTCCCGGCCGTGCCTGGGACCAAGGCTTATGCCATTGTGCAGAATGACTGCCTGGCCAGGATGAGCGACCAGCGGTCGGAGTTTTTGGAGTCGATCGGGCAGGAATAAGCAGGATATGCGACCCCCATGAACCCACGCATCTATCTGCTCGCCCTCGCTGCCTTCGTGGCCAGTATCGATGAAAACCTGGTAGGCGGAATTTTGCCGTTATTGTCCAGGGAGCTGGGCGTGGCCTTGGGCGCCGCGCTGGGTGGTGTGGTGATTGCCAAGGACAGACTGGAAATGACGCCGTTGATGGGTGCGCTGATGACGGCACTGGCCCTGGCGGCTGCGTGCCTGAGCCTGATGGCAGCCGCCCGTCGAAAGCTTTGACCCTGATCCCAAGGTGCGCGACCATTCGCGGCCTCTCCACCCTTTCCAAGGCGACTCCATGAACATCTGCGGCATCGAAATCAAAGGCAGCGAAGCCATCATCGCCGTCGCCTCCCTGGACAGCCAAACACTGAACCACATCGCCCTGGCCACCAAAAAAATTGCCCTCGAAGACGACGATGAAGCGGCCAACGTCAAAGCCTTCGCCACCCAAGTGGCCGCTTTTATCCGCGACAACGGCATCACCCGTATCGCCATCAAGAAGCGCAGCAAGAAAGGCGAGTTCGCCGGCGGCCCGACCACCTTCAAGATTGAAGGCATATTTCAGCTGCTGGAAGGCTGCGAGGTAACGTTGCTGTCGCCGCAGACTATCAACGCGCAAAACAAGAAACACGACTTCGCCCTGCCAGCGACCCTGAACAAGTATCAGCATGAAGCGTTTAAAACAGCGTGTTCAGCGCTGGTGAAGAAATAAGCCCCACCGCTATTTAGCGTGGGAGCGTGTTGTGGTGAACGGGCTTTCTGTGGCGAGCGGGCTTGCCCGCGTTGGGCCGCGAAGCGGCCCCAGTAAGAACAGCACATTCTTTCAGACAGAACGAAGGGGCATGTTTCAGGGCTGCTGCGCAGCCCAACGCGGGCAAGCCCGCTCGCCACAGGGAATCGGCAAACCATTAATGCGCAAAACAAGAAACACGATTTCGCCCTGCCAGCGACGCTGAACAAGTATCAGCATGAAGCGTTTAAAGCAGCGTGTTCAGCGCTGGTGAAGAAATAAGTCCCACCGCTATTTAGTGTAGGAGCGTGTTGTGGTGAACCGGCTTGCCACAGAAAACCCGCTGGGCACAACAAGCTCGATCACCACAGGGAATCCGCCAACCATCAAGCGTTGTGTAGATACCTATGCTGCGATAGCTGTGGGCCCGCCGGTGAAGTGTTGACTGTTGCATCGCAATCGCAGGCAAGCCAGTTATGGTCGTCGCTAGAATTGACTATAAATTGCGGTCAAACCACCTCCCGTCGCCGATCCTCTCTCGGACACTTGGCAAATCGCGCCCGGTAACTTCGAGTGAAATACGACGGTGACTCAAAGCCGCAGGCAATGCTCACTTCCAGCACGCTCATGTCCGTTTGGCGCAGCAACTGCCGGGCCTTTTCCAAGCGCAGGCCCAGGTAGAAGTTGCTCGGCGTGTCGTTGAGGTGCAACCGAAACAGCCGCTCCAACTGCCGCCGTGTGACCTTGATCGCCTCCGCCAGCGCCAGCGTGCTCAGCGGCGGCTCGGTGTGCTGTTCCATCTCACCAATCACCTGCACCAGTTTCTTGTTGTTGATGCCGTAGCGCGTGGCGATCTGCATGCGCTGGTGGTCTTTGCGTGGGCGGATGCGACCCAGTACGAACTGCTCGGACACCTGGATCGCCAGCTCCGGACCGTGGGCCTGGCTGATCAGGTCGAGCATCAGGTCGATAGAGGCGGTACCGCCCGCCGAGGTAATGCGTCGGCGGTCGATTTCGAACAGTTCCTGAATCACCGTCAGCTGTGGATAGGACTCCTTGAAGGCGTCGATGGCTTCCCAGTGCAGGGTCAGTCGGTGGCCGTCGAGCAGTCCTGCTTCAGCCAGGACAAAGCTGCCGGTGTCGATGGCGCCAAGGGTCACTCCGTCGTGGTCGAGACGGCGCAGCCAATATTCCAGGGCGGGCGTGGCGAACTTCAGCGGTTCGAAACCGGCCACCACCAGCAGGGTTGAACCCTTCTTCAGCGGTTCCAGCGCCGCGTCGGCATTGACCGACATGCCGTTGCTCGCCAGCACCGCGCCGCCATCCGCGCTCAGCACATGCCAACGGTACAGCTCACCACGAAAGCGATTGGCCACGCGCAACGGTTCGATGGCGGAAATAAAGCCGATGGCGGAGAAACCCGGCATCAGCAGAAAGTAGAAATCCTGGGACATGGAGCGCTCTCGTAGGACGGGCCGCGTGGGCACTGTGATACCCCAGTTCAATGGGGCATTCAAGCGGACAGGTCGCTGCAGTGCAAGAGCTGGTCGCCGCCGTGCGTTTTGTTTGCCCTCAAGCTGCGTAGCTTAAAACTGCACAACCTAGCTGCACGGCGCACAAAGACGCCGGAACCCACAATAACGACCTGCCGAGGGCTGCACCATGAACCGACTGATCAGCCGCTGTGTGCTTACACTCAGCGCCAGCGCCATCTTGAGCACCAACGTCATGGCAGCCGATGCGGCTTCTTGCCAGAACGTGCGCATGGGCGTGGTGAACTGGACCGACGTAATCGCCACCAGCGCCATGACCCAAGTATTGCTCGACGGCCTCGGCTACAAGACCAAACAGACCAGCGCGTCCCAGCAAATCATCTTCGCCGCAATCCGCGATCAGCGCCTGGATATGTTCCTCGGCTACTGGAACCCGCTGATGACCCAGACCATCACCCCGTTTGTCGACGCCAAGCAGGTCAAGGTCCTTGATGCGCCGAGCCTCAAGGACGCCCGTGCCACCCTCGCGGTGCCGACCTACCTGGCCGACAAGGGCCTGAAAACCTTCGCCGATATCGCCAGGTTCGAAAAAGAGTTGGGCGCCAAGATCTATGGCATCGAACCCGGTTCAGGTGCCAACACCCAGATCAAGGCGATGATCGCCAAGAACCAGTTTGGCCTGGGCAAATTCCAGCTGGTGGAATCCAGCGAGGCCGGCATGCTTGCCGCAGTGGATCGCGCCGTGCGTCGCAATGAAGCCGTGGTGTTTTTCGGCTGGGCGCCGCACCCGATGAACGTCAACGTCAAGATGACTTACCTCACCGGCAGCGACGACGCCCTGGGCCCGAACGAGGGCATGGCCACAGTGTGGACCGTCACCTCGCCCACCTACGCTCAACAATGCCCCAACGTTAGCCGCCTGCTGAGCAACCTGACGTACACCGCCGAAGACGAGAGCCGGATGATGCAGCCGCTGCTCGATCACAAGGACGCTTTCGAATCGGCCAAGCAGTGGCTCAAGGATCACCCGCAAGACCAGCAGCGCTGGCTGGAAGGGGTGACCACCTTCGACGGCAAACCGGCTGCCGCCAACCTGCAATTGACCAGTAAATAACCTTTTTTGAATCACCGTTTCGCAGCCACCCTTGGCTGCGAACGGCATCACTACACCTTGAAACCACACCTCTAAATCACGCCTGCAAGGACCCGTCTCATGAACCACGACGTCATCATCACCTGCGCTCTCACCGGTGCTGGCGACACGACCGCCAGAAGCCCACATGTGCCGGTCACTCCCAAACAAATCGCGGCTGCGGCCGTGGAAGCCGCCAAGGCCGGCGCCACCGTCGTGCACTGCCACGTGCGTGATCCGCAAACCGGCAAGTTCAGCCGTGACGTGGCGCTGTACCGCGAAGTGATGGAGCGCATTCGCGAGGCGGATGTCGACATCATCGTCAACCTCACCGCCGGCATGGGCGGCGACCTGGAAATCGGTGGCGGCGAGAACCCCATGGAGTTCGGCCCCAACACTGATCTGGTCGGGCCGCTGACACGTCTGGCCCACGTTGAAGCGCTGCTGCCGGAAATCTGCACCCTGGACTGCGGCACCCTGAACTTCGGCGACGGCGACACCATTTACGTCTCCACCCCCGCGCAGTTGCGGGCTGGCGCCAAACGCATTCAAGAGCTGGGCGTGAAGGCCGAGCTGGAAATCTTCGATACCGGACACCTGTGGTTTGCCAAACAGATGATCAAGGAAGGCTTGCTCGATAACCCGCTGTTCCAGCTGTGCCTGGGCATTCCGTGGGGAGCACCGGCGGATACCACCACCATGAAAGCCATGGTCGATAACCTGCCGGCTGACGCGGTGTGGGCCGGGTTTGGTATCGGCCGCATGCAGATGCCGATGGCGGCGCAAGCGGTGCTGCTGGGTGGCAACGTGCGGGTCGGCCTGGAAGACAATCTGTGGTTGGACAAAGGCGTGCTGGCCACCAATGGGCAGTTGGTGGAACGTGCCAGCGAGATCCTCAGTCGACTGGGTGCGCGGGTCATGACCCCGGCAGAAGGCCGAATCAAGATGGGCTTGACCAAGCGCGGCTAATTACGATCACAGCCTCATCCTGTAGGAGTCCCCCCTCGCGCCTACAGGAATTACCCTCTCTTTAGGAAGTTGCCATGCGCTTTATCACCGAAATCAAAACCTTCGCAGCACTGGGCAGCGGTGTCATCGGCAGCGGCTGGGTATCGCGCGCCTTGGCCCACGGCCTCGATGTAGTGGCCTGGGACCCGGCACCCGGCGCCGAAGCAGCCTTGCGCAAACGCGTCGCCAACGCTTGGGGTGCCCTGGAAAAACAAGGCCTGGCACCCGGTGCATCCCAGGACCGCCTGCGTTTTGTCGCAACCATTGAAGAGTGCGTCAAAGACGCTGACTTCATCCAGGAAAGCGCCCCGGAACGCCTGGAACTGAAGCTGCAATTACACGCCCAGATCAGCGCGGCGGCCAAGCCCAATGCGTTGATCGGCTCCAGCACTTCAGGGCTGTTACCCAGCGAGTTTTACGAAGGTTCGACCCATCCTGAGCGTTGTGTGGTCGGCCACCCGTTCAACCCGGTGTACCTGCTGCCGCTGGTGGAAGTGGTAGGCGGCAAAAATACCGCGCCAGAAGCGGTGCAGGCCGCGATCAAGGTGTATGAATCCCTCGGCATGCGCCCGCTGCATGTACGCAAGGAAGTTCCAGGCTTTATCGCCGACCGCCTGCTGGAAGCGCTGTGGCGCGAGGCGCTGCACCTGGTCAACGATGGTGTGGCGACTACCGGCGAAATCGACGATGCAATTCGCTTTGGCGCGGGTTTGCGCTGGTCGTTCATGGGGACTTTCCTGACCTACACGCTGGCGGGTGGCGATGCCGGGATGCGCCACTTCATGGCGCAGTTTGGGCCGGCGCTGCAGTTGCCGTGGACCTATCTGCCCGCCCCTGAATTGACCGACAAGCTGATTGACGATGTGGTCGATGGCACCCGCGATCAGTTGGGCAACCACAGCATTTCGGCCCTGGAGCGCTATCGTGATGATTGCCTGTTGGCGGTGTTGGAGGCGGTGAGAACCACCAAAGCCAAGCACGGCATGACCTTCAGTGAGTAACCGATCATCTCCCCTGGAACCGATGCCATGCCCGCTCTAACCACCTACACCACAAAAATTCTCCCCGACTGGGTCGACTACAACGACCACCTGCGCGATGCCTTCTACCTGCTGATTTTCAGCTACGCCACCGACGCGCTGATGGACACCCTGGGCCTGGACAGCGACAACCGCGAAGCCAGCGGCAACTCGCTGTTCACCCTGGAACTGCACCTCAACTACCTACACGAAGTGAAGCTGGGCGCCGAGGTTGAAGTTCGCACGCAACTGATCGCCTACGACCGCAAGCGCCTGCACCTCTATCACAGCCTGCATCTGGTGGGAGAAGAGCGGGAACTGGCCGGCAACGAACAAATGCTGCTCCACGTCGATCTCGCTGGGCCGCGTTCGGCACCGTTCACTGAGGCGATATTGGACAAGCTGGCGGCCATCACTGGCGAACAAACCGATCTGGCAAAACCCGCCCTCCTCGGCCGCGTCATTGGCCTGCCACCGGAAAAATAGGGAATCACCATGAACACCGTCGCCGCTGTTGCCGACTTCCGCACTTACCCGCTGATCAGCGCCCTCGCCAATGCTCAGGTGTTGGCCGATCAGGTGCGGGTGCAGTGGGCCGATGGCCGGGGCAGCCCGTTCCATCATCAGTGGCTGCGGGACAACTGCCCGTGTCCGGCCTGCGTGTACAGCGTGACCCGCGAGCAGCTGCTGGAGATTGTCGATGTCGACGAGAACCTCACGGCCCTAAGCGCACACATTGATCAGGGTTTCCTGCGTGTGGAATGGAACGGCGGCCACAGTAGCCGCTTCGATCCCGGCTGGCTGCGGGCCCATGCCTATGACGATGAATCCCGCGCCGAACGCCGTGCCGCCAAGCCAACATCCAAGCTGTGGGACAGCCGTTTTGAACTGCCGGTTTTTGAATACGCAGCCTTGATGGAAGACCCGAAGGCACTGCTGCAATGGCTGCTGGCCCTGCGCGACAGCGGCCTGACCCAAGTGCGCGACGTACCTGTCGAACCAGGCTCCCTGGCACTTATCGCCAGGCGCATTTCGTTCATCCGCGAGAGTAATTTCGGCGTGCTGTTCAACGTGCAATCCAAGGCCGATGCCGACAGCAATGCCTACACCTCTTTCAACTTGCCGCTGCACAGCGACTTGCCCACCCGCGAGCTGCAACCGGGGCTGCAATTTCTGCATTGCCTGGTCAATGACGCCAACGGGGGCGAGAGTATTTTTGTCGACGGTTTTGCCATTGCTCGCGCCTTGCGAGAAGAAGATCCCGAAGCGTTTCGTGCACTGTGTGAAATCCCGGTGGAGTTTCGCAACAAGGACCGCCATAGCGACTATCGCCAGCTGGCGCCGATCATTGCGCTGGATGCCCTGGGTGAGGTCGCAGAGATCCGCATGGCCAACTTTCTGCGCGGGCCGTTTGAGACGTCGGTGGAGCAGATGCCGTTGGTGTACCGCGCCTATCGACGGTTTATCGCAATGACGCGCGAGGATCGGTTTCGCCTGGTCAAACGATTGAATCCCGGTGAGTTGTGGTGCTTCGATAATCGCCGCACGTTACATGCGCGCAATGCCTTTGACCCGGCTTCGGGGGCGCGGCATTTCCAGGGCTGCTATATCGATCGGGATGAGTTGTTGTCGCGAATCCTGGTGCTGCAGCGATAAGCAAAAAAAGCCCCGATCAAGCCGTGACAGGATCGGGGCAGAGTGTTTTGTGTGAGCTGCGCATCCCGAGGGTGACCAAACCTTCAAGGTGCTTGCTTGAGTCCAGTGTGCCCATTCCTTGGGCTGGCGAGTTAGCCGAAAACGACCTGTTCATAGGTATCAGAGCCATTCGCGCATTCAGCCCTTGCCGACATCCCGATCGCCTACCAGAATCGACCTTAATCCCCCGCTCCCCTAACAAGGATAAACGTCATGATGCACGCGGATTTGATTGACCAGGACGACCTGCTTGGCCAACTGCGGTCGTTGGGTTTCGAAGTGTCCAGCGGCGCCACCGCCGAGCAGGCCTGCGAATGTGCCGTGCGCGGTTTGAGTGAAGCGCGAGCCAAGGCGCTCAAGGGTATGGTCGAGCAGATGTACACCAGTAGCGCGACGATTTTACCGGCGGTAAGGCAGGCGATTGATAAGCAGTTGTTGCCGGCGCTGGTGCAGTTTCGGCAGAACTCCGGCGCCTGAAAATCACTGTCTCTGTAGGAGCGAGCTTGCTCGCGAAAAACCTGAGGACGACGTGTTCATCCAGGATGCCTGGCGTCATCGTTCACGACCTTCGCGAGCAAGCTCGCTCCTACAGTTAGAGCGTTAGAGCCTTACACTCGCGAAAGTCGACTCATTGCGAGCTTGGCTCAACGCCGACAACGGCCCGGACAGCGGTGACAACACCAACGCCTGCGGGATCGGCATCATTGCCACTTGCTGGGTGGTGTTGGAACCGACGCGCTCATCCCGTGGTGGAATGCCGAAGTATTCGCGGTAGCATTTGGAGAAGTGCGGCGTGGAGACAAACCCGCACACCGACGCCACTTCGATGATCGACATCGGCGTTTGCTTGAGCAACTGTCGTGCACGGATCAGGCGCAACTTGAGGTAGTAGCGCGACGGCGAACAGTGCAGGTATTTCTGGAACAGCCGCTCCAGCTGACGCCGGGAAACGGCGACATACACCGCCAGTTCATCGAGGTCGATGGGCTCTTCCAGATTAGCCTCCATCAGCGCGACGATTTCCTGCAGTTTCGGCTGATTGGTGCCGAGCATGTGCTTGAGCGGTACACGCTGGTGATCCTGCTCATTGCGGATACGTTCGTAGACAAACATCTCGGAGATCGCTGCCGACAATTCACGGCCGTGGTCGCGGCTGATCAGGTGCAGCATCATGTCCAGCGGCGCAGTGCCGCCGGAGCTGGTGAAGCGGTTGCGGTCCAGGGTGAACAGGCGTGTGCTCATGGCCACGCGCGGGAAAGCTTCCTGCATCGACGCCAGGCATTCCCAGTGCACGCTGCAATCAAAGCCATCCAACAGACCTGCGCAAGCCAAAGCCCAACTGCCGGTGCACACCGCACCGAGACGGCGCGACTGGCGCGCCTGGCTTTGCAGCCACGACACATGTTCACGGGTGACGGTGCGCTGGATACCCACGCCGCCGCAGACAATGATGGTGTCCAGGGCCGGGGCTTTGTGCATCGAGGCATCGGGGGTGATTTGCAGACCGTCGCTGGCCCACACATGGTTTCCGTCGACACTCAAGGTCGTCCAGCGGTACAGCTCGCGGCCGGACAATTGGTTGGCCATGCGCAGCGGTTCTACTGCGGAGGCCAGGGAAATCAGCGTGAAATTGTCCAGCAGCAAAAAACCGATGGATTGAGGCGCACGGTTCTGGGGTTGAGCCCCGGAGTTGAACGACGTCATCGCGGTATCTCCTCACACAAAGCGGGTGATGGCCTCAGGCGAGGCTCTTGTTATTGCACTCTTCTTCCTCGGAAATATTCCCCGGGAGAGAGGCTTTGAGTTGATAGAGCAAATGCCATGCCTAAAGTTGAATGGCTATTCAATAACTCCTGAAAACGACCTACTGACGCGTCTATATAAGCCCGCGCACGGAGTGGGGAATATGACCCGAAAAAAACGCGATCGGAAGCAGGCTCAAGGGGTGTGAGCAGATCGGTAGCACTTGTGGGAAGCGGAAGAAACGACGTAGGAAAAGTCTGTCACCACAAGCACAGGTGACGGGTGGTCAGCGGCGGATTCGTTCGGGAGCTACTTATCTATTTGCGACGCGCTAAAAGGTAGCGTGACGAGAGGGTGTGCTCAATGTAGGAGCGAGGGGGACGCCTAGTTCTTGCTCGCGAAAAACCTGAGAGCGCCGCGTTCATTCAGGATGGGCGCGTTATCGTTCACGACCTTCGCGAGCAAGCTCGCTCCTACAGTCAACATTCAACGGCACTCACCGCCAACCCTCCCCGCGAAGTCTCCTTGTACTTGTCATGCATATCCGCGCCGGTATCACGCATGGTGCGGATCACCCGGTCCAGGGAGATAAAGTGCTGACCATCGCCACGCAAGGCCATCTGCGCCGCATTGATCGCTTTCACCGCCGCAATGGCATTGCGCTCGATACACGGCACTTGCACCAGGCCGCCCACCGGGTCGCAGGTCAGGCCCAGATTGTGTTCCAGGCCAATCTCCGCCGCATTGCACAACTGTTCCGGCGTAGCGCCGAGAATCTCCGCCAGCCCGGCCGCCGCCATGGCGCAGGCCGAGCCGACTTCGCCCTGGCAACCGACTTCGGCGCCGGAGATCGATGCATTCTTTTTACACAGAATCCCTACCGCCGCCGCGCTGAGGAAGTAGTCCACCACGTTGGCTTCGGTGACCACCTCGCTGAATTTCATAAAGTAGTGCAATACCGCCGGAATGATCCCCGCCGCGCCGTTGGTCGGTGCCGTGACCATGCGCCCGCCAGCGGCGTTTTCCTCGTTCACGGCCAGGGCGAACAGGTTGACCCACTCCATGGCGCTCAAGGTCGAGCCGATCACGTTGGGCTTGCCCAGCTCCTGCAAACTGCGGTGCAACCTGGCCGCACGCCGCCGCACGTTCAGGCCGCCGGGGAGGATGCCTTCGTGTTTGAGGCCTTGTTCGACACAATCTTGCATCGCACGCCAGAGCTTCATCAGGCCACTGCGAATGTCCTCCTCCGAGCGCCAGACCTTTTCGTTGGCCAACATCAATTCGGCGACCCGCAGGTTGTGGGTCTTGCACAAGCTCAGCAATTGCACGGCGCTGGAAAAATCATAGGGCAGCTCAGTGCGATCCATGTCTGCCACACCACTGGCGGCCTGCGCTTGATCCACCACAAAGCCGCCGCCCACTGAATAGTAGGTGTCGCGGTGCAGCTCAGTGTCATCAGCGAACACCACCAGGGTCATGGCATTGGGGTGGAACGGCAGGTTTTCGTCGATCAGGCGCATGTCCCGCGACCACAGGAACGGCACCGGCAAACGCCCGTCCAGCAGCAAGGTGTTGGTCTCGCGCAGGGTCTCGATGCGCAGGCCAATCAGCGACGGATCAATCGCATCCGGCCACTCGCCCATCAGCCCCATGATCACGGCATTGTCGCTGCCGTGACCGATGCCCGTGGCCGATAAAGAGCCGTAAAGCTGAACTTCAACGCGCCGTACCTGTTCCAACAGACCACGTTCACGCATTCCTTGAACGAATAACGCCGCGGCGCGCATGGGGCCGACGGTGTGAGAACTGGAAGGGCCGATGCCGATCTTGAACAGGTCGAAAACGCTGATAGCCATTACCGTGAAACTCCTCGATGAGCACAGGCCAGGCATAGAAAACACCTGGTGACGGAGCTGCTACGCTCAAGCTGCTTTCCGCCGAGATGGGCGCATCATCAAGCTTTTGTTGCCCCGTTCGGCGTCTCACACCGACGTACCCATGCTTACCAGCGCCGCCCCCGTGCGATCACTCGTTTTGACCGTTTTTTTACGGTGCAGATCGACAAAAAGTGCAGTATTGCCTTGGAAAAATTCTGTAAGCGACGTCACCGACACTGGATACGACCATCCCTGTACTGGATACGACGCCCCCTGTAGGCGTCAGATTTTCACTGGTACATGATCAGTCACGACTCGTTTGCAAGGTACCGTGGCAGAGCTGTGTCGCACGCCCCAACCGCAACACTTATAAAGCGCGGCGAACGCCGCCAGAAAAACACCAGGAGTCCAAACCCATGAAAGGTTCCCCGTCGTTGTTGTTGGCCGCCATGCTGAGTCTGCCCCTTGCGGCACAAGCCGCAGAACCGGCGCAATGCAGTACCGTCAATTTCTCGGATGTCGGCTGGACTGACATCACCGTCACCACCGCCACCACCAGCGTGGTCCTCGAAGCCCTCGGCTACAAAACCCGCACCACGATGATTTCCGTTCCAGTGACCTACAAGTCCCTGGCCGACGGCAAGAACATGGACATCTTCCTCGGCAACTGGATGCCGACCATGGAAAACGACATCAAGCAGTACCGTGATGCCGGCACCGTGGAAACCGTGCGCGCCAACCTGGAAAACGCCAAGTACACCCTGGCGGTGCCCGAGGCGCTGTACAACAAGGGCCTGAAAGACTTCGCCGACATCGTCAAATTCAAGAAAGAACTGGACGGCAAGATCTACGGCATTGAGCCGGGTAACGACGGTAACCGCACCATCCAGAGTCTGATCGACAAAGACGCCTTCGGCTTGAAAACCGCAGGCTTCAAGGTGGTCGAGTCCAGCGAAGCCGGGATGTTGTCCCAGGTAGATCGCGCTCAGCGCCGTGGCACCGACGTGGTGTTCCTGGGCTGGGAGCCGCACCCGATGAACACCCGTTTCAAGATGAAGTACCTCACCGGCGGTGACGATTCCTTCGGCCCCGACTATGGCAAGGCGACCATCTACACCAACACCCGCAAAGGCTACGTCCAGGAATGCAGCAACGTCGGTCAGTTGCTGAAAAACCTGGCGTTCACCCTGGACATGGAAAGCACCCTGATGGGCAACGTCCTGGACGACAAAATGAAACCCGAAGCCGCCGCCAAGGCGTGGCTGAAGAAAAACCCGCAAGTGCTCGACACCTGGCTAGCCGGTGTTACCACCATCGATGGCAAACCAGGTTTGGAGGCCGTAAAAGCCAAGCTCGCCGAGTAACCGCTGACCCCGGGCCGGTACGCTGGCTCGGGATGTTTTCCCTCTTCGCATGTGGACACTCACTACCATGCTGACTGAACAGAAAATCCCCCTTGGCCAGTACATCGCTGCCTTCGTTGAGTGGTTGACGCAAAACGGCGCCGACTACTTCGACGCAATCGCATCGACACTGGAAACGATGATCCACGGCGTGACGTTTGCGCTGACCTGGTTCAATCCGCTGGCATTGATCGGTCTGATTGCGCTGCTTGCTCACTTTATTCAACGCAAATGGGGACTGACGGTTTTCGTCATCCTTTCCTTTCTGCTGATCCTCAACCTGGGGTACTGGCAGGAAACCATGGAGACCTTGGCGCAAGTGTTGTTCGCCACCCTGGTCTGCGTGGTCATCGGTGTGCCGCTGGGCATCGTCGCCGCACACAAACCGATGTTCTATACCCTGATGCGGCCGGTACTCGATCTGATGCAGACCGTACCGACCTTCGTCTACCTCATCCCTACCCTGACCCTCTTCGGGCTGGGTGTGGTGCCTGGCCTGATTTCCACGGTGGTGTTCGCGATTGCCGCGCCCATCCGTCTGACCTACCTGGGTATCCGTGATGTCCCGCAAGAGTTGCTGGACGCTGGCAAAGCCTTTGGCTGCTCACGCCGTCAATTGCTCTCGCGTATTGAACTGCCCCACGCCATGCCGAGCATCGCCGCCGGCATTACCCAATGCATCATGCTGTCGTTGTCGATGGTGGTAATCGCCGCCCTGGTGGGCGCCGACGGCCTCGGCAAACCGGTGGTCAACGCACTGAACACCGCCGACATTGCCCTAGGCTTCGAAGCCGGTCTGGCTATTGTGCTGCTGGCGATCATGCTCGACCGTATCTGCAAACAACCCGACGCCAAAGTAGGGGGTGACGCATGAGCATCATTCGCTTTGATCAGGTCGACGTGGTGTTCTCCAAGGACCCCCGTGAAGCCCTGAAACTGCTTGACCAAGGTATGACCCGCGACCAGATCCTGAAAAAAACCGGGCAAATTGTCGGCGTCGAAAAGGCCAGCCTCGACATCGAGAAAGGCGAGATCTGCGTGCTCATGGGCTTGTCCGGCTCCGGCAAGTCGAGCCTGCTGCGTTGCATCAACGGCTTGAACACCGTCAGCCGCGGGCAACTGTTTGTTGAGCATGAAGGCAAACAGATCGACATTGCGTCTTGCACGCCAGCCGAGCTGAAAATGATGCGCACCAAGCGCATCGCCATGGTCTTCCAGAAATTCGCCCTGATGCCGTGGCTGACGGTGCGCGAAAACATCAGCTTCGGCCTGGAGATGCAGGGCCGACCAGAGAAAGAACGCCGCACGTTGGTGGACGAGAAGTTGGAGCTGGTGGGCCTGTCCCAGTGGCGCAACAAGAAACCCGATGAGTTGTCCGGCGGCATGCAGCAACGTGTGGGCCTAGCCCGCGCCCTGGCGATGGACGCCGATATCCTGCTGATGGACGAACCCTTCTCCGCCCTCGACCCGCTGATCCGCCAGGGTTTGCAGGATGAACTGCTGGAGCTGCAACGCAAGCTAAGCAAGACCATCGTATTCGTCAGCCATGACCTGGATGAGGCGCTGAAACTGGGCAGCCGCATCGCGATCATGAAAGACGGGCGGATCATCCAGTACAGCGTGCCGGAAGAGATCGTGCTGAACCCGGCGGATGACTATGTGCGCACCTTCGTCGCCCATACCAATCCGCTGAACGTGCTGTGCGGCCGCAGCCTGATGCGCACGCTGGACAACTGCAAGCGGGTCAACGGTTCGGTATGTCTCGATCCTGGCGACGACTCGTGGCTGGACCTGGCCGAAGGCAACACCATCAAGGGCGCACGCCAGAATGGTTCAGTGCTGAACCTGCAGAACTGGGCGCCTGGGCAAGCGGTGGAGGGGTTGGGCCGGGTACCGACGCTGGTGGATTCCAATATTGGTATGCGCGATGCGTTGCAGATTCGCTATCAGACAGGAAACAAGCTGGTGCTGCAGGACAACAACAAGGTGGTGGGGATTTTGGGTGACAGCGAGCTGTACCACGCGCTGTTAGGCAAGAACCTGGGCTGAAAAAAAGGGATCGCGGTGAGCGATCCCTTTTTGTCTTAGGCAGTTTGATCGTTCCCATGCGGGGGAACGGTCACTGTCTCAACCTTCAGCTATAGACGCGGCCAAGGAGCTGGCGATGGCTTTCAAACTGATCGAGCACATCCCGGGTAATTTGTTCCGGGGTGAAGCCCATCAGGTCGTATTCCTGGCTGCCGTTGTGCAAATACACCTCGGCGCGGTAGTAGCGCGTGCGCTCTTCCTCACCCTGGAGCGACTCACTCGGCGCCGCCAGGTAGCCATCCAGGCTGACCTCGTAGACAAACGGGTTGCCCTCTTCCATCTCGATCCGCACGCCCATGCAGCACTTGGACTTACCGAGCACGGTCTGCACATCCAGCCCTTGAGCACGCAAGGCCACCGCCGCGTCTTCCAGCGCCGGCGTCACCTTTTTATCCATAAAGCGCTGCACCACGGCTTGGGTTGGTTGCAGGTCGAGGGCAGTCAAGCGCTCGCTGAAACCATGACGACCACGCTCAGCCAGTTGCGCTTGCTCCAGCTCGATCGCCACGTCCTGGCGCATGGCCTTGTGCAGACCGAACATAAACAGAATCAGCACCACCGAGAACGGCAGGCCGGCCAGCACCACCATGGTTTGCATGGCTTCAAAGTTACCGGCGAACAGCAAACCGATGGTCACCAGGGTGATCACCGCCGACCAGAAAATCCGCAGCCAGTGCGGCGCATCTTCGTCAACGTTGCCGCCCTTGCAAGACAGGTTCGCCATCATCACCGCGCCGGAATCCGCCGGGGTCAGGAACAGCACGAAGCCCACAAAAATCGACACACCAATGACGATTTTCGACGCGGGGTAATGCTCAAGCAGTTGGTAGATCGCCATGGACGGTTGTTCCAGGGCAGTTTTGCCCAACTCCACCGCGCCATGGTTAAGCACCAGGTCCAGCGCCGAGTTGCCGAAGATCGACAACCACGCCAGGGTGAAGCCCAACGGGATCAGCAATACGCCGGCCACCAGTTCACGCACGGTACGACCACGGGAAATACGCGCGATAAACATGCCCACGAAGGGTGCCCAGGAAATCCACCAGGCCCAGTAGAACAGGGTCCACAGGCCCATCCAGCGCTCGGACTTCTCGCCATCACCTTCGTATACATACAAGTCGAAGGTTTTCAGCACGATGCCGTTCAGGTAATCGCCGGTGTTCTGCACCAGGCCATTAAGCAAATGCAGGGTCGGGCCGAACAACAGCACGAAAATCAGCAAGCCGCTGAACAGCACAATGTTGAGGTTGGACAGGCGGCGAATGCCGTTTTCCACACCCGACACGGCGGCGATGGTCGCCACGGTGCTCATCACGATGATCACGATCAGCAGGTTGGTGTTGTTGTGCTCCATACCGAACAGGTTTTCCAGCCCCGACGATACTTGCAGCGAGCCAATGCCGAGGTTGGTCACCAGGCCCAGCAAGGTCACGAACATACCAAAACCGTCCACCGCGTGACCGGCAGCGCCTTTGACCCAACGCTCGCCCACCAGCGGGTACAGCGCCGAACGCAAGGCCAGCGGCTGGTTATGACGATAGGCAAAGTACGCCACGGCCAGGCCGACCAAGGCATAGATCGCCCAGCCGTGCAGGCCCCAGTGCAGGAAGGTCAACTGCAACGCCTGCCGTGCGGCCGTGCCAGTGGCGCCAGCGCCTTCAGGCGGATTGAAGTAGTGGTCCAACGGCTCCGAAGCACCGAAGTACAACAGCGAGATGCCGATCCCCGAAGAGAACAGCATGCCGGCCCAGGCGCCATAGCTGAAGTCTGGGGTGTCGTCCTTGCTGCCCAGTTTCAACTTGCCGTAGGACGAAAACGCCAGGCCCACCACAAATACCAGGTAGGCAGCGATGACCACCATGTAGTACCAGCCAAAGCTTTTGGACAGCCAGGCCTGGGCTACACCAAGCACCCGGCCGGCCTCTTGCGGGGCGATGATCAAAATGGCAGTCAACAACAAAATCAGCGCGGTAGAGGTGTAGAACACCCAACCGTTGACCCGTACCTTTTCTGGCGGGGTCTTTATAAGAGAGGCAGAACTCATGGCACAGATGCTCCAGGCAGTGCGAGAGAGAAACACAAGGCAGCGCTTTACCCGATCCATCGATTTTTTGGCAGTCGACTGGTGGGTGATATAAAGACACCCCGAAAAACCCTGAACCCCACAAAAGCAACATTGTTGGCTGGCGGCGAAAGCCTTGGGCGAGCTCTTTTCAGTAAAAAAAGCGTCGCGTCATGACCTTAAGCGTCTTGCCCATTCAAACGTTCCGTCTTCGCCAGCTCGCGCTATGCCACGTGGTCGTTTCAGAGGTTTTTTTCAGATGTCTGGTGTCGCGCCTTGTCGGTAAAACACCTACAGGGCGTGACGATTTGTCGCAGATCTTATTCTTTGTTGATTGAACGTTCAATCAAAACAAAATAGACTGGCCCACAAGCCGACGGACGTTTATCGCTCGTCGGCAGGCCTAAGGAGAGGTGCACGATGCCCAAGGTCGGTATGCAACCCATACGCCGCCAGCAGTTGATCGAAGCCACGTTGACGGCCATCGATCAGGTCGGAATGGGAGATGCCAGCATTGCGCTGATCGCCCGCCTGGCCGGCGTCTCGAATGGCATCATCAGTCACTACTTTCAGGACAAGAACGGCCTGATTGCCGCCACGATGCGGTACCTGATGAACGTCTTGATCGAGAATGTCCACGCTCGTCGGCACGCGTTGAAGGATGACAGCCCACGGGCGCACCTGCAGGTGATCATCGAAGGCAACTTCGACGCCAGCCAGGTCAACGGCCCAGCAATGAAAACCTGGCTGGCCTTCTGGGCCTCCAGCATGCACCACCCGTCTTTGCACAGGTTGCAGCGGATCAACGATCACCGCCTGTATTCCAACCTGTGCTGCCAGTTCCGCCGTGCGATGCCACTGCCCGAGGCACGCAGCGCAGCCCGCGGGCTAGCGGCCCTGATCGACGGTTTGTGGTTGCGCGGCGCACTGTCGGGAGACGCTTTCGACACTGAGCAGGCGCAACGGATCGCTTACGAATATATGGATTTCCAATTGGCCAAACAGGTGAGTTAGAGCACACATAATCGCTCAACCCCTGAACTGCTGCTGATCGGTGTTGCCAGAACCTTAATGGCCCCACCTTTTAGTGGTTAACGCCAACCACTTATGCACTTGCGAGGACTTTATGGCCCGTTTCGAACTGCAAAAACTCTACATTGACGGCGGCTACTCCGACGCTGGCAGCGATGCCACCTTCGAAGCCATCAACCCGGCTAACGGTGAAGTTCTCGCCAACGTACAACGCGCCACCAAGGAAGACGTTGAACGTGCCGTGGTCAGCGCCGAAAAGGGCCAGAAAATCTGGGCCGCGATGACTGCCATGGAGCGTTCGCGCATCCTGCGTCGCGCCGTTGAAATCCTGCGCGAGCGCAACGATGAGTTGGCCGCCCTGGAAACCCTGGACACCGGCAAGCCGTACTCCGAAACCCAATATGTCGACATCGTCACCGGCGCCGACGTGCTGGAATACTACGCAGGCCTGGTGCCCGCCATCGAAGGCGAGCAAATCCCGCTGCGTACCACTTCGTTCGTCTACACCCGTCGCGAGCCCCTGGGCGTCGTGGCCGGTATCGGCGCGTGGAACTACCCGATCCAGATCGCCCTGTGGAAGTCCGCGCCAGCCCTGGCCGCCGGTAACGCGATGATCTTCAAACCAAGCGAAGTCACTTCGCTGACCACCCTGAAACTGGCCGAGATCTACACCGCGGCCGGCGTTCCAGACGGCGTGTTCAACGTCCTGACCGGCAGCGGCCGTGAAGTCGGCACTTGGCTGACCGAACACCCGCGCATCGAGAAAATCTCCTTCACTGGCGGCACCGACACCGGCAAGAAGGTCATGGCCAGCGCTTCCAGCTCTTCGCTCAAAGAAGTGACCATGGAACTGGGCGGCAAATCCCCGCTGATTATTTTCGACGACGCCGACCTCGATCGCGCCGCCGACATTGCGATGATGGCCAACTTCTACAGCTCGGGCCAGGTTTGCACCAACGGTACTCGCGTATTCGTTCCGACCGCCCTCAAAGGCGCGTTCGAAGCCAAGATTGCCGAGCGCGTAGCCCGCATCCGCATTGGCAGCCCGCAAGACGAAAACACCAACTTCGGCCCGCTGGTCAGCTTCGCTCATATGGAAAGCGTGCTCGGCTACATTGCCAAAGGTAAGGAAGAAGGCGCGCGCGTACTGTGCGGCGGCGACCGTCTGACCGACGGCGAATTCGCCAAGGGTGCCTACGTTGCGCCGACCGTGTTCACTGACTGCACCGACGAAATGACCATCGTCCGTGAAGAAATCTTCGGCCCGGTGATGAGCATCCTCACCTACGACACCGAAGAAGAAGTGATCCGCCGCGCCAACGACACCGACTTCGGCCTGGCCGCTGGCCTGGTAACCAAGGACCTGAACCGCGCGCACCGCGTGATTCATCAACTGGAAGCCGGTATCTGCTGGATCAACGCCTGGGGCGAGTCCGATGCCAAGATGCCGGTCGGTGGCTACAAACAGTCGGGCGTTGGCCGTGAGAACGGCATCACCTCGCTGAACAACTTCACACGCATCAAATCGGTACAGGTTGAGCTGGGCGACTACGCCTCGGTGTTCTAACCCGCCTGAAGTCTGGGATGCCCTTTGTGGCGAGGGGGCTTGCCCCCGCTGGGCTGCGCAGCAGCCCCATCCCAGGCACCACCATTCAGCAACCTGACCAAATTTAATGAGGGTGCATTCAATGTCCCAAGAATACGACTACATCATCGTGGGTGCCGGCTCCGCCGGTAACACCCTGGCGACCCGTCTTACCGAAGACGAAGGCGTCACCGTCCTGCTGCTGGAAGCAGGCGGCCCGGACTACCGTCTGGATTTCCGTACCCAAATGCCGGCCGCCCTGGCCTTCCCACTGCAGGGCCGCCGCTACAACTGGGCCTACGAAACCGATCCAGAGCCATACATGGACGGCCGCAAGATGGAATGCGGTCGTGGCAAGGGCCTGGGTGGCTCTTCCTTGATCAACGGCATGTGCTACATCCGTGGCAACGCCATGGACTACAACGGCTGGGCGAAAGCCCCAGGGCTGGAAGACTGGTCTTACCTGGACTGCCTGCCGTATTTCCGTAAAGCGGAAACCCGCGACATCGGCCCTAACGACTACCACGGTGGCGAAGGCCCGGTCAGCGTGACCACGCCAAAAGCCGGCAACAACCCACTGTTCGCCGCCATGGTCGAAGCCGGCGTGCAGGCCGGTTACCCGCGTACCGAAGACTTGAACGGTTACCAGCAGGAAGGCTTCGGCCCGATGGACCGTACCGTGACGCCGAACGGCCGTCGCGCCAGCACCGCCCGCGGTTACCTGGACACAGCCAAGAAGCGTTCGACGCTGACCATCGTCACCCATGCTCTGACCGACAAAGTGCTGTTTGAAGGCAAGCGTGCCGTGGGCGTGCGTTACCTGATCGGCGCCGCTGAAGAGCGCGTTGAAGCTCGTGCCCGCAAGGAAGTGCTGGTGTGCAGCGGCGCTATCGCCTCGCCGCAGATCCTGCAACGCTCCGGCGTTGGCCCGGCAAAACTGCTGGAAAGCCTCGACATCCCAGTGGTCCACGACCTGCCAGGCGTCGGCGAAAACCTGCAGGATCATCTGGAAATGTACCTGCAATATTCATGCACCCAGCCAGTCTCGCTGTACCCGTCGCTGCTCTGGTACAACCAGCCGGCCATCGGTGCCGAGTGGCTGTTCAACGGCACAGGTATTGGCGCCAGCAACCAGTTCGAAGCCGGCGGTTTCATCCGTTCGCGCGAAGAATTCGAATGGCCGAACATCCAATACCACTTCCTGCCGGTCGCGATTAACTACAACGGCAGCAACGGTGTTAAAGAGCACGGTTTCCAGGCCCACGTGGGTTCCATGCGTTCGCCGAGCCGTGGCCGCATCCAGCTGAAGTCGAAGAACCCACGGGAATACCCGAGCATCCTCTTCAACTACATGTCCAGCGAACAGGACTGGCAGGAATTTCGTGACGGCATCCGCCTGACCCGTGAAATCATGCAACAGCCAGCACTGGACGCCTTCCGTGGCCGCGAAATCAGCCCCGGCATTGAAGTGCAGACCGACGAGCAACTGGACAAGTTTATCCGGGAGCACGCCGAAACCGCGTTCCACCCGTCCTGCTCATGCAAGATGGGCACCGACGAGATGGCTGTGGTCGATGGCGAAGGTCGCGTACATGGCATGCAGGGCCTGCGTGTGGTCGATGCCTCGATCATGCCGCTGATCACCACCGGCAACCTGAATGCGCCAACGATCATGATCGCCGAGAAAATCGCCGACAAGATTCGTGGCCGCCAGCCGCTGGCGCGCAGCACGGCGGATTACTACGTGGCAGGTGACAAGCCTGCGCGTGGCAAGCCGCTGCGTGAAGTAAGCCGTACTGCGTAATAGCTAATACACCCCTGTGGCGAGGGGACAAGCTCTCTCGCCACAATGGATTACAGCCCTAGCCGCACAGGCTGTAAACCCGTCCCACACCGCACCGCCCTTGATCCCACCCCCCGCGCAGGCCTAATCTATTACCGCGCAAACGTTTCATCTTCCTGCCCTACCGATACGCCGGCACTTGCCTGGCCACGAGGCTTTCTCATGTTTGATGTCGTTTCTTCGAGCAAATGGCCTACCGGCTTCCTGATCAATCCAAACGTTGAACCACTGGACCCAAAATGGCTGAAGGAATTCAGCAAGATCCCGGCCGCTGCCGTCAGCGATTGCCTGGGTCGTAACGTCGGTGGCCTGGGACTCAAGTCCTTCCACGGCAATGCGCCGATGCTCGGCAGTGCACTGACTGTGCGCGTGCGTCCGGGTGACAACCTGATGATTCTCAAAGCCATGCAGATGGCCCGTCCGGGCGATGTGCTGGTGATCGACGGCAGCGCCGACCTGACCCGCGCCGTGTTCGGCGGCATCATGCGCGCCATGGCCCTGAAGGCCGGCATCGTCGGCGTGGTGATCAACGGCGCCCTGCGCGACCTCGACGAATGGCAAACCGGCGAACTGCCGGCCTACGCCATCGGCGGCGTACACCGTGGCCCGAGCACCGACGGCGGCGGCGAAATCAACGTGCCGATCTCTTGCGCTGGCATGCTGGTTGCTCCTGGCGACCTGATGATCGGCGACGGCGACGGCGTGGTCGCAGCTTCGCGAACTGAACTGCCGGAATTGCTGGTGCGCTGCCACGACCTGCTGGCCCGCGAGAAGGCTACACTGGCGGCTATCGAAGCCGGCACCCTGGACTCTGATCGTTTTGACGCCATCCTGCGCGCCAAGGGTTGCCCGGTCTAAAGCCAAAAGCATCGCAGGCAAGCCAGCTCCCACATTCTTGATTTGTGAATACATTCAAATGTGGGAGCTGGGCTTGCCCGCGATGAGGGCCTCAGGGCCTGCGCTGCCCACAAGGAAGGCCCCATGTTCGACAAGCACCCTATCCTCAAAAAACACTTCGCCGCCCTGCGCACTACCGCCGATTTTTTCTCCCTGCGCTACGTGCGCGAATCCGGCCAATACCTGTCGGTGCGCAAAAACGTCGCCGAGCCTCCACACCTGAACCGCGACGAAGGCGCGATGCTCACCGTGCGCCTCAACGGTGTCGAAGCCTACGCCGCGACCAACGATATTTCCCTGCCAGGCCTGCAAGCCGCCCTTGAGCGCGCCGAACAGCAGGCCCGGTTGATCAAGCCCCACGCCCTGCTCGACCTGCGCGACCAGCCAGTGTCCAGCGACGTTGCCGACTACCTGTCGCCCGACCTCGACCAGCCGTTCCCGTCCCTGAGCGATTGCTACCAACTGCTCGGCGCCGAATCCTTTGCGGTACCCAAGGACGAGCGCCTGGTGAACTGGGAAGTCAACCTGGGGCTGACCCACGTCGAACAGATCTACCTCAACAGCGTTGGTGCCGAACTGCGCCAGGCCCAGAGGTTTATTTTTCCGGGCCTGAGCGTCACCGCCTACGACGGCAGCGATAGCCAGACCCGCACCCTGGGCGGCACCAACTTCGGCCAGCAAGGCGGCTTCGATGTGATCAGCCGCTTCGGCCTGATCGGCGCTGCTGCGCAGATCGCCGACCAGGCCCTGCAACTGCTGTTGGCACCTAACACGCCGCAAGGCCCGCGCGACCTGTTGCTGATGCCCGACCAGATGATGTTGCAGATCCACGAATCCATCGGCCACCCGCTGGAACTGGACCGCATCCTCGGCGATGAGCGCAATTACGCTGGCACCAGCTTCGTCAAGGCCAGCGACTTTGGCAGCCTGCAATACGGCTCCAGGCTGCTCAATGTGACCTTCGATCCGGACATTCCCGAACAGCTCGCCAGCTACGGCCATGACGACGACGGAACCGCCGCCAGCAAGCAATTCCTGATCCGCGAAGGCCTGTTGCTCAAACCGTTGGGCGGCGCGCTGTCGCAATACCGCTCGGGCATGGGCGGCGTGGCCAACAGCCGCGCGTGCAGCTGGAACCGCCCGCCTATCGACCGCATGGCTAACCTCAATATCGAGGCGGGCGACCAGACCCAGGCGCAACTGATCGAAGGCATCGAGCACGGCATTCTCATGTCCACCAACCGCTCGTGGTCCATTGATGACGCTCGCAACAAGTTCCAGTTCGGCTGCGAATGGGGCCAGTTGATTGAAAACGGCGAACTCAAGGGTGTGGTAAAGAACCCCAACTACCGGGCCATTTCCGCGCAGTTCTGGCGCAAGCTCAGCGCCGTCGGCGACGCCAGTACCTTCAAGGTCCTGGGTACGCCGAACTGCGGCAAGGGCGAGCCCAACCAGGTAATCCGCGTCGGCCATGCATCTCCGGCGTGTGTGTTCAGCAATGTTGATGTGTTTGGGGGAGACGCCTGATGCAGACCTTCAAGGCCCTGGTCGATTGGCTCAAGCAGGCCATCACCGAAGAGGAACAGTTTCATCTGGGTTACGCGGCGGAATCGTCCGAGTTCGTGCGTTTCAATCACGCCAAGGTGCGTCAGGCCGGACAGGTGCAACAGGCTAGCCTGAACCTGAAACTGATCAATGACGGTCGCCATGCTGACCTGGGTATTACCTTGGCTGGCGAACCGGAGCTGGATCGCCAGCGCCTGGCCGATGGCCTGCAACAACTGCGCGAGACCTTGGCGCTGGTGCCGCAAGATCCCTATCTTTTGCTCAACCACAACGCCTGGCAAAACAAGGACCAGCAGGCTCGACCGCTGCCAGGGCTGGCTCAGGTACTGGAAGAAATCAACCAGGCTGCACACGGCGTGGATATGGTCGGTTTCTACGCCGCTGGTCCCATTAGCCGCGGTTTTGCCAGTTCCTCGGGCGCCTTCGGTTGGCATCAGGCCAATAGCTTCAACTTCGATTTCAGCCTGTTCCACGCCAACGGCGAAGCCGTGAAGGCCAGCTACGCCGGAAACGACTGGGACAGTGCCGACTTCGCCCGTCGTTTCCAGCAGGCGCGCGAGCAACTGGAGTTTCTTGGCCGCCCGCTGCACACCTTGGCGCCGGGACAATACCGCGCCTATATCGCTCCGGCGGCGCTGGAAGAAATCATCGGCATGCTCACCTGGGGCGGTTTTTCCGCCCAGGCCATCGCCAGCAAAAGCAGCCCGTTGCAGCGCCTGTATAGCGGCGATCAAGCGTTGAGCCCCTTGGTGGGCATCGATGAACAGGTCAGCGATTCACTGAGTTCGGCGTTCTCTCGTGACGGCTATCCCCGCAGCGACGTGAAGCTGATCAGCGCGGGCAAGGCCGAAGGCCGGCTGGTCAACTCCCGTAGCGCCGCCGAGTACGGTTTGAGCGCCAACGGCGCCAGCGACGACGAATCCCCCAGCGCGTTGCAGATGGCCGCAGGTAGCCTGGCCCAGGCCGATATCCTCAAGCAGTTGGGCACCGGCCTGTACATCAGCAACCTGTGGTACCTGAACTACTCCGACCAGCCGGCGGCGCGCCTGACCGGCATGACTCGCTTCGCCACGTTCTGGGTGGAAGACGGCGAGATCAAGGCGCCGGTCAGCACCATGCGTTTTGATGACAGTGTCTACAACCTGCTGGGTTCGCAGCTGGAAGCGCTAACCGCTGATCGGGAACTGCTGCTGTCGGCCAGTACGTATAGCCAGCGCAATACCTCGTCCAACTTGTTACCGGGGGCACTGGTCAAGCGGTTGACCCTGACCCTGTAGACACGCATTCCCAATGCGACAACCATCCAATATGGGAGCCGGGCTTGCCTGCGATGCAGGCGACTGGGTGTATCAATTACACCGCGTGTGAGGTCATCGCAGGCGAGCAAGCTCCCACATTGGATCGCGTTATTCCCTCAAGACCGCATTGCGCCATACGCAAAATATCGCTTCAGACACCTGGCCATCCGACCTGTTGTCGCCTTTGAAAAACCTCGCTATAAAGGCCAGTGGCATCTAGCCACGTCCGCGCGGTAAAAAACTCAAACAACCCCTGCGCAGCCCTCAACCCACTTGTCCCCAAGTGATGCATGACCTTGCCCGGGAAAGGGCAAGCTGGAGCGTTGACATGAACCATGGAAGTTTTGTCATTGAAAAGCTGTTCAAACACTACAACGTTCACGTAGAGCCGCTTGGTAACAACCCAGAGAAGAAAACCGTGCTGTTGGTCAATGGCGCGCTGTCCACTACCCGCTCGTTTGCCCGCACCAGCAAATGCCTGGCCGAGCATTTCAATGTGCTGATGTTCGATTTGCCGTTCTCGGGTTATTCGCGCCCTCACAACACCGACCTCGACCTGGTGACCAAGGACGACGAAGTGCAAATCCTCCGGGCCCTGGTGGAGCGCTTTGAGGTCAATCACCTTGTCTCGGCCTCTTGGGGCGGCATCTCCACGCTGTTGACCCTGGCCCACAACCCGCCCTCCATCGAAAGCTCGGTGGTTATGGCCCTGGCGCCCAATCTCAATCAGGCGATGCTCGAATACGTGGAGCGCGTCCGAGTGCTGATCGAGGCCGATGACAAGTCCGCCGTCGGCCATCTGCTCAACGAGACCGTCGGCAAGTTCCTGTCGTCACGGCTCAAGCGCAACAACCACCGTCACCTGTCGAATATGGCCACCACCGAATACCGCCAGGCGCGCTTTCATATCCACCAGGTGCTGCAAATGGGCGATGGCAATTACCTGCCGCAACTGCGCCAGATCGAAACCCCCGTGCACTTTCTCAATGGCACGCTGGACGAATACACGCCGGCCGAAGACGCCCAACTGTTCAAGCAATATGTCGGTCGTAGCAGCTTCGTCACTGCCGAATACACCGGCCATTTGCTCGACCTGGAGTCCCACGACGCTGCCCTGGCGGTGCATCGGGCGCTGATTGATTTCCTGGTGGGCAAGGACGTGGCGCTGTCAGATATCGACGAACCGCCAGTGGGAAAAGGGGCAGCCGATGGCGCATAATCGCCAAAACATAGCCTGCTAACAAAAGGGAACTCATGCCGAATCGCGCCCCTCTCGACGCCAAGACCGCCCGCTGGCTACCCTGGGTGGTAGCGATTGCCTTCTTCATGCAGTCGTTGGATGGGACGATTCTCAACACCGCATTACCCGCCATGGCTCAGGACCTGGCGGAAAACCCGCTGCGCATGCAAGGGGTGGTGATCGCCTACATGCTCACCGTGGCCCTGCTGATCCCAGCCTCGGGCTGGATCGCCGACCGTTTCGGCACCAAAAAAATCTTCTTCGGCGCGATCATGCTGTTCAGCATCGGCTCGTTGCTCTGCGCCCTGTCCAGCACATTGACCATGCTGATAGGCGCCCGCGTGATCCAGGGCTTGGGCGGCGCACTGATGCTGCCGGTCGGGCGACTGGTGGTGCTGCGCGCCTACCCCCGCTCGGAGCTGGTGCGAATCATGGGGTTCATCACCATTCCCGGCCTGCTTGGGCCCTTGCTCGGCCCGACCATGGGCGGCTGGATGGTGCAATACCTGACCTGGCACTGGATCTTCCTGATCAACTTGCCGGTGGGCATGATCGGCTGCTACGCCGTATGGAAATTTATCCCCGACCTGCGCGGCAGCGAACGCACGCGTTTTGATGGCGTGGGCTTTCTGCTGTTTGGCGCAGCGATGGTGCTGATCACCGTCGCCATGGAAGGCCTGGGGGAATTGCACCTGCCGCACCTGCGGGTGATGTTGCTGCTGTTCGGCGGCCTAGCGTGCCTCGCGGCCTACTGGCTACGGGCCGGGCATATCGATAACCCGTTGTTCTCGCCGGCACTGTTCAAGACCCGCACCTTTGCGGTGGGTATCCTGGGCAACCTGTTTGCGCGCCTGGGCAGCGGTGCCTTGCCGTTTCTGGTGCCGTTGCTGCTGCAGGTGGCGTTGGGCTATTCACCGTCCCAAGCCGGGATGAGCATGCTGCCCCTGGCTGCGGCGGCGATGCTGGCCAAGTCCGTCGCCCGACCGCTGATCGAGCGCCTGGGTTATCGCGTGGTGCTGACCGGCAACACCCTTGCACTCGGCTTGATGCTCGCAAGCATGGGCCTCGTCACCGAGAACACGCCCTACCCGCTGCTGCTGGGGATGCTGGCAGTGCTGGGGGCGATCAATTCCTTGCAGTTCACCGCAATGAACACCGTCACCCTGATCGACCTCGACGATGCCCAGGCCAGCAGCGGCAACAGTTTGCTCTCGGTGGTGGCGCAATTGTCCCTGAGCCTGGGGGTGGCCTGCGCCGGTGCATTGCTCGGCGGGTTTACTGCCGAAACCGGCAACGATGGCGTAGAAAGCGTGCTCGGCGCGTTCCAGTTGACCTTCCTCACCGTGGGCATCATGGCGATGCTGGCAGCGGCGATCTTCCTGCAGTTGTCGCCGAGGAGCAGCTTCAAGCCGCAAGCTTGAAGCCGCAAGAGAACCGCTCTGAACTTGTCGCTTGCCGCTCACAACTTGCCGCTGCCCGCCGCCCCCTTGTCCGGAACATGCGGGGAATTTCGCGGCGGGCTGCTACACTGCGCGACATTTTGTTTTGCAGGCCAGTCCCGTGACCACCATCGCCACCGCTTTTAATACTTTGCCGCTGTCCGCCGCCATGCTGGCTAACCTCGACTCTCTGGGTTATGTCGAGATGACGCCGATCCAGGCGCAAAGCTTGCCGGTGATCCTCAAGGGGCTGGACCTGATCGCCCAAGCCAAGACCGGCAGCGGCAAGACCGCGGCTTTCGGCATTGGCCTTTTGAACCCGATCAACCCGCGTTATTTTGGCTGCCAGGCCCTGGTGATGTGCCCAACTCGCGAGCTGGCCGACCAGGTTGCCAAGGAAATCCGCCGCCTGGCCCGCGCCGAAGACAACATCAAGGTGTTGACCCTGTGCGGCGGCGTGTCCCTGGGACCACAGATTGCTTCGCTGGAACACGGCGCGCACATCATCGTCGGCACCCCAGGCCGTATCCAGCAGCATCTGCGCAAGGGTTCGCTGGTACTCGACGGGTTGAACACGCTGATCCTCGATGAAGCCGACCGCATGCTCGACATGGGCTTCTACGATGCCATCGAAGACATCATCAGCAAGACCCCGGCCCGTCGCCAAACCCTGCTGTTCTCCGCAACCTACCCGGTGAGCATCAAGCAGCTGGCGTCCAAATTCATGCGCGCGCCGCAGCAAGTGAAAGCCGAAGCTTTCCACTCCGATTCGCAGATTGAGCAGCGCTTCTACGAAATTTCCCCGGAAGAGCGCATGGAAGCAGTGACCAAGGTCCTGGCGCACTTCCGTCCGGCCTCTTGCGTGGCCTTCTGCTTTACCAAGCAGCAAGTGCAGGAAACCGTCGACCACCTGACGTCCAAGGGCATTTCTGCCGTCGGCCTGCATGGCGACCTAGAGCAGCGTGACCGTGACCAAGTGCTGGCGATGTTCGCCAACCGCAGTACTTCGGTATTGGTGGCCACTGACGTCGCCGCCCGTGGCTTGGACATTGACGCGCTGGACATGGTGATCAACGTTGAGCTGGCCCGCGACTCGGAAATTCACATTCACCGTGTAGGCCGTACAGGTCGCGCCGGTGAGACAGGCATTGCTATCAGCCTGGTAGCACCGTCCGAAGCCCACCGCGCCCAGGCCATCGAACAACTGCAAAAAGCTCCACTGAACTGGGACCAACTGAGCAACCTCAAGTCCCAGGGTGGCGCGCCGCTCGTGCCGGTCATGAGCACCCTGTGCATTGGTGCCGGTCGCAAGGACAAGGTTCGTCCGGGCGACATCCTCGGCGCCCTGACCGGTGAAGCCGGGATTCCAGGCGCCCAGGTGGGCAAGATCGCGATCTTTGATTTCCAGGCGTTTGTGGCCGTGGAGCGCGGGGTCGCCAAGCAGGCGTTGCAGCGCTTGAATGACGGCAAGATCAAAGGCCGCTCGTTGCGCGTTCGCATTCTCTAAGAGCGCCGCGTAACCACTGTAGGAACCAGATCAATGTGGGAGCCGGGCTTGCCCGCGATGCAGACGACTCGGTCTAACAGACTGAGTTGATGCCATCGCAGTCAGGTCAGCTCCCACATTTCATTGCATTGCATATCAGGATTTGCAGTGAACCAGAATTTGCATGAGGACTGTATTTTGCGCTCTACCGAAGTCGTGATCATTGGCGCCGGCGCCGCGGGTTTGATGTGTGCACTGACCGCCGCCGGGCGTGGGCGCAAAGTGATGTTGGTCGATCATGCGAACAAGGCCGGCAAAAAAATCCTGATGTCCGGTGGTGGCCGCTGCAACTTCACCAACCTGTACACAGAACCTGCCAACTTCCTCTCCCACAACGCGCACTTCTGCAAGTCTGCCCTGGCCCGCTACACCCAGTGGGACTTCATTGGCATGGTGGCCAAGCACGGCGTGCCGTATCACGAGAAGAAGCTCGGCCAATTGTTCTGCGATAATAAATCCAGCGACATCCTCGGCATGCTGCTCGATGAGTGCGAGCAAGTGGGCGTGAGCCTGCACCTGGACACCTCGATCCAGCAGATCGAAAAACTCGACGCCGGGTATCAATTGCAAACCACCCTGGGCGAGTTGCGCTGCGAATCCCTGGTGATTGCCACGGGCGGGCTGTCGATCCCTACCTTGGGCGCCACCGGCTTCGGTTATCAGGTAGCCAAACAGTTCGGCCATGAACTGCTGCCAACCCGCGCCGGGCTGGTGCCATTCACCATCACCGATCAGCTCAAGGAGTTGTGCGGCGAGTTGTCCGGCACTTCGGTGGATTGCCTGGTGAGCTGTAACGACCAGAGCTTTCGCGAGAACATCCTGTTTACCCATCGCGGCCTGAGCGGGCCAGCGATTTTGCAGATTTCCTCATACTGGGAATCCGGCGATGCCGTGGAAATCAACCTGCTACCTGATCATGACGCCCACGCCTGGCTGCAACAGCAACAGGCCGAACGCCCAAACAGCGAGTTGAAAACCCTGCTGGGTGAGATCTTCACCAAGAAGATGGCCAACCTGTTGGCCGAGCAGTGGTTTATTTCCAAGCCGATGAAGCAGTACACCCACGCCGAACTGGCGGATATCGCGGCGAAGCTGGCAAGCTGGCAATTGGTCCCGGCGGGCACCGAAGGCTATCGCACGGCGGAAGTGACCTTGGGTGGCGTGGACACGCGGGAAGTGTCGTCCAAGACGATGGAGTCCCTGAAAAGCCCTGGGTTGTACTTCATCGGTGAAGTGCTGGATGTGACCGGGCACCTGGGCGGGTTCAATTTCCAGTGGGCGTGGGCATCCGGCTACGCTGCTGCGCAATACGCCTGAGATCATCTAAAACCGTAGGAGCTGTCGAGTGAAACGAGGGTGTGTATTTCAAGGCCGGAACATATTTTGCCTTCAGATGTGATCGTCACCCTTGCCGTGACGTCATTACTGGCTCAATTTAGCGGCATCGTCCCGGAAGACCCCAGACTTCATGTCATCGACCTCGTTCAACCATTCCATGCGGCGCCTTTGGGCGCTGGACAAGTTCAGCTACAGCGTACGGGTATTCATCGCCCTCACCGGCAGCATGGCGCTGTGCTGGTACCAGGATGAGATGACGCTGCTGATCCCGCTGTTCCTGGGGATTATCGCCAGTGCCCTGGCCGAGACTGATGACAGCTGGCAAGGCCGCCTCAATGCGCTGGCGGTGACGCTGGTGTGTTTCAGTATTGCGGCGCTGTCGGTGGAGTTACTCTTCCCCTACCCCTGGATTTTCGCCATCGCCCTGGCCCTGGCCAGTTTCGCCCTGACTATGCTCGGTGCGCTGGGGGAGCGTTACGGCGCTATCGCCTCGGCGACCTTGATTCTGTCGGTCTACACCATGATCGCTGTTGACCAGCGCGGCGGAGCGGTCACCGATTTCTGGCACGAACCCTTGCTGCTGGTGGCCGGTGCCGCTTGGTACGGGGTGCTCTCGGTGCTGTGGCAGGCGCTGTTTTCCAACCAGCCGGTGCAACAGAGCCTGGCGCGGTTGTTCCGCGAACTGGGGCACTACCTCAAGCTCAAGTCGACCCTGTTCGAACCGATCCGCCAACTGGATGTAGAAGCGCGGCGCCTGGAACTGGCCCAGCAAAATGGTCGGGTGGTGGCGGCGCTGAACGCGGCCAAGGAGATCATCCTGCACCGGGTCGGCAATGGCCGACCGGGGTCCAAGGTCAGCCGCTACCTCAAGCTGTACTTCCTGGCACAAGACATCCACGAACGCGCAAGCTCATCACACTACCCCTACAACGCCTTGGCCGAAGCCTTCTTCCACAGTGACGTGCTGTTCCGCTGCCAGCGCCTGCTGCGCCAGCAAGGCAAGGCCTGCCAGGTTCTCGCCGAGTCGATCCAATTGCGCCAGCCCTTCGTCTATGACGCAAGCTTCGCCGAAGCCCTGGGCGACCTGCACGCCTCCCTGGAACACCTGCGTATCCAGAGCAACCCGGCCTGGCGCGGCCTGCTGCGCTCGCTGCGGGCGCTGTCGGCCAACCTGGCGACCCTCGACCGCTTGCTCAGCGACGCCAGCAACCCCGACAGCCTGGCGGATGCCACAGACAGCAACCTGCTGGACCGCTCGCCACGCAACCTCAAGGAAATGTGGACGCGCCTGCGTACCCAACTGACGCCGACGTCCTTGTTGTTCCGCCACGCCCTGCGCCTGTCCCTGGCGCTGAGCATCGGCTACTTCATGGTGCATCTGATCCACCCTTCTCAAGGTTACTGGATCATCCTCACCACCCTGTTCGTGTGCCAGCCGAACTACGGCGCCACCCGGCGCAAGCTCGGCCAACGAATCATCGGCACCGCCATCGGCCTGACCGTGGCCTGGGCGCTGTTCGACCTGTTCCCAAGCCCACTGGTGCAATCGATGTTCGCCATCGCCGCCGGCCTGGTGTTCTTTATCAACCGCACCACCCGCTACACCCTGGCGACGGCGGCGATCACCCTGATGGTGCTGTTCTGCTTCAACCAGGTGGGCGATGGCTACGGGCTGTTCCTGCCGCGACTGTTCGATACCTTGCTCGGCAGCCTGATTGCCGGGTTGGCGGTGTTCCTGTTCCTGCCGGACTGGCAGGGCCGACGCCTGAACAAAGTGCTGGCCAACACCCTGACCTGCAACAGCATCTACCTGCGGCAAATCATGCAGCAATATGGCGCAGGCAAAAGCGACGACCTCGCTTACCGCCTGGCCCGCCGTAACGCCCACAACGCCGATGCGGCACTGTCCACCACCCTGGCCAATATGCTGATGGAGCCGGGGCATTTCCGTAAGGAAGCCGACGTGGGCTTTCGCTTCCTGGTGCTGTCTCACACCTTGCTCAGCTACCTGTCGGGGCTGGGTGCACACCGCGAAACCCAGTTACCGGCCGAGGTGCGCGCACACTTGATCGAAGGCGCTGGCAAAACCCTGGCGGCGAGCATCGACGAGATCGCCACGGGGCTGGCCAACAAACAGCCGATCGCAATTCAGAGCGATACCGAGGAAGCACTGGCGGTTGAGCTGGAACAGATGCCCGATGAGATCGACGAAGGGCAGCGGTTGGTGCAGACGCAGTTGGCGTTGATTTGTCGACAGCTGGGGCCGTTGCGGACGTTGGCAACGCATCTGATCAAGGACACCAGCGCCACGTAAACCGCTACATCCCGTGCTGCTTCAACAACTTTGCATAACTGCCATCGGCCTTCATCCTGGCAATCTCCCGATCAAACCCGGCAACGATTTGCTTGTGCTGCGGATTTTTCAGGCTGACCAGGATATGCAGGCTGTTTTCACTCAACGGCTTGGGCAGAAACTCCACCGCATTGCGCACCCTGGCTGACTCACGGGCCAGGTAGTAGCGGGCGACAAACTCATCTTCCACCGTCAGCCGAACCCGTTGTGCCGCCAGCATTCGCACGGCCATGGCAAAGTTGTGCACAGGGACCTTCTGAAATTGCAGGTCGCGGTCGAAGTCCGCCGAATAGGCATAGCCGCGCACCACGGCGACGGGATAGTCGTGCAGTTGCTGCAGGTTCTGGAACTCGATGGGGTCGTCTCGGCGCTTGAGAAATCGCACCCTGTTAAGCAAATACTCGTCAGAAAACTGCCCCAACTGCGTACGCGCTTCGTCGTACCAGGCGTTGACCAGCACGTCATAACGCCCGTCACCTACGCCCATCAACGCCCTAGCCCAGGGCACCTGTTCAAAATTACTGGGATAGCCCGCACGGGCCAGCGCGGTGCTGACGATGTCGGTGGCCAATCCGCCATTGACCAGCGTGGCGTCGGTAAACGGCGGCCAGGCATCTGCCACCAGGCGCAAGCGTTCTGCGATGGCCGTCTGAGCCAGCAACAGCAATCCGAGCAAAGCAACGGCACGAGACAATCGCGGCATGCTTGAGGTCCTTGCGCAGCGAGCAAATGCTTACGGGGGATGGCGCCTGGCAGGCAGTGATCCGCATCACGCCCAGGCCCTGACTGTAGCTCATCACTCGCGCTGTGCAGCAGATTACACAAAGAAGTCAGCGGCTGGAGCACTCAATGATGGCGATTTGACGCCACTCGAAATATAGCTGGCTTTTCAGGGGTTTGCACAACCCATAAAGACAGTTGCCAGCCACGGGATTACTATCCCAGGCCGGTACTTATTCGAGATATAACAATGACTGTCGATTGGGTCTGCAAACACCACAATGATCTGGGCAAGGAACAGTTGTACGCAATTTTGCGCCTGCGGGTGGAGGTCTTCGTTGTCGAGCAACAGTGCGTTTATCAGGACCTCGACGGCCAGGACCTGGAAGGTGATACCCATCACCTGATGGCCTGGAACGACGATCAATTGGTAGCCTACCTGCGCCTGCTGGACCCGGACCTCCACGGCGGTGACCTGATAATAGGCCGCGTGATCGTCGCACCGAGTGCACGGGGTACCGGTCTTGGTCATCAGATGATGGATGAAGCGCTCAGGCAGGCGCACAAGAACTGGCCCGAAGTACCGATCTATCTGTCGGCCCAGGCGCATTTGCAGGGGTATTACGGGCGGTACGGGTTTGTGGTGGTCGGGGAGGAATATCTTGAAGATGATATTCCTCATATCGGGATGCGCCGGGCCTAGGGGTATCCCAACACTTGCTTGATCGGCGACAGATTTGCCTCGATCCACCGCCGATCAATCGCACCCCAACTGCGAATCCGATAGTGCCCAGCATGATTGCGGGCGCCGTCTTCCTGTTCAAACTCACAGACGATATCCAGATCCGCCAACGCCGCAATCGTATCCTGGGCCGTGCGCCGGGGCATACCCGTCACCTCGGTCAGCGCCGGGACGCTGCTGGCCAACTTGCTGTCGATCAGATACGCCACATACAGGCGGCGATAGAAGCTGCTTTTGGTCTTGCTGACATCCATGCTCGGTAGCCTTTTGGAAGTTAGGTCTTGACCTGCAAATCGCGCCAAGTCAGGTATACCCGCAGGTCAAACTCCACCTGATGGTAGCCGGGCAGCATATGTTCGCAGAGCTTGTAAAATGCCTTGTTGTGGTCCGACTCCTTGAAGTGTGCCAGTTCGTGGACGACGATCATTCGCAAGAACTCGGGCGCTGCGTCCTTGAACAACGAAGCGATGCGGATTTCTTTCTTGGACTTGAGGTTACCGCCCTGCACCCGGGAAATAGTGGTGTGCAGGCCCAGTGCGCGATGGGTCAGGTCCAGGCGGTTGTCGAACAATACTTTGTCGATGGCCGGCGCGTTACGCAGATGGTCCTGCTTCAAGGCCTGCGCATAGCTGTACAAGGCCTTGTCGCTCTGTACACCGTGGCGCTCGGGATAACGCTGGCTCAGGTAGTCGCTCAACTGATCCTTGGCGATCAATTGACGTACTTGGTCTTGCAGGGAAGCCGGGTAGGCCTGGAGGTATTTCAGCGCGGTCATGGCGTCAACAACGGGGATTTGAAAGGTCGCCAGTGTAGCGAATTCAGCGGGGCGCCGCGCGCAAGGCGAAAGGTTACGGCCAGTCGGCAACCTCTTCGGCCGTCAGCGGTTGAGCCACCAGTGACCCCTGAATAAACTGGCAGCCATTGGCTTTGAGCCATTGGCACTGCTCCTGGGTCTCGACTCCCTCGGCAATCACCAGCAAATCGAAATGCCGGCACAGCTCGATAATACTGCGGGCCATGGCGGCATCCCGTGGCGAGTCCGGTAGGCGGGCAATCAATTGCGGATCGAGTTTCAAGGTATCGAACTCAAGATCACGCAAGTGCGCCAGGGAACAGGCGCCCAAACCAAAATCATCCAGGGCGATACGTACCCCGACCATCCTCAACAACCTGAGTTGCTTGGCCGACTCCTCGGCGTTGTGCATCAAGCTTTCTTCACTGATTTCCACCTCCAACTGCCGCCCTTGCAACCCATGTCGCTCCAGCACCTGCTGCAGTTGAACGGCGAGGTTGGGCATATTGAACTGGCTGCTGCTCAGGCTCACGCTTAGTACCAACTCATCGCTGAACGCCTGGGTCCAGGCCTTTCGCTGGATCGCCACCTGCTGGTAGATCCAGTTACTGAGCTGGCTGATCAGCCGCGCCTCTTCCAGCAACGGCAGAAACAACCCAGGCGGCACGTCGCCAACGCTGGGGTGCTGCCAGCGCAACAGCGCCTCGACCCCACGCAAATGACCATCGCCCAGAGATACCTGCGGCTGGTACACCAGGGTGAACTCCTTGTTGTCGATGGCGGTGCGCACACTGTCTTCGAGCATCAAGCGCGAGCGCGCCCGACCGTTCATTTCCTGATCGTAATAGCGGTATTGCTGACGCCCTGCGCGCTTGGCTTCATACATGGCGATGTCCGCCGCGCGCAGCAGGCCGTCCAGGTCGGAGCCGCAGTCAGGAAACGTGGCAATGCCGATACTGACGCCAAGCATCACATCCAGCCCCTCGACCTGCTGACAGATCGACACTCGCTCAATCAGCTTCTCGGCGATCTTCGCTGCCTGCTCCGGGAACTCCAGCTCCAGCAGCGCGGTGAACTCATCACCGCCCATGCGTCCGAGAATGTCGTATGAACGCAAGCATGCCTTCAATTGCTCCGAGACCCAGCACAGCACCCGGTCACCGGCGTCGTGCCCCAGGGAATCGTTGACCCGCTTGAAGCCGTCCAGGTCCAGATACAGCAAGACCAGGGAGTGCTCGCTGCGCTCACCGCGCAACAGGATGGTCTCCACAGCCTGATGGAACCCGCGCCGATTGAGCAGGCCGGTTAGCGGGTCAGTAACCGCCTGGAACTCCAGTTGCTGGTGCAAATGGCGCACCTCAGACATGTCCAGCACCGTGACTACCATGGCCTTCTGCTCGGCGGGCAACGGCGCGCAAGACATCGCCACCGGTAGTTGCTGACCAGGGGCGGTGCGCAGGATGGCGTCGTGCAGGCGCCAGGTCTCGCCTCGGCGATAGCCGGCGTACAGCTCGGAGTCGGACCAGCCGGGCACCTGGGGCTTTTGCAGGAAGCTGAGGAATTCCTTGCCCTGCAACTCATTGACCGAGGCATTGAGCAGACGCGAAATTGCCGGGTTGGCGTAGCTGATCACACCGTCTTCGCCTACCACCAGAATGCCCTCGGCGGCGTTGTCCAGCACCGAGGCATTGAAGGCACGAGCTGACTCCAGGTCATGACTCAAGCGCTGCAGGGCCCGGCGGCCGCTCTGATGCTCCAGCAGGGCCTGGACCTTGGGCTTGAGGATATGGGGGTCGAAGGGTTTGAACAGGTAATCGATCGCGCCGCTGGCATAGCCTTCCAGCACCGCCGCCGGCGATTGCGCATTGGCGCTTAGGAAAATGATCGGTGTCATCCGGGTGCGTTGGCTGCCACGCATCAGTCGGGCGACTTCAAAGCCGTCCATGCCGGGCATCCGTACATCCAGCAGTACCAGGTCGACATCGTGCTCCAGCAACAACTCAAGGGCTTCAAGACCCGAGCCGGCAGTCACGACCTGCCAATCCTCACGCTGCAAAAGCGCGCGCATGCTGATCAGGTTTTCAGGGTAGTCATCGACCACCAAGAGAACTGAAGTGCCTTCGCCGGGCTTGATTGAAGCGCATGCCATGTTGCATCTCTTCCTTGAGGAGCCACTCCGGTCACTTTTGAGAAAAAGCCGGACAAACATTGAGGACTCACTCTAGCCCTGGATCCAATAAAGCAGAAGTGACGACAGTGCCATCATTGCGCCAACGGCCATACAACCGACTAACGGTAAGTGCCCACAGCCCCCGCTTTATGGGGAACATGGCTTTTTGACATTCTACTGACGTCAATAACCCGCCACAAAATCATTAACAATCTATTACCAGGCGCTTATAAAGAATCCGCGAACCCTCGGGCCACGGCCTTCTTCCTCCTATTAAAGGCGTACTCAATGATTGATCTGTCCACCTGGAACCTGAGCATTCCCGTTGGCTCCCCGCCCACCACCATCGACACCCCCAAACTGCTCAGCGGTTTCAAGGACCAATACTTCCAGGCCGAAGACAGCAGCGTGCAGTTCTGGTCCCCGGTCACCGGGACGCGCACCGAAAACGCCATTTACCCTCGCAGTGAACTGCGGGAAACCTACGCCGACGGTCGCCTGCGCAACTGGATGTATCCGGACGCCGACAATTACCTGCGCGCCACCCTGGCCATCAATCAGGTGCCGTCTTCCGGCAAGATCGTCATCGGCCAGATCCACGCCTATGACAGCCAGAAACCGCTGATAAAAGTCGAATACCAGTACAAGGAAAAAACCCAGACCGGCAACATCGTCGCCAAAGTCCGCATGCGCCCGGATGACAGCGAAGGCCGGGTGATCATCGTCGCCGAGAATGTGCCATTGGAGCGTAACTTCACCTACGTCATCCACTTGAACCGCGCAGGCCTGTTGAGCGTCGAAGCCGCCAACGGCCAATGGAACGAACGCATCGGTGCCGCCTGGGGAAAAAAGCCGCTGTACTTCAAGGCCGGGGTCTACGTGCAAGACAACAGCGGCGAGAGCAAGGAAGGCGGCAAAGTGACCTTTGCCAAGCTGGATATCGATCACGACTAACACTCTGATCATTCTCACGACGCTTTAGGACAGAACCGCGACCCAGGGTCTCGACTTTTTTGTAGGACGATCCGAGTATGGCGCCGCACACGCGCAATACCCCCTACAAGAAAGTCATGGAGACTCGCCAATGCCATTTACTCGCACATTGCTCGCCCTCTCACTGGGCATGGTTCTGCTGCAAAACCCAACCTTCGCCGCTCCGCCACTGTCGATGACCGACGGGGTGGCGCAGGTCAATATCCAGGACAGCAACGCCTGGGTCGAAATCAACAAAGCCGCCTTCGAACACAACATCCGCACCCTGCAAACCACTCTCGCCGACAAGTCGAAAATCTGCGCCGTGCTCAAGGCTGATGCCTACGGCCATGGCATTGGTTTGCTGATGCCGTCGGTGATCAAGCTGGGTGTGCCCTGCGTCGGCATCGCCAGCAACGAAGAAGCCCGCGTGGTACGCGAAAGCGGCTTCAAGGGCCAACTGATCCGCGTACGCACAGCCGCCTTGAGCGAGCTGGAAGCGGCACTGCCCTATAACGTCGAAGAGTTGGTGGGCAATCTGGATTTCGCGGTGCGCGCCAGCCTGATCGCCGAACACCACGGCCGCCCACTGGTGGTCCACCTGGGCCTGAACTCCAGCGGTATGAGCCGCAACGGCGTGGAAATGACCACCGCCCAAGGCCGCCGCGATGCCGTCGCCATCACCAAAGTGCCGAACCTTGAAGTGAAGGCGATCATGACCCACTTCGCCGTTGAAGACGCCGCCGACGTACGCACCGGCCTCAAGTCCTTCAACGAACAGGCCAACTGGCTGATCAACGTCGCCCAACTGGACCGCAGCAAAATCACCCTGCACGCCGCCAACTCCTTCGCCACCCTGGAAGTGCCCGAGTCGCGCCTGGACATGGTTCGCCCAGGCGGCCTGCTGTTTGGCGACACCGTACCGGCGTTTACCGAATACAAGCGGGTGATGCAGTTCAAGTCCCATGTGGCGTCGGTCAACAGCTACCCAAAGGGCAACACCGTTGGCTATGACCGCACCTACACCCTGGCGCGGGATTCGAAACTGGCTAACATTACCGTGGGTTATTCCGATGGCTATCGCCGCGCGTTCACCAACAAAGGCATCGTGCTGATCAATGGCCATCGCGTGCCGGTGGTGGGCAAAGTGTCGATGAATACGTTGATGGTCGATGTCACCGATGTGCCGACCGTAAAGAGTGGGGATGAGGTGGTGTTGTTTGGCAAGCAGGGCAATGCGCAGATTGCCCAAGCGGAAGTCGAGGACATCAACGGGGCATTGTTGGCAGACTTGTATACGGTTTGGGGTAACTCCAACCCGAAAGTCCTAGTCGACAAATAACCTTTAAAGGGGACGCCCATTACCTCAAGCGACGGACAAGCCCAACTCGGATAACAACATCGACGCCTGGGCTTTGGAAATCACGGCGCCTTTGAAAAGTTTGGCATCACTGAGCCTGAACCCACTCAAGTCCGCACCCCGCAGGTCGGCACCGGCGAAATTGGCGCCGTTGATACGGGTATGGGCCAGGCTGCAGTCGATCAATTCGGCTTTACGAAAATCTGCGTCCGACAGGTCACTGTCGGAGAAATCCAGGGTATCGAGGGTGGTTCGGGCAAAGGACAGCCCGGACAAAAAAGCACTGTTGAGCAGCGTCTCAGTGAACGTCAAACCCAGGGAGGCGCAATGGGTGAAGTTGGCACCGGTCAGCTTGCAGTTGGAGAAACTGGCCTGAGACAGCTTGCTGCGCTGCCAGCGGGTGTTGTTCAGGTCGCACCCGGTGAACACCGCTTCCAGCAGATTGGCCGCCTCGAAAACCGCGTGGGCTGCCCGGCAACTTTTCCACTGCGTGCCCTCAAGCCGCGCCCCGAGAAAGCACGTCTGGACCAGGATACAGCGCTCAAACACCCAATGATCCAGCACCAAGCGCGACAAGTCGGCACCGCTCAAGTCGACACCGATCAAGCGCAATGGCCCGCCGTGAGTACCCATCAAGGCTTCCAGCTCCTCGCGTTGCAAGGTGCCGCCCTCGATATCGGTATGCTGCATGGGGCCTCCGGGCAATGGCCGAACCAAATTGAGGCGCGAGTTTAACCCGACGCTGCCTATCGGCATATATTTAAGGGGACGGATCTATTTAGCAGTTAAATGGATCGCCCTTTCAATGAATAACTCGGCAAAAAAAACCCGCATCACTGCGGGTTTTTTATAAACGCTTGAGGCTTAGTTAACCTTAGCGTTCAACTCACCTTTCAAATACCGCTGGTACATCGCTTCCAGGGAGACCGGCTTGATCTTCGAAGCATTGCCCGCAGTACCAAACGCTTCATAACGCGCGATACACACATCACGCATTGCGGTCACGGTAGCGCCGAAGAATTTACGCGGATCAAACTCGCTCGGGTTGGTCGCCATCAGGCGACGCATCGCACCGGTGGATGCCAGACGCAGGTCGGTGTCGATGTTGACCTTGCGCACGCCGTGCTTGATGCCTTCGACGATTTCTTCAACCGGTACGCCGTAGGTTTCTTTGATGTCGCCGCCGTACTGGTTGATGATCGCCAGCCACTCTTGCGGTACCGAGGAAGAACCGTGCATCACCAGGTGGGTGTTGGGGATGCGTTTGTGGATTTCCTTGATGCGGTCGATGGCCAGCACGTCACCGGTCGGTGGCTTGGTGAACTTGTAGGCGCCGTGGCTGGTGCCGATGGCGATAGCCAGGGCGTCGACTTGGGTGCGCTTGACGAAGTCGGCGGCTTCTTCCGGGTCGGTCAGCATTTGGCTGTGATCCAACACGCCTTCAGCGCCGATGCCGTCTTCTTCGCCGGCCATGCCGGTTTCCAACGAACCCAGGCAGCCCAGCTCACCTTCAACCGATACGCCGCAGGCGTGAGCCAGGGCCACAGTTTGTTGGGTGACACGGACGTTGTAGTCGTAGTCAGTCGGAGTCTTGCCGTCTTCGCCCAGGGAGCCGTCCATCATCACCGAGCTGAAGCCCAGTTGAATGGAGCGCTGGCACACGTCAGGGCTGGTACCGTGGTCCTGGTGCATGCACACCGGGATGTGCGGGAACTCTTCGATGGCGGCAAGGATCAGGTGACGCAGGAACGGGGCACCGGCATATTTGCGGGCGCCGGCCGAAGCCTGGACAATCACTGGAGAGTCAGTCTTGTCAGCGGCTTCCATAATGGCGCGCATCTGCTCAAGGTTGTTGACGTTGAAGGCTGGAACGCCATAGCCGAATTCGGCTGCGTGGTCCAACATCTGGCGCATGCTGATAAGTGCCATTGTGAGTCTCTCTCCCGGTCGAGGGTCGTTAATCGTGCAAGCCTGCCGTAGCGGCGGCTGCTATTCAAGTTATTGCAGATCGGGGGTTTGAAGGCCGATTTGCTGAATCGTTATTGCACTAAGGCTTACGGCGCTTTGCAGCCGCGGCCGATCAAGTCGTCGGTGGCAACCCAGTAAACCAGGCCTTCCTCACCTTTTGTGTGAAACGCCAACTGGTCATTGCTGTACAGCACGCCCGAAGCCGCCACATCCTGCTTGAGGCGATAAACCTGGTCCGAACCGCCAAGGCGTATATCCACCTGGCTGTGGGCCTGATCGGTAAACCGCCAAACCACTTGTGCCTGGCTGTCGCAGGTCCAGGTGGTCCATTTGTCCTGTTGCGGTTCTGCCTTGTTGTACATGTTCAGGTTGGCGCAACCAGCCAATAAGGCCAGTGCTGCCAGGGCGAAAACGCCTTTCATTGCCAATCCTCGAACGGCGACCGGAGGCCGCCACTGCTGTCGGTTAGTGAATCAGACCCGTCAAGGGCAGCCCTGTTCCTTACCTTTGGGCGGGGAATCGTACTTCTCCAGCCCATCCGGCCCGATACGCTTGCTGATCACCGGCAGGGTTTCAGCTTGCCAGTCGGCCTGGTAGCAGCCTTTGTCCGGTACGGCTTTCCCGGTTTCGGGCACCGCAGGCGGCGCGCTGCTACACCCGGCCAACAAGCCTGCGGCGATTACCAGCGCTATCGACTTGACCATGGGAATACTCCTTTTCTCAGGTCTTCAGGCCTCAGCCCTTGGCCCGGCTTTCCAGCACTTCGACAGCTGGTAATACCTTGCCTTCGACGAACTCAAGGAAAGCACCACCACCGGTAGAAATGTAGGAGATCTGGTCAGTAACGCCATATTTATCGATGGCCGCCAAGGTATCGCCACCGCCCGCAATGGAGAACGCCGAGCTTTCAGCAATGGCCTTGGCCAGCACCTTGGTGCCGTTACCGAACTGATCGAACTCGAACACACCTACCGGGCCGTTCCACAAAATAGTGCGGGACGACTTCAGCAGCTCGGCGAAGTTGGCAGCCGTTTGTGGGCCAATATCCAGGATCATGTCGTCAGCAGCGACGTCAGCGATCAGTTTGACGGTGGCTTCTGCGCTTTCAGAGAACTCCTTGGCCACCACCACATCCACTGGCAGCGGTACGCTGACCTTGGCGGCGATGGCGCGGGCGGTGTCCAGCAGGTCCGGCTCGTACAGCGATTTACCGACCGGGTGACCGGCAGCAGCGAGGAAGGTGTTGGCGATGCCGCCGCCGACGATCAACTGGTTGCAGATCTGGCTCAGGCTGTTGAGCACGTCGAGCTTGGTCGAGACCTTGGAGCCAGCAACGATGGCGGCCATTGGTTGAGCCGGCGCACCGAGGGCTTTGCCCAAGGCGTCCAGTTCAGCAGCCAGCAACGGGCCAGCCGCAGCGACTTTGGCGAACTTGGCCACGCCGTGGGTAGAACCCTCGGCGCGGTGAGCGGTACCAAAGGCGTCCATCACGAACACGTCGCACAGGGCAGCGTATTGTTGGGCCAGTTCGTCGCTGTTCTTTTTCTCGCCCTTGTTAAAACGCACGTTTTCGAACAGCACAATGTCGCCGGCCTTGACGTCGACGCCACCCAGGTAATCAGCCACCAGCGGCACGTCGCGGCCCAGGGCCTTGCTCAGGTACTCGGCGACAGGCTTGAGGCTGTTTTCGGCAGAGAACTCACCTTCGGTCGGACGACCCAGGTGGGAGCAGACCATTACGGCCGCGCCTTTTTCCAGGGCCAGCTTGATGGTCGGCAGCGAAGCCAGGATTCGCGCATCGCTGGTGACAACACCGTCCTTGACTGGGACGTTGAGGTCTTCGCGGATCAGTACGCGCTTACCTTGCAGATCGAGATCGGTCATCTTCAACACGGTCATGGGTCGCAGTTCCTGTGTTACTGAATTAGAGAGCAGGTTTAGGTAATGGAGAAGCTGTTTGCAGGTAATGCTCTGCAACGTCCAGCATTCGGTTGGCAAAACCCCATTCGTTATCAAACCAGGCCAGGATGTTAACCAGCCTTGGGCCGGAAACGCGGGTCTGGCTGGCATCAACGATGGCCGAATGCGGATCATGGTTAAAATCACAACTGGCGTGGGGCAACTCGGTGTAGGCCAAAAGTCCTTTGAGCGGGCCACTGGTAGAGGCCTCGCGCAGAATCCTGTTGACCTCGTCGGCGTCGGTGTCGCTGACGGTTTGCATGGTGATGTCCAGGCAGGACACGTTCACCGTCGGCACCCGAACTGCTTTGGCCTGGATTCGCCCGGCAAGTTCCGGCAGCAGGCGTTCGATGCCTCTTGCCAGACCGGTGGACACCGGAATCACTGACTGGAACGCCGAACGCGTGCGGCGCAGGTCTTCGTGATGGTAGGCATCGATCACCGGCTGATCATTCATCGCCGAGTGAATAGTGGTGATCGACACGTATTCCAGCCCGATGGCCTGATCCAGCAGGCGCAACAACGGCACGCCGCAGTTGGTGGTGCAGGAGGCGTTGGACACCAGCAACTCGGCGCCGGTCAGGCAATCCTGGTTGACGCCGTAGACGATGGTGGCGTCGACATCCGCCTCGCTGGCCATCGGCTGGGAAAACAGCACACGCGGCGCACCGGCGTCGAGGAAACGCTGGCCATCGGTGCGAGTGTGGTAGGCACCGGAACATTCCAGCACCAGGTCAACGCCCAGCGACGCCCAGTCGATGCCCTCGGGGGTGGCACTGCGCAGGACCTTCACGCAGTCGCCATTAATATGCAGACAATCGCCGTCGACCCGCACTTCGCCGGGGAACCGACCGTGGGTGGAGTCAAAGCGTGTCAGGTATTCGATGCTGGCCATGTCGGCCAGATCGTTGATCGCAACAATTTCAAACCCGGCAGCCGGCCCTCGCTCGAACAGAGCACGCAAGACGCAACGACCAATCCGGCCGTAGCCGTTGAGTGCAACTTTGTAGGGGCGCGGTTGGGACATGGGGTTCTCGATGGCGGACAACTTCTTATGAGCGACACAAAACCATTGTAGGAGCGAGCTTGCTCGCGATGAACTTGAGGACAACGCGTTTATCCAGACAGCCAGCGTTATCGTTAACGACCATCGCGAGCAAGCTCGCTCCTACAAGGGATGCGGTGACCATCGGCCACCGCGTTCGCGCTTTTAGTCTTCCAGCAGCTCTTCAGCCTGACCCAGGATGTTTTCCAGGGTGAAGCCGAACTCTTCGAACAACGCTGGCGCTGGCGCCGACTCACCGTAGGTAGTCATGCCAATGACGCGGCCTTCCAGGCCCACGTACTTGTACCAGTAGTCGGCGTGAGCCGCTTCGATGGCGATACGGGCGCTGACCTGCAACGGCAGTACCGATTGTTTGTAGTCGGCATCCTGGGCTTCAAAGACGCTGGTGCATGGCATCGAAACCACGCGCACGTTGCGGCCCTGTTCGGTCAGTTTGTCGTAGGCTTGAACCGTCAGACCCACTTCTGAACCGGTAGAGATCAGGATCAGCTCCGGCTCGCCGATGCAGTCCTTGAGCACGTAGCCACCACGGCTGATGCCTTCGATCTGCGCCGCATCACGGGTTTGGTGCTGCAGGTTCTGACGGGAGAAGATCAGCGCCGAAGGACCGTCCTTGCGCTCGATAGCGTGCTTCCAGGCCACGGCCGATTCGACCGCATCCGATGGACGCCAGGTGTCCAGGTTCGGCGTGGTGCGCAGGCTGGTCATTTGCTCGACCGGCTGGTGCGTCGGGCCGTCTTCGCCCAGACCGATGGAGTCGTGGGTGTAGACGAAGATCACACGTTTCTTCATCAGCGAAGCCATGCGTACCGCGTTGCGGGCGTATTCCATGAACATCAGGAAGGTCGCGCCGTAAGGCACCAGGCCGCCGTGCAGGGCAACGCCGTTCATGATGGCGCTCATGCCGAACTCGCGAACGCCGTAGTACATGTAGTTGCCGCTGGCGTCTTCAGCCGAGACACCTTTGCAACCTTTCCACAGAGTCAGGTTGGAACCGGCCAGGTCAGCCGAGCCGCCGAGGAACTCAGGCAGCAGCGGACCAAAGGCATTCAGGGCGTTTTGGCTGGCTTTGCGGCTGGCAATGGTTTCGCCCTTGGCGGCGACTTCGGCGATGTAGGCCGACGCTTTTTCAGCGAAGTCAGCTGGCAGGTCACCGGCCAGGCGACGCACCAGTTCGCTGGCCAACTCAGGGAATTGAGCAGAGTAGGCAGCAAAACGCTGGTCCCACTCAGCTTCGGCAGCACGGCCGGTTTCCTTGGCGTCCCACTCGGCATAGATATCAGCCGGGATTTCGAACGGGCCGTGGTTCCACTTCAGCGCAGCGCGGGTCAGCGCGATTTCCGCGTCACCCAGTGGAGCGCCGTGGCAGTCTTCCTTGCCTTGTTTGTTCGGCGAGCCGAAGCCGATGGTGGTTTTGCAGCAGATCAGCGTCGGCTGGTCGCTCTTGCGGGCGGTGTCGATGGCTGTCTTGATCTCTTCCGGATCGTGGCCATCAACATTGCGGATCACCTGCCAGTTATAGGCTTCGAAACGCTTTGGCGTGTCGTCGGTGAACCAGCCTTCGACTTCGCCGTCGATGGAGATGCCGTTGTCATCGTAGAAGGCGATCAGTTTGCCCAGGCCCAGGGTACCGGCCAGGGAGCTGACTTCGTGGGAGATGCCTTCCATCATGCAGCCATCACCCAGGAACACATAGGTGTGGTGATCGACAACGTTGTGGCCAGGACGGTTGAACTGCGCCGCTAGGACTTTTTCGGCGAGGGCGAAACCGACCGCGTTAGCCAGGCCTTGGCCCAGGGGCCCGGTGGTGGTTTCAACGCCAGCGGTGTAGCCGTATTCCGGATGGCCCGGGGTGCGGCTGTGGATCTGGCGGAAGTTTTTCAGGTCGTCGATGGACAGATCGTAACCGGTCAGGTGCAGCAACGAGTAGATCAGCATCGAGCCGTGGCCGTTGGACAGGATGAAGCGGTCACGGTCGGCGAACGACGGGTTGCTCGGGTTGTGTTTCAGGTAGTCACGCCAAAGTACCTCGGCGATATCCGCCATGCCCATCGGGGCACCGGGATGGCCGCTGTTGGCTTTTTGCACGGCATCCATGCTGAGGGCACGAATGGCGTTGGCACGCTCACGACGGCTGGGCATCGCTGTTCTCCTGGGGCTTGAATAAAAGAAACGGAAAAAAGGACCGGCATTTTCCCTCAGCCACGGCCTTCGGGGCAATGACAGATAGTCACTTGAGGGGGTTTTTCCTGTGGATTGGCCTGCATTGGCCTGGAGAAACCTTTCACCCCTTCGTCTAAAGGTTACAGAGCCTGCTTATAGCCACCACTTATCGACCAATATCAAAACTTTTTGATATTGGCCTTGCGAGGATTTATCCCCATCACTAGACTGCTGGCCCTATGAACTTACGCGCGCCTTCCCTTCGTCATGACGACTGCGATGAGCTGGCGGCCTTGTGCAAGGCCGGCGGTGATCCCTTGCGCCTGAATGTGTTGCGCGCGCTGGCCAACGACTCATTCGGCGTGCTGGAACTGGCACAGATCTTCGCCATCGGTCAGTCCGGTATGAGCCACCATCTGAAGGTGCTGGCACAGGCCGACCTGGTGGCCACGCGCCGCGAAGGCAATGCGATTTTTTACCGGCGCGCGCTGCCGCACACCGACCATTTGGGTGGCAAGCTGCATGCCGCGCTCCTGGAAGAAGTGGATAACCTGGCGCTGCCGGCTGACGTACAGTCGCGAATCGGCCAGGTCCACGGGCAACGCGCTGCGGCCAGCCAGGATTTTTTCTCGCGGGTGGCGGAGAAGTTTCGCGCGCAGCAGGACTTGATCGCCGGGTTGGCGCAATACCGCGAAAGCGTGCTGGCACTTCTCGACAAGCTGAGCTTCAGTGATGAGGCCACGGCGCTCGAAGTCGGCCCTGGCGACGGCGGCTTTCTGCCGGAACTGGCGCGCCGCTTCCACCAGGTCACGGCGCTGGACAACAGCCCCGCGATGCTTGAACTGGCGCGCCAGGTGTGTGAACGCGATAACTTGAGCAACGTCAGTCTGCAACTGGCCGATGCCTTGAATAATGTAAGCCTGCGGGCCGACTGCGTGGTGTTGAACATGGTCTTGCACCATTTCGCCGCCCCGGCTGAAGCCCTCAAGCAAATGGCCGGTTTGCTGCAACCCGGCGGCAGCCTGCTAGTGACAGATTTATGCAGCCACAACCAGAGTTGGGCCAGGGAGGCCTGCGGTGATCTCTGGCTGGGCTTTGAACAGGACGATCTGGCCCGTTGGGCCACCGCTGCGGGACTCGTTCCCGGGGAAAGTCTCTATGTAGGCTTACGTAATGGTTTCCAGATTCAGGTCCGCCATTTTCAGCGGCCATCTGGCGACACTCACCATCGGTAAATATCAGGAAAACATCGAGATGAGCGAATACTCCCTTTTCACCTCCGAGTCCGTGTCTGAAGGGCATCCGGACAAAATCGCCGACCAGATTTCTGATGCGGTGCTGGACGCCATCATTACTGAAGACAAGTTCGCCCGTGTGGCGTGCGAGACTCTGGTGAAAACCGGCGTGGCGATCATCGCTGGCGAAGTCACCACCTCGGCCTGGGTCGACCTGGAAGACATCGTTCGCAAGGTGATCCTTGATATCGGCTACAACAGCTCCGACGTGGGCTTCGACGGGGCGACCTGCGGCGTGATGAACATCATCGGCAAGCAGTCGGTGGACATCGCCCAGGGCGTTGACCGCAGCAAGCCGGAAGACCAGGGCGCCGGCGACCAGGGCCTGATGTTCGGCTACGCCAGCAACGAGACCGACGTGCTGATGCCTGCGCCGATCACCTTCTCCCACCAGTTGGTGAAGCGCCAGGCCGAAGCCCGCAAGTCCGGCCAGCTGCCGTGGCTGCGTCCGGATGCCAAGTCCCAGGTGACCTGCCGCTACGAAGGCGGCAAAGTAGTGGGCATCGACGCCGTGGTGCTGTCGACCCAGCACAATCCGGAAGTCTCCTACAAAGACCTGCGCGAAGGCGTGATGGAGCTGATCGTCAAGCACGTGCTGCCTGCCGAACTGCTGCACAAGGACACCCAGTTCCACATCAACCCCACCGGCAACTTCATTATCGGTGGCCCGGTGGGCGATTGCGGCCTGACTGGTCGCAAGATTATCGTCGACACCTACGGCGGCATGGCCCGTCACGGTGGCGGTGCGTTCTCCGGCAAGGACCCATCGAAGGTTGACCGCTCCGCCGCCTATGCCGGTCGTTACGTGGCCAAGAACATCGTTGCCGCCGGTCTGGCCGAGCGTTGCGAGATTCAGGTGTCCTACGCCATTGGTGTCGCCCAGCCGACGTCGATCTCGCTGAACACCTTCGGCACCGGCAAGATCAGCGATGACAAGATCATCAAGCTGGTGCGCGAAGTGTTCGACCTGCGTCCGTACGCGATCACCACCATGCTCGACCTGCTGCACCCGATGTACCAGGAAACTGCGGCCTACGGCCACTTCGGTCGCACCCCTGAACAGAAGACCGTCGGCGACGACACCTTCACCACGTTCACCTGGGAAAAAACCGACCGCGCCAACGACCTGCTTACCGCTGCAGGCCTGTAATCGCTGCCCGTTGTACCCAAGGCCCCACCGGGTTTACTCGGCGGGGCTTTTTGTTGCGCGCTGATTGGCGCGATGACGTTCACATTTGTTCAGCAGGGGCCTTGCAGGCCAAATAATGGCCCACTAGAATCCGCGCCCTCCCGAGCCCTTCACCTACTTGGATATTGCACTGCGCCTGCTCGGGATCCTTTTGTGCGCAGGCAATCGAACATTGAGGTTTTTCATGCGTATTTCCACGCTCGCTCCTGCCGCCCTTCTGCTCAGCCTGTTCGCCCTGCCAGTGCAAGCCGTCGACCTCGGCGCACTGGGCGGTGCTCTGACGCCTCAACTGGGTGGCACTTCTGGCGACTGCGAAAAACAAGGCAAAGACCTGCAAGCCAAGGTCGACGCGGCCAAGACCAATGGCGAAGAATTGAAAGTGAAGGCCATGCAGACCGCACTGGACCAGGTAAACAAAGGTTGCAAAAAAGTCAGCGAGTCCCAGGACAAGCTGGACTCCACCCAACAAAAGCAACAGGCCAAGGCCGACGGCAACGACACAGTGAAAGCCTTGGGTGGTTTGTTCAAGTAAGTAGAAATACCCGGTAAAAAGCCTCGCGCCTGCGGGGCTTTTTTGTGGGTGCTCCGATGCCTTAGGCTGGGCGTCCCTTCGGAGCAAGGATGCTCATGATGATGCCGCGCCTGCTGGTCTGCCTGCTGTTGATCCTCTTCCCCATAACGGCCTGGAGCCAAGACTGTCCTGACTGGCACTCCGACAAGGCCAGGGATGAAATGGCCGCACTGCAACAACAAATCAGCCTTTGGGACGACAGTTACCACCGGCTTGGCCAATCCTTGATCAGCGATGAACTCTACGACCAGGCACGTCTGCGCCTTGACCAATGGCGCACCTGCCTTGCACAGAACGCACCGCGCCCCGACAACCCGTTGGCCAGTTCCAGGGGCACTCTGACCCATCCGACACCACACACCGGGCTGGAAAAACTGATCAGTGACCGGGCCGTCGAAGACTGGATCACTACCCGGCACGACCTGTGGATTCAACCCAAAGTCGACGGAGTCGCCGTAACGCTGATCTATCAAAAAGGTCGCCTGGTTCAGGTCATCAGCCGCGGTGACGGGGTTCTCGGGCAAGACTGGTCAGCCTCGGCACGCAAGATCCCTGGCATCGTGCAGCAACTGCCCGAACCCATTGATCTGCTGCTGCAGGGTGAACTCTATTGGCACCTGAACGAACACCTCCAATCCGAACGGGGCGGTATTAATGCCCGCAGTAAAGTCGCCGGGCTGATGAACCGCCAACAGCTGAGCGATACCGATGCCGCCGGTATCGGCCTGTTTGTCTGGGCGTGGCCACATGGGCCGGCCAACTTGAATGAGCAACTGGACACGCTGGAGCGATGGGGCTTTACCGACAGCAAGCGTTACAGCCAACCCATCAGTGACCTCGACGACGCTCGTCACTGGCGTACCTTCTGGTACAACAACCCACTGCCGTTCGCCAGCGATGGCGTGGTACTGCACCAAAGCCAGCGCGCACCGGCTAACCGTTGGCAGGCCAGCACACCCTACTGGGCGGCGGCCTGGAAATATCCGGTAATCAAAGCGCTGGCCCAGGTACGCAAGGTGCATTTCAAGATCGGACGCACCGGGCGTATCACGCCTATTCTGGAACTGGACCCGGTGTTGCTCGATGATCGGCAGATCAGGCGCGTCAGCGTCGGCTCGCTGAAGCGCTGGCAAGAACTGGATATCCGCCCCGGTGACCAAGTCGCCATCAGCCTCGCCGGCCAAGTCATTCCCAGGCTCGATCAGGTCATCCTGCGCAGCCAGCCACGAACCCACATCGAGGTGCCAGCGGCCAGCGCCTTCCATCATTTGAGCTGCTGGCAATTGGTCCCTGGTTGTGAGGAACAACTGCTTGCCCGCCTGACCTGGCTCAGTGGCAACCAAGGCCTGGCCCTGCCACATATCGGCCGTGAAACCTGGAATACGCTAATCCAGGCAGGCCTAATCAGCGGTCTGCTCGATTGGTTGAAGCTGGATGAAGCAGAGCTTGCTAACATTGACGGATTCGGTGATCGCAGCAGTGCGCGCCTGCTCGGCAGTTTGCGCAGTGCCCGGCAGCGACCATTCGCACAATGGCTGATGGCTTTGGGTGTTCCGCCCACTGCCCGCAATAACCTGGAAGGTGGCTGGCAAACCCTGGCCGCCAGAAACACTCAAGCCTGGCAGGCTGAAGCTGGAATCGGCCCGGGACGCGCAGCGCAATTGAGCGCTTTTTTTCGCGACCCGCACGTCCTGGCCATGAGTGAAACATTACGCGCTGCCGGGATAGACGGTTTTTAGCCCGGCCCCTGCAGTATTAACCGGTGCCAGCAGAACTCATCCTGCCCACCAGATTGCAACCTTGTTTACCCTGGAGCCCTTATGAAATTTCTTGCACCGTTCGCCCTCTTGACCGTCGCAAGCTTCATGACCACCCCGTTGCTGGCGGCCGAAGAAGCACAGGAACTCACCGGCTGCGCCGCCAAGCGTCAGGCCCTCAGCGCCCAGGTCGAACAGGCCAAGGCCCACGGCAACAGCGAGCAGCAAGCCGGCCTGGAAAAAGCACTGAGCGAAGTCACCGCCCATTGCACCGACGCCGCCCTGAAAAAGGAGCGGGAAAACAAGGTGCTCGACGCCAAGCACGAAGTCAGCCGCCGCCAGGCCGACCTCGACAAGGCCATGAAGAAAGGTGATTCCGAGAGGATCAACAAGCGCAAAGACAAACTCGCCGAATCACGCAAAGAGTTGCAGGAAGCCTTGGACGAATTGGACAAGTAAGGCGCTTACCGCCCCCTTGCCCAGGCAGGCTCAATGATCACGAAACTGTTTATGGCAGGCGCTGCAGGCATCTTCGACTTTCTGCACCGCAGGCCCCAGGTTGCTGGCCTTGTAAGGCTGCACCTGGCTGGCGATCACCAAATCACCGGTGGCCGCTTCAAGGTTTCTGGCCATCTCCTGAAAACGGGCCTGCTTTTGCCAGACATCATCCTTGGCGCTGGTGTGGTCTTCTTCGCGCACGGTTGGGAAATGCTTCCAAGGCTCATGGGACAGACTGTCGAGCTTGACCGCGCCCTCGGCGAATTTCGCGCCGTCAAACGGTATGCGCCCACGCAGCATGCCGCCCAGGTCTTCGCTGGTCTTGAGCATCTGCTTGAAAATGGCCTTGCGCTGGCCCAACGGCGAATTCGGATCAACGCCGCCGCACGCAGACAGTGTCAGGCAGGCCAGCAATACAACGGTCAGTTTTTTAAGAATCATGGTGGCTCAGGGTCACGGGAAACGGCGGCCAGTATCCTCGCCCCGCTCGCAAAGACCAATAGCCCTATTAATAATACGGATTGCTTGAGCGCCAACAGGCTCGGGCAATCGCCTCAGGAATTGCTTGCATGAATGTTACATTGAAACCCTGGAGCCGCCGCCTCGCGTGGACTTTACCGATGATTGCGCTGCTCGCCGGCTGCAACGCCAGCAAGCAGGAGCCAGAAAAACCCCACGCAATTGCCACCTATGTCAGTGCCACCTGGGAAGCCTTGCCGACGGTTTCAGATAGCGATTTGCAGGCAGGATTCGAATCCTGGCGCAGCGCTTGCCAACGTCTCAAGAGCGATCCGATATGGGGCGCGACCTGCGCCTCGGCCATCAGCGTTCCGGCAACTGCCGTCGCCATTCGCGGTTTTCTTAAAGAACACCTCGACGTCTATGGCTTGCGCTCGGCGGACAACACTCCGCACGGTTTGATCACCGGCTACTACGAACCGGTTTACCCAGGCAGCCTCTCCGAAACCAAAACGGCTCATGTGCCGGTGTTCGGTGTGCCGGACGACCTGATCATCGTCAACCTGGAAAGCATCTACCCGGAACTCAAGGGCAAACGCCTGCGCGGTCGCTTGGAAGGTCGCGTGCTCAAGCCTTATGACGACGCCAGCGCCATCAATCAACAAGGCTCTACTGCCAAGCCCATCGCCTGGCTAACCAACCCGATGGACCTGCAATTCCTGCAAATCCAGGGTTCGGGCCGCATCCAACTGGCCGACGGACGTCAACTGCGCGTGGGTTATGCTGATCAAAACGGCTTCCCATATCGCCCCATCGGCCGCTGGCTGGTGGAACAAGGCGAACTGAAGAAAGAAGACGTGACCATGGGCGCCATCAGCACCTGGGCCAAGGCCCATCCCGAGCGGATTTCGGAGCTCCTGGCGAGCAACCCCAGCTATGTTTTTTTCAGCACTCGCCCCGACAGTAACGAAGGCCCGCGCGGTTCTCTTAATGTGCCGTTGACCGCCGGCTACAGCGTGGCAGTGGATCGCAAGGTAATTCCGTTGGGCAGCCTGTTGTGGCTGTCGACGACACGTCCCGATGGCGCGCCGATCGTACGCCCGGTGGCTGCCCAGGACACTGGCGGCGCGATTACCGGTGAAGTGCGGGCCGACCTGTTCTGGGGTACCGGCGATGCGGCGGGTGAGTTGGCGGGCAATATGAAACAGCAGGGGCAGATCTGGATGCTGTGGCCCAAAGGCGCGGTGCTGCCAAAAGTGCCGGATGCGCCGACTGGGACCTAGCGATCATTGTGGCGAGCGGGCTTGCCCGCTCGCCACATAGAGCCGACCCACAGGCGAGCCTTATATCGATACAAAAAAGAAACTCGCAATCAACCCCACCCCCACAAACCACACCAGCGAACGCAGCATTGCCCAATCCGCCAGGTAGCAAATGATGTAGAGCAATCGGCTGGTAATAAACAACACCGCCAGCACGTTGATAGTCACCAATTCCGCGTTGCCAGCCAGGTGGGCAATGATCACCGCAGCAGCAAACGCCGGGGTCACTTCAAAGCTGTTGAGCTGCGCGCTGTGGGCGCGCTTGGCAAAACCCTCCAGGGTTTCCAGGAAGGCCCGAGGATCGTGGTTCTGACGGGGCCCGAACTTGCCACCGCTGAACTTGGCCACACCGATACACAGGTAAGGCAGAGCGATAGCGATCAACACACACCAGAAAGCGACTGTCATAACTCATTCCTTTGTTAGCGTTTTATTTAGAGTTTCATCACGAACATGCCGAACAACACCACCAGAATCACACTGACTTCCCGCAGCGCAACGGCCTCGGCAATCGAGCCCGACTGCATGGCCCAAAGCACCAGAGCGCGCTGATAAATTGCAGCATGAGTTGCTCATGCGGTATCTGTCTATTACTTAGGCAAACTGCTTTCACTGCGAATCTGCGCATGACTGATCAAGGCAAAAATAAAGCTGCCGCCGATGATGTTGCCGGCCAGGGTCGGCCCGGCAAACACCAGCCAGAAATCCTTCCACGGCAACTCGCCGGCAAACACCAGGTAAGACACTTCCGCCGAGCCAACGACGATGTGGGTGAAGTCCCCCAGGGACATCAGGTAAGTGATCAGGATAATGATCCAGATCTTGGCGCTTTCCATCGACGGAATCATCCACACCATGGTGGCGATCATCCAGCCGGAGACGATGCCCTTGGCAAACATCTGGCTGCTGTCGTTTTCCATGACCTTGCGCCCGATATCGAGGAAAGCCAGGTCAGTCTTGGCATCGAAGATCGGCAGATGCAACATCACGTACGCCACCAGCAAGGTGCCGCACAAGTTGCCCACCAGCACCACCGTCCATAAACGCAGCAGCCGCCCGGCGTTGGCCAGGGTCGGCTTGCTCATCACCGGCAGCACGGCGGTCAGGGTGTTTTCGGTAAACAATTGCTGGCGTGCCAGAATGACCGCCAGAAACCCCGCGCAGTAGCCGAAGCTGGCAATGACCTTGAACCCTTCACCGCCCGGCAGGCGCGAGTTGAGCAAGCCCATGGCCATCAGCGAGAGGCCCATGGTCAGGCCCGCAGCCAATGCTGACCACCAAAGTGCGGCAACGGTACGCTCCAGCTCCTGATCGCCCTGGGTACGGATGATTTCATGCAAAACCGCCGCACGAGGCGGTTGGTTCTTGTCCACGTCCTGCTGTTCTTCCTGCGACAGGTTGGGGGTCTTGCCGTCTTTTTGCGTGGCCATAGTGCTCCTCAATTCAAGGCGTGCCTGTAACTACGACACGCTGGATTCAGGGCTGTTCAGTGGCTGGATAACTTGACCGGCAGGCGCCAGGCCGGGGGCGGCGATAACTCCACCTTGATCCGGCCATCGGGGGCTCGCCATAGGATCATCTTGCGTTCGCCCGCGCCCTCTTCCACGGGCGCAGCCACACCTTCGGATTGCGCCGCAGAGGCCAGGGGGCTTGTGATGATCGGCGCCACAGTAGCGTGGCGTGGCACAGATTCGAGCAGTTTCATACGCGGACTATCCCTACAGGATGCAGTCCTGAATGACGAGAGAGCCTGGGACATATCCATCCAGAATGATTTGACTAAAAATCAAACCGGCGCTGAGTTATTCGCTGATGCCGTCATCCTGAAACTGATCCTTTACGTACTTGATTTCGGTACGACCGTGGGGGGCCGGCAAACCGTCTTCACCCAGGTTGACGAAAACCATCTTTTCCACCGTCAGGATGCTCTTGCGCGTGATCTTGTTACGCACTTCACAGGTCAGGGTGATGGAGGTGCGACCAAACGCGGTGGCCGTGATGCCCAGTTCGATGATGTCGCCCTGGCGCGAGGCGCTGACAAAGTTGATTTCGGAGATGTACTTGGTCACCACCCGCTGGTTGCCCAACTGGACAATCGCGTAGATGGCAGCTTCTTCGTCGATCCAGCGCAGCAGGCTGCCACCGAACAGGGTGCCGTTGGGGTTGAGGTCTTCGGGTTTTACCCATTTGCGGGTGTGGAAGTTCATGGTCACTCCAAAGCGTCTTGCCAAATGATGGGCAACATCATGGCAGAGCAGCGCAGCAAGCTCTATGAACCATTGCCTATCAACCCCATGAGCGATCTTCATGCTGCCGACAGAAAGGCTTGGGAAGTCAGCCGCAGCCCGCTATAATCCCCACCGTTTCAAAACGGTCATCTTCAGTTGATACCGTTCTCCCGCCACCTGTCCGAGGGGCGCTGCAGCAGGCTCGACCTGTCAGGCTCGGATGGGGCGTTGTCTGGCCTGGTTGTCCTGGCCTGATACTAAACGCACAACGGCGCCCATTCGCACACTACGAATGGAGGCTCTTCATGAGCGCTGTAATCACGCCTGCAGATTTTAACGACTACAAAGTCGCCGACATGTCCCTCGCCGCCTGGGGCCGTCGCGAAACCTTTATCGCCGAATCCGAAATGCCAGCCCTGATGGGTCTGCGCCGAAAGTACGCCGCTGAGCAACCGCTCAAGGGCGCGAAGATTCTCGGCTGCATCCACATGACCATCCAGACTGCCGTGCTGATCGAAACCCTGGTTGCCCTGGGCGCCGAAGTACGCTGGTCGTCCTGCAACATTTTCTCGACTCAGGATCAGGCCGCTGCCGCTATCGCCGCTGCCGGCATTCCGGTTTTCGCCTGGAAAGGCGAGACCGAAGTAGAGTACGAGTGGTGCCTGGAGCAAACCATCCTTAAGGATGGCGCGCCATGGGATGCCAACATGATCCTCGATGACGGCGGCGACCTGACCGAGTTGCTGCACAAGAAATACCCGGCCATCCTCGACCGCGTCCACGGCGTGACCGAAGAAACCACCACCGGCGTACACCGCCTGCTGGACATGCTGGCCAAGGGCGAACTGAAAATCCCGGCCATCAACGTCAACGACTCGGTGACCAAGAGCAAGAACGACAACAAGTACGGCTGCCGTCACAGCCTGAACGACGCGATCAAGCGCGGCACTGACCACCTGCTGTCCGGCAAGCAAGCGCTGGTTATCGGCTACGGTGACGTGGGCAAGGGTTCGTCCCAGTCCCTGCGTCAGGAAGGCATGATCGTCAAGGTTTCCGAAGTTGACCCTATCTGCGCCATGCAAGCCTGCATGGACGGTTTCGAGCTGGTTTCGCCGTTCATCGACGGCATCAACACCGGGACCGAAGCAAGCATCGATAAAGCCCTGCTGGGCAAGATCGACCTGATCGTTACCACCACCGGCAACGTCAATGTTTGCGACTCGAACATGCTCAAGGCCCTGAAGAAGCGTGCCGTGGTCTGCAACATCGGTCACTTCGACAACGAGATCGACACCGCTTTCATGCGCAAGAACTGGGCATGGGAAGAAGTGAAGCCGCAGGTGCACAAGGTTCACCGCACAGGCGCAGCTGGCTTCGATCCACAGAACGACGACTACCTGATCCTGCTGGCCGAAGGCCGTCTGGTGAACCTGGGCAACGCCACCGGCCACCCAAGCCGCATCATGGACGGTTCGTTCGCCAACCAGGTACTAGCGCAAATCCTCCTGTTCGGCCAGAAGTACGCCGACCTGTCGCCTGCCCAGAAGGCCGAGCGCTTGACCGTAGAAGTACTGCCGAAGAAACTCGACGAAGAAGTGGCCCTGGAAATGGTCCGCGGCTTCGGCGGCGTGGTGACTCAACTGACCAAGACCCAGGCCGACTATATCGGCGTGACCGTTGAAGGTCCGTTCAAGCCGCACGCATATCGCTACTAAGTAACCGGCGCCACCTGCTCTACCTGTAGGAGCGAGCTTGCTCGCGAAAAGCCCAAAGGCACCGCGCATATCCTGTTTACACGCGTTATCGTTGCGGTTCTTCGCGAGCAAGCTCGCTCCTACAGTACAGATGGATGCACAGTCGGTTTTCGAGTTCCCAAGGGTATTACCATGTCCCAAGACCGTCGCTACAGCTTCGAGTTCTTCCCCACCAAGACCGATGCTGGGCATGAAAAACTGCTCGCCACTGCCCGTCAGTTGGCCAGCTATAACCCCGATTTCTTCTCCTGCACCTACGGTGCCGGCGGTTCCACCCGTGATCGCACGATCAACACCGTGCTGCAGCTGGAAAGCGAAGTCAAAGTACCCGCCGCCCCGCATTTGTCCTGCGTTGGCGACAGCAAGGCCGACCTGCATAGCCTGCTGACACAATACAAAAGTGCGGGCATCAAGCGCATCGTCGCCCTGCGCGGCGACTTACCGTCCGGCATGGGCATAGCCAGCGGCGAGCTGCGCTACGCCAATGACCTGGTGAGTTTCATCCGCGAAGAGACCGGTGATCACTTCCACATCGAAGTGGCTGCTTACCCGGAAATGCACCCCCAGGCGCGCAACTTCGAAGACGATCTGCGCAACTTCGTGCGCAAGGCCAATGCCGGTGCCGACAGTGCGATCACCCAGTACTTCTTCAACGCCGACAGCTATTTCTACTTCGTCGAGCGTGTACGGGCGTTGGGTGTGAACATTCCAATCGTCCCGGGCATCATGCCAATCACCAACTACAGCAAACTGGCGCGGTTCTCTGACGCCTGCGGCGCGGAAATCCCCCGCTTCATTCGCAAACAACTGGAATCCTATGGCGATGACGTCAAAAGCATCCAGGCGTTCGGCGAGCAGGTCATCAGCGAAATGTGTGAACGTTTGTTGCAAGGTGGCGCGCCAGGGTTGCACTTCTATACCCTGAACCAGGCTGAACCAAGCTTGGCCGTCTGGAACAACCTCAAGCTACCTCGCTAAGGTTCGTTTCAAAGTGCCCTGGCCCTCTTAATACGAGGGCCTTTGCCGTTTTAAATGCCCACGAAAACCTGCAGTCCATGAATACAGCCGCCCCGACTCCGCGCCCGCAACTGGTTTACCTGATATTTGGCTCCGAGACTTACCATCAGGAAGCGGTATTCAGCATCGCCAGCGCCCTGGACGATACGCGCCAGGTCTCCGCTCACCTGCAGCGCTTGATGTACAAGCTGATCACCCTGGTGCTGCCCAAGCATCAGCAGCAGTTCATCCGGGAAATCCTCTACGGCTGCTACGAACACCCCAACGAATTCGACCAGGCCTGTGGCCCGGTTTGGTGGGACAAGGCGCGGCAGAATCAGGAAGAACGCCAAGGCCGTCCTATTGATGCCAGCCTTCTGGAGCACTGGTTCGCCAACCCCGTTGTGCGCCTGATCCTCGACGAGCGCCGCGAAGCCATTTACGAACACCTGATGAAGTCTTCGCCAAAATAAAAATTCAGTATCAGCACCCGCAGATACCTGTTCCAGAGCTTCTATTTAAGCGGAGACAGTCGTAACCTCAGGTATGCCAGCCATTTTCCAGTTGTTGACAGCTGTTCTTCTCACTTGCCTGAGCCTGACCGCCCGAGGCGAGAAACTGCGTATTGTCACCGAACCCTGGGCGCCCTATGTGTACGAGGAAAACGGCAGCATGCGCGGCCTCGACTACGAGACCACGGTAATTGTCTTTCAGCGCCTGGGGATTGATGTGCAATGGCAGTTCCTACCCTGGAAGCGTTGCCTGGCCATGCTCGACCAGGGCCAGGCCGACGGCGCGCTGGACATTTTCCACAGCAACGAACGGGACAATGTGCTGCTGTACCCCAGTGAACCGCTGTCCCGAGTGGAGTTCGTAATGTTCTATGCCAACGAGCGCCCTCACCCGTTCCAGACCCTTGATGACCTGCGCGGCCTGACCATCGGCACTTCGCCGGGCTACCTTTACGGCGCTGAATTCAGCGAATCCACCCTCTTCAACCGCGAACCGGCCCCCAGCCATGAAGCCAACTTCGGCAAATTGGCCCGTGGACGGATCGACTTGCTGATCACCGATCGCCGAGTCGGCCAGCATGCACTCAAGGAATTGGGCCTTGAAGACCAGATCACCCAGGCGCCGAACGTGATCAGCAGCCAACAGCAATTTCTCGCCGTGCGCCGTGGCGCGGGGATGGACTTGCTGGTCCAGCGCTTCGGCGCCGAGCTCAAGCGCTTCAAGCAAGAGCCTGCCTACGCGGCCTTGAGCGCCAAATACGCAGGCGCCAGCGCTGAAACGACCTCATTGCTGCTTCCAGCGCCACCCCCCGGACAAAACCGTTGAGCAGCAGGAAAGCAGCGCATACTGATTGCTCTGTTATACTCCGGCCTTTCCGCCAGGCTTACGCCCGGACGCTTGGGTCTATAAAAGACACCCCGATGCAGCTACTGCGCAGCTTTGCAGCCCGCGCGAGCCGTCGAAGTGCCTGCCAGCCCCAGCAGGACCGGACGGGATTGCGTTCATCTAAACGCCATTCGCGCCAGGCAAGACTATCCCTCTGGGCCAAGCCCTAACTAAAACAGGATTACTCATGTCCTTTGCTTCCCTCGGTCTCTCCGAGGCTTTAGTCCGTGCCATCGAGGCAGCGGGCTATACCGAGCCTACTCCGGTGCAACAGCGGGCCATTCCCGCCGTGTTGCAAGGTCGCGACCTAATGGTTGCGGCACAGACAGGTACTGGTAAAACCGGCGGCTTCGCCCTTCCGATTCTGGAACGGCTGTTTCCCAATGGTCACCCGGACAAATCCCAGCGTCACGGCCCGCGCCAACCGCGCGTATTGGTCCTGACCCCTACCCGCGAACTCGCAGCCCAAGTGCACGAGAGCTTCAAGCTCTATGCCCGCGACTTGAAGTTCGTCAGCGCCTGCATCTTCGGCGGCGTCGGCATGAACCCACAGGTTCAGGCCATGGCCCGTGGTGTCGACGTACTGGTTGCCTGCCCAGGTCGCTTGCTCGACCTGTGCGGCCAAGGCAGCGTCGACCTGTCCCACGTGGAAATCCTCGTGCTGGACGAAGCCGACCGCATGCTCGACATGGGCTTTGTCCATGACGTGAAGAAAGTCCTCGCCCGCCTGCCAGCCAAACGCCAGAACCTGCTGTTCTCGGCGACCTTCTCCAATGACATCACGTCCTTGGCCGGCAAGCTGCTGCACAACCCCGAGCGCATCGAAGTCACGCCGCCGAACACCACCGTCGAGCGTATCGAGCAACGGGTGTTCCGCCTGGCCGCAAGCCACAAGCGTGCGCTGCTGGCCCACTTGATCACCGCCGGCGCCTGGGAACAGGTCCTGGTGTTCACCCGCACCAAGCACGGCGCCAACCGCCTGGCCGAGTACCTGGACAAGCACGGCCTCACCTCCGTCGCCATCCACGGCAACAAGAGCCAGAACGCACGGACCAAAGCCCTGGCCGACTTCAAGGCCGGTGAAGTGCGCATCCTGGTGGCCACCGACATCGCCGCGCGCGGCCTGGACATCGATCAGTTGCCCCACGTGGTCAACTTCGAGCTGCCAAACGTCGACGAAGACTATGTGCACCGTATCGGCCGTACCGGCCGTGCCGGTCGTTCGGGCGAGGCCATTTCCCTGGTCGCGCCGGACGAAGAAAAGCTGCTCAAAAGCATCGAACGCATGACCAAGCAGAAAATTGCCGACGGCAACCTGATGGGCTTCGATGCCAGTGCAGTGGAAGCCGAGAAGCCGGAAGTGCGCGAGCGTCCGGACGTGCGCAACCCACGCAACAACCCACGCGGTCCGAAGGGCGATGGCCCGAACGGCGGCGGTGGCGGCGGTGGTCGCAAGGACAAGGGCAAGGACAAGGGCGCCAAGGAAAAACCTGCAGCCAGCAGCCGCGGCGAACGTCCAGCCCGCGAGCAGAAGCCTCGTGAAAGCACCCCGGCCCGCGAACAGCGCCAGCCGAGCCAACCACCACGTGCTGCCGCTGACCGCGCCCCGGACGAGTTCCTCGACGACGACGTGGATAACTTCGGTAACCGCGCTGACTACGTGCCCCAGGCCAAACCAGCCCAGGGCCGTGGTCGTCGTCCAGGTGCTCCGGCACAGGGTGCAGGCACAGGAACTGGTGCTCCACGCACCGGCCAGCCGCAGGGTCGCCAGAGCACTCCGCGCAGCAGCAACGGCGCAACCACTGGCACCCCGCCAGCCAAGCGCAACGGCCCACGCAACGGTGCTCCCCGTGACGGTCAGGCCCGTCGCGAAGAGGCGCCACGCAACCGCCGGCCAGCTCGTGACGAGCAGCCACAGTCGTCGGAACCGGCTGTGCAAAACCCGCGTGGCGGCCCTGCGCCGAAGATCATCCACAAGGAGTCGAAAAGCGATCGCTCCCTGACACCTGAGCAGCTGGATCAACTGCCAGGCCGTCCTCGTGGTGAAAAACCAGCGCTGCTGACCCGCAACCGCTGAGTTTTCAGCTGTAAAAAAGCGCCCCGACTGGTTCGGGGCGTTTTTGTATCTGGCACTTTTCTTATTAATCGACAGCCGTACCAACCTTATGAAAAAGCTTGGCAAAAATAGTCCAGCGACCGTCCACTTTCATCAGGTTCAAGTAATCCACCATGATGTTATCGAACAGGCGCAGGCGAACCTTGACCATGGCCATTTCCGGTGACATCACATCAATCATCAGCACTTCGTCCAATCGCGCAAACCCACCTTCCTGCGGCGACTTACGGCCCTGGACCATGGCGCGATACTCAGCGAAAGGGCGCACGGTCACTTGCCCATCCTGAGCGGCATACAGCACACAACCCGGATGAAAAACCTGATCGAACGTGTTTAAGTCTTGGGTTTGCAACACATCAAAGTACTCTTTCAACATGCTTTGAATTTCATGACTAACCATACTGGGTCCCCTGATGATTTAACTGTGTGCCATTTCAATAAGTAACATGCAGCCAATTATCAGCAAGGCACCGGACTCGGGTATAGCGGCTATTATTCGTCCTTTATGTGAACGGAATTCACCTATTGAAACTGCCTCCCCTCGCTGCCTTGCGTGCTTTCGAAGCACTCGCCCGATTGGGCAAGGTGAACCTGGCAGCGCTGGAGTTGCATGTCACCCACAGCGCCGTCAGCCATCAAATCCGCTCCCTGGTGGAATACCTCGACGTGGCGCTGGTCGCGCGCTGGGCGTTCATTGGTGTTGACCGATGAAGTCCAGATCTACGCCTATCAAATCCGCCAAGCGCTGGGAGAGATTGCTGGGGTCACCGAAAAGTTTCTGGCGAAGACCAAGCATCCACAACTGACGCTGTCGGTCCTGCCCTCGTATGGCCTTTTTTGGCTATTGCCCAGGCTCAAAGGCTTCATGTGCGCCCACCCCGACTTGCACCTCAAGCTGGCCTCCACCATGGAGTTCGTCAGTTTTGAGCAGGGGCTGGTAGATTGCGCAATCCGCTTCGGCCACGGCCAATGGCCCGACGTGCATTGCGAACCCCTGATGGCGGACTCATTGCTGGTGGTCGCCGCTGCAAACTTCAACGGCGGCGCGCTGCCAATCACCCCGCAGGCCGTACTGGAACAGCCGCTGCTACATGCCAGTGAAAGCTGGCCAGTCTGGCTCAGCGCGGCTGGAATCGAGGGGCAACGCCCTCCCGCCACACTAGAGTTCACCGACTCCACGCTACTGCTTGAGGCCGTCAGGCTGGGATACGGCATTGCGCTGAGACCCGACGTTCGATTGCCCATTCCCTGATAGAGCGCGGGGAGTTGGTCAAACTGACGGATATCGAACCCGTGCATTCATCACGCTACTTTCTGGTCTGGCCCAACGGCAGCAAACGTTCGGCGCAAATATCATCACTGCTTAAGTGGCTCAAAGAGCAGGTCGTGCAGTATCAGGGCAGCCTATAAGCTTACAACTGACAGACAGCAAAACGCCGACCCTGAGGTCGGCGCTTAGGGTTGACGCAGCAAAAATTACTTCGCTTTGACACCTTCAAACGTGATGTACAACTCGACCGCGTCGGAGGACGGGCCCAGATCCTTCTGCTTGCCGAAATCAGAGCGCTTGATGCTGGTGGTACCTTCGAAGCCAGCACGGTATCCGCCCCATGGATCCTTGCCTTCACCCAGGAAAGTAGCCTTGACCACGATCGGCTTGGTCACACCCAGCAAAGTCAGGTCGCCGGCGACATCAGCCGTGTCTTTACCATCAGCATTTTTGCCGGTGGACTTGACGCTGGTGGAGACGAACTTGGCGTCGGCGAACTTGCCAACGTTCAGGAAGTCGGCACTGGCGATGTGCTTGTCACGTTCAGCGTGGTTAGTGAACAGGCTGGCAGTGCGAACATTAAATTCGATCTTGCTGTCTTCAGGCTTCGCAGCGTCGAAGCTGAACTTGCCATCGATATCCTTGAAGGTACCGGTGATGTAGCTGTAGCCCAAGTGGCTGATCTTGAAATCGACGAAGGCGTGCTGGCCTTCCTTGTCGACCACATAATCAGCCGCCATCACCTGACCGGCAGACAGCAAAGCAGAACCGATTGCCAGAGCAGCGAGAGTCTTTTTCAACATGCTTTATATTCCTTGTGAGTCGAGGTTGAACATCAGGCTTTGCGCCCCAGCATACGAACCAGGGTCGCATCACGATCAATAAAGTGGTGTTTCAGTGCAGCCACACCATGCAGGCCAGCGAACACAACCAGTACCCAGGCCAGGTAAAAATGCACCAAGCCGGCTACGTCTGCCTGGTCCGGTAGACCGGAAACCAGCGCAGGAATTTCAAACAGGCCAAACACCGGAATCCCGACACCGTCTGCGGTGGAAATCAGGTAACCGGCAATCATCACGGCAAACAGCCCGAGATAAAGGAAGGCATGACCAAACCTGGCACCCAAGCGGGTCAAGCGGCTGTAGCTGGCCAGTGACGGCGGCGGGGGGCTGATAAAGCGCCACATCACCCGCAACAGCATGATGGCGAACAACGTGATGCCGATGCTCTTGTGCAGGTCCGGCGCGTCTTTGCGCCACATGCTGTAGTAGTCAAGACCGACCATCCACAGCCCAAGAGCGAACAGACCGAACACCACCAAGGCCACGCCCCAGTGGATAACAATACTGACCCAGCCGTAGCGGGCCGATGAATTTCGTAGTTGCATTACCCAAATCCCGTAAGAGCTGCGCCCAAGACTAGCGTTTTACCTATCGAATTAAAGCGGAAAATTTCGCTTTGAAATATCGAGAAATATGATGTTAAGCGTAGGAACAATAAATTAACCGGGGATTAAGGATTATTCAGAAGAAACGTGACAGACCGTCCTGCTACAGGCACCAATTCGATTTTCAAAGCACGCAATGGGTTGTGACACTGCCCGGCATTGCATAGGCTTGCGCGATTGTTTCGCCCGCGCACGTCGCGAGCCGCTTCGAGGAGACTGAAGATGGGATTGAATAACCAGTGGATGCAACGCGATCTTGCGGTGCTGTGGCATCCCTGCACCCAGATGAAAGACCATCAGCAACTTCCGCTGATTCCCATCAAGCGCGGTGAAGGCGTGTGGCTGGAAGACTTCGAAGGCAAGCGCTACCTGGACGCCGTCAGTTCCTGGTGGGTCAACGTGTTCGGCCACGCCAACCCACGCATCAACCAGCGCATCAAGGATCAGGTGGATCAGCTGGAGCATGTGATCCTCGCCGGTTTCAGCCACCAGCCAGTGATCGAGCTGTCCGAGCGCCTGGTGAAGATGACGCCCGAAGGCCTGACCCGTTGCTTCTACGCCGACAATGGTTCGTCGTGCATAGAAGTCGCGCTGAAGATGAGCTTTCACTACTGGCTCAACCGTGGCCAGCCTGCCAAGAAGCGCTTCGTCACCCTGACCAACAGTTACCACGGTGAAACCATCGCGGCGATGTCGGTGGGCGATGTGCCGCTGTTCACCGAAACCTACAAGGCCCTGCTGCTGGACACCATCAAGGTGCCGAGCCCGGACTGCTACCTGCGCCCCGAGGGCATGAGCTGGGAAGAACACTCACGCAACATGTTCCTGGCCATGGAACAAACCCTGGCCGAGAACCATGACAGCGTCGCCGCCGTGATCGTCGAACCGCTGATCCAGGGCGCCGGTGGCATGCGCATGTACCACCCGGTGTACCTCCAGTTGCTGCGCGACGCTTGCGACCGCTACGGCGTACACCTGATCCACGACGAAATTGCCGTCGGCTTCGGACGCACCGGCACTATGTTCGCCTGTGAACAGGCCGGCATCCGCCCGGACTTCCTCTGCCTGTCCAAGGCCCTGACCGGCGGTTATTTGCCGCTGGCGGCCGTGGTCACTACAGAGGATGTCTACAGCGCCTTCTACGACGACTACCCGACTCTGCGTGCCTTCCTGCATTCCCACAGCTACACCGGCAATCCTCTGGCGTGTGCGGCGGCGCTGGCGACCCTGGATATTTTCGAAGAAGACAACGTCATCGAGAACAACAAGGCCCTGGCCCAGCGCATGACCACGGCCACCGCGCACCTGGTGGATCATCCCCACGTCTCGGAAGTGCGTCAGACCGGCATGGTCCTGGCCATCGAGATGGTCCAGGACAAGGCCACCAAGACCGCCTACCCGTGGCAGGAACGCCGTGGGCTCAAGGTCTTCGAACATGCTCTTGAGCGCGGTGCGTTGCTGCGCCCGTTAGGCAGCGTGGTGTATTTCTTGCCGCCTTATGTGATTACCCCGGAGCAGATCGACTTCCTCGCAGAAGTGGCCAGTGAAGGCATTGATATTGCCACCAACAGTAAAGTCAGCGTGGCAGTGCCCAAGGACTTTCACCCAGGGTTTCGTGATCCAGGCTGATTGCCCACCCCCTTGTTGATCGCTCCCACGCTCCGCGTCTGCCCTGCACACTATTTCCAGAGAACAGAAATGAGACTGTCCCGCTTTTTTATCGACGCCCCCCTGAGCATTGGCGACCACGAGTTGCCCGAAGCCCAGGCGCATTACATCAGCCGCGTGTTGCGCATGAACGAAAGCGATCCCGTGCAGTTGTTCGACGGCTCCGGCCAGGAGTTTCTCGGCACGTTGCTGGAAGTCGGTAAAAAACGCGTGGTGGTGCAACTGACCGAAGCCTTCGCCGGGCAGGTCGAATCACCGTTACAGATCCACCTCGGCCAGGGCTTGTCCCGTGGCGAACGGATGGACTGGGCGATCCAGAAAGCCACTGAGCTGGGGGTCAACGAAATCACCCCTATTTTCAGCGAGCGCTGCGAAGTACGCCTCAAGGACGAACGGGCCGACAAGCGCCTTCAGCACTGGCGCCAAGTGGCGAGCAGTGCGTGCGAGCAGTGCGGTCGTTCGCGGGTGCCGGTGATTCATCCACCGCTGTTGCTGGCGGATTGGCTGAAGCAGACCGAGGCGGACTTGAAACTGGTCTTGCACCCGGTGGCCGAACCATTAGTCAGCCATGCCAAGCCTGCAAGCCTGGCGTTTCTGATCGGGCCAGAGGGCGGTTTGACCGATGGGGAAGTGGACACCGCGCAGAATGCCGGATTCCACTCGGCGCGACTGGGGCCGCGAGTACTGCGCACCGAAACAGCGCCAGTCGTGGCGCTGGCGGTGGCCCAGCAGCTGTGGGGCGATTTCTAAACCAACGCAACTCACCCCATGAAAACCCAATCAAATGTGGAAGCTGGCTTGCCTGCTCCCACATTTTGACCGGGCTACCACTTCATCACTCCACCGGGTCACTCACCGGCTTGGCAATAATCGCCTTCAATTCGCTGGTCATCGGAAACTCCAGGTTTAAGCCCTTGGGCGGGATTGGCTGTTCAAACCAGCGCTGGTAAATCCCGTTGATCTCCCCCGAGCTGTACAGACCCGCCAACGTCTCGTTGACCACCGCGAGAAACTGCGGATCGTCCTTGCGCACCATGCAGCTGTAGATTTCCCGCGACTGTTCCTCACCCACCACTACCCACTTATGGGGGTCCTTGGCCTTGGCGCGCTCGCCGTAGAGCAAGGCGTCGTCCATGTAGAACGCCACTGCCCGGCCCGACTGCAGCATCTGGAACGCTTCGCCGTGGTCCTTGGCGCTGATCACCGATATGTTCAGCTTGTGGTCGGCGTTGTAGCTCTTGATAAAGCGCTCGTTGGTGGTTCCCGCGGTGGTCACTACGTTCTTGCCTTTGAGGTCAGCGAAGCTGTTGATGCCGCTGTCCCTGGAGGTCAGCAACTGACCCTTCACGTAGATAAAACCGTAGGAAAACGCCACCTGCTTTTGCCGCTCGGCGGTCACGCCGGTAGAGCCACACTCCAGGTCCACGGTGCCGTTCTGCACCAACGCGATGCGGGTCTGGGACGTCACCAGGTTGTACTTAACATTGAGTTTCGGCACGCCGGTTTTCTGTTGAATGCGCTCGACAATCTTGCTCGCCAGATCCACCGAGTAGCCCATGGGTTTACCGGTGTGATCACCGACGTAGGAAAACGGCACCGAGGCATCGCGATAACCCAGGGTGATGCTCTTGGCGTTGGCGATCTTGCTCAACGTGCCTTGCAAGGGTGCTTCAGTGGCGTGGGCCTGAGCCCCAAGCAACAGCCCCAGGGTGCAGCCGATCAACGTGATTTTTTGCATTGTTATTCTCCGTTGGTTTTCTTGTTATGCAGATCGTTAAGGGCGGCGAGCAGCGATGACGCTGATTTCTACCAGCACGTCAGGACGTGCCAGCTCCGCTTGCAGGGTGGTGCGGGTTGGCGCCTGGCCGGGCGACAGCCAGGCTGACCAGACGTCATTCATCGGCGCAAAACCGTCCTGGATATTCTTCAGGTAAATGGTTGCGTTGAGTAGATGATCCTTGTCGCTGCCAGCGTCGCGCAGCAGCGCATCTATCTTGGCCAGGACTTCCTGGGTTTGCGTCGTCACATCCTGGCCCTCGCCGGGCACCTGGCCGGACAAAAACACCAGGCCCTGAAAGGTCACTGCGCCGGACAGACGACTGTTGCTGTTGATTCGGGTGATGCTCATCGGTGCATCCTCAGGCGGCGCGGGGAGCGAGGCCCTGCATATCAATGGAAGTCGTGTGTTGGCCGATCAATTCGGCGAGCAATTGGCCGCTGCCACAGGCCAGGGTAAACCCCAGGGCACCATGGCCGAGGTTAAGCCACAGGTTGCGATAGGCACTGGCGCCAATCAGCGGCACGCCGCTGGGCGTGGCCGGACGCATACCGGCCCATTCGATGGCCTGTGTGTAATCACCGGCCAGCGGGAACGTTTCACAGGCCTGGCGCTTGATCAGCGCCAGACGCTTGGGTTCAATACGGGTGTCGAAGCCTACGATATCCACCATCGCCGCCACCCGCAGTTGCTCGCCGATACGGGCGTAGACGATTTTGCGGTCGTAATCGGTGATGCTGATATTCGGCGCTTGATGCTGTTCGCCAATCGGCACGCTCAGGCTGTAGCCCTTGAGTGGATACAGCGGCAACGACACGCCAGGCAGAGCCAGCTCGGGGCTGCGATGACCCGCCGCCAGCACCAAGTGTTCGACCGCCAGCACCTCGCCGCCCATCTCGATCGCCTGCACGGCGCCATCCGCGTGACGAATGCCGGTGACTTTACGGCCCAGCATGAACGTGCAACGCCCCGAAGCTTGAAGGCGCGCTGCCAGTTGCTGGCAGAAGCCATGACAGTCCGCCACTTCTTCGTTGGGCGTGTAGATCCCACCAACAAAATTCCCAGCGCCCAGGGTCGGCTCCAGCCGCGCACAATCAGCCGCCGACAACACTTGTTGTTGCAGGCGATCGGTCACTTTGCCCCGCGCATGCTCAAACGTATTGTGGCTGCGAAACGTCACCAGCTTGCCGTTGCGCCGCCAGTCGAAGCCGTCCAGGCCGTCTTCGTCACGCCACTGCTGCAAGGTGCTCTGACTCAAAGACGCCAGGCGTAACAAATGCCCGGCATTGCGCTTGTTGACCGAGGCGCGACAGGCGCCGAGAAAGGACGCCATCCAGCGCCATTGCGCTGGGTCCAGGCGCGGGCGCAACTTCAATGGCGAGTCACCACGCAGCATCCAGCCGATGGCTTGCAGCGGCACCCCTTTATCGGCCAGCGGTGCGACATAGCGATAGGACAGTTGGCCGCCGTTGGCAAAGCTGGTTTCGCTGCCCAGGGTTTCCCGCGCCTCGACCACCGTCACGTCCATTCCGGCGCGTACCAGGGCGTAAGCGCTCGCCAGGCCGATGACCCCACCGCCGATGATGCAAACCTGCTGAGCCATGTCAGTCCTTAGCCGTTGATTGTCAGAGCTGAAGGTTAGGGCCAGGTGACAGACGCCGGACAATGAATAAAGATGGGGCACCCATAAACAAAGGTTATGGACTTACCATGCGCTTGCGTCATATCGAAATCTTCCAGGCGATCCGCCAGACCGGCTCCGTCAGCGCCGCCGCGCAGTTGCTGCACGTCTCGCAACCGGCGGTGAGCAAAGTGTTGCAGCACGCCGAGTTGCAACTGGGCTTCCCGCTGTTTTTGCGCATACGCGGCAAACTGCTGCCCACGCCCGAGGCGCTGGCCCTTGAGCGGGAAGTCGACAAGGTCACCGAAAGCCTGCAAGGCGTGCGGCGCCTGGCGCAGAACCTGCGCCGCGAGCCGGGTCAAAGCCTGCGCATCGGCGCCACACCAGCCCTGGCGTTATCGCTGCTGCCGCCGGCCATTCGCGAGTGGACTCAGCGCTACCCGGACATCGCCTGCGAACTGTCCAGCGCCCACAGCCGCGAGCTGGTGCAGAACCTGTTGATGCGCGAGATGGATGTGGCGCTGACGCTCAAGTCTCCCGATCACCCAGGGTTGAAGGCCCAGGCGTTGGCCCATGGCGTGCTGGTCGCCCTGGCGCCGCGAGGTTACTGGCCCGAGGCAGAACATGGGAAACCCTTGCCACTGATGGCGTTGGCCGATGCGCCGTTGATTGGCCTGTCCAGCGCCGACCCATTGTCGGCGAAACTCGACAGTTACCTGGAAGCCGTCGACCCGCCACCGCGTGTAAGCATCGCAGTGCAGACTTACTCCCTGGCCAGGGCCATGGTCGAGTCCGGTGCAGGGCTGGCGGTGATTGATCCGTTTACGGCCCTGGGTGCGTCAACGTCCACCACCTGCATCCGTCCGCTGGCACCACCACTGCCGATCACCTTGTATGCCCTGACCCGCGCCGATGAACCGCCGCCACATATGCTGGCGAGCCTACTGGAGATTTTCAGCAACCGGGCCCAGGAACAACTCGACCGCCTGTAGGAGCGTCACAGTACATAGCGCATGATTGCCACGAAATGCAGCAAACTCCCGCCAATCACGAACAAATGCCAGATCCCATGGGAGTGCCGCAGACGGTGCTCCAGAGCAAAGAAAATAATACCCACGGTGTACAACACCCCGCCCGACGCCAGCCAGATAAACCCCGCCGTGCCCAACGCCGCAATCAGCGGTTTGACCGCCACCAGCACAATCCAGCCCATCACCGCATAGATCACGATCGACAGAATCCGCGCCTCCGAGCGTGGTTTGATCTCTTGCAGGATGCCAATCACTGCCAGCCCCCAGACAATCCCGAACAGCGTCCAGCCCCACGGCCCGCGCAGGGTCACCAGGCAAAACGGCGTGTAGCTGCCGGCGATCAGCAGGTAGATCGAAAAGTGATCGACCTTCTGCATGATCTCTTTTTTGCGCCCACGCACGCTGTGATAAACCGTTGACGCGCTGTACAGCACCAACAGCGTGAAACCATAAATCGCCACGCTGACAATCTTCCAGGGGCTGCCATCGAGACTTGCAACCACCAACATCCAAACCGCGCCAACAAAGGCCGCGACCGCCCCAAGCAAATGGCTCCAGGCGTTAAATCGTTCCCCGTGATACATGTGTCACTGACCTCCAATAGCCTGTGTTGCCAACAAGGCTCATGCCTGGCGAGTGATAGTGCAAGGCCGTTCTGACGTCCGCGCCTCAAGCTGCGCTACATGCCTGGGAGCGCGCATGTTTTAGGGGCACAATCGAGCGCATTCGAACAAGAGTCACGGCCATGCTGATCGACGAAGAACTCACCCTCAAAAAACTGGAAATCTTCCTGGCGTTCATGCGCACCGGCAACCTGGCCCGGGCGGCGGCCGAGTTGCAGACCAGCAACGTTAGCGTGCACCGGGCGATCCACTCCCTGGAAAACGCCCTGCGCTGCCCGCTGTTCAAGCATGAAGGTCGCAACCTCACACCGCTGGAAAGCGCCTATGTGCTGGAGGAACGCGCACAAAAGCTGATCCAGGACGTGGTCGACAGCGTACGCCTGACCCGCGAAGCCGCCGGGTTCTCCGCCGAGCGTTTCAAGCTGGGTTCCCTGTATTCCCTGACGGTGAAGACCGTGCCGCAGCTGATCATGGGCCTGAAAATCCGCCGCAGCGAGCTGAATATCGACCTGATCCTGGGCTCCAATTTCGACCTGCTGTACAAGCTCAAGAACATGGAAGTGGACGCGATCCTGATCTCCCTGGACGACAACGCCTGCGACTCGGACTGTGAGCAAATCGCGTTGTTTTCCGATGACATATTCCTCGCCACGCCTGCCGATTCGCCCTTGGACCGCGAACAGGAAATCGACCTGGCCGATGTGCGCGACGCCACCTTCATCACCCTGACCCAAGGCTTCGCCACTCACCAGGATGGCAATCGGGTGTTCAAGCAGGCTGGCTTCGAGCCCAAGGTGGCGATGCAGGTCAACGACATCTTCACGCTGCTGAGCATGGTCAGTTCAGGGGTGGGGTATGCGCTACTGCCGGGGAGGATTGCGGCGGTGTATGAGAATCGGGTGAAGCTGATTCCGTTGCAGCCGCGCTATCGGTTACAGCAGCGCATCGGCGTGATGTTCTTGAAGGCCAAGGAACGCGACCCGAACTTGCTAGCGCTGCTGGCAGAGTGTCGGATGTATGCCAATCGGCAGACCTGACACCCCACGGGCCGTTGTGGCGAGCGGGCTTATTGTGGCGAGCGGGCTTGCCCGCGTTGGAGTGCGGAGCACTCCCTGGCCGGTCGCTATGATTTATCAGAAAGACCGCAGTGATTGGTTTTAGGGCCGCTTCGCGGCCCAACGCGGGCAAGCCCGCTCGCCACAACAAGGAGGCTCGCCACAACACGTCGTGCTCATATCACAGCAGTCAGGGCTTTAGCCCACCAACCCGCGCATGATCAAAAACAGCAACGACGGCCCCAGCAAACACCCCAGCGCCGTATAAAACGCCGCCGTCAGGCAACCGTAAGGCACCAGCTTCGGATCGGTCGCCGCCAACCCGCCGGCCACACCGCTGGAGGTGCCCATCAGCCCGCCGAAGATCACCGCGCTGCGCGGACTGTTAAGGCCAATCAGGCTTATTGTGGCGAGCGGGCTTGCCCGCGTTGGAGTGCGGAGCACTTCCTGGCCGGTCGCTATGATTTATCAGAAAGACCGCAGTGATTGGTTTTAGGGCCGCTTCGCGGCCCAACGCGGGCAAGCCCGCTCGCCACAACAAGGGGGTTTTCCACAACAAGTCGCGCTCATATCACAGCAGTCAGGGCTTTAGCCCACCAACCCGCGCATGATCAGAAACAGCAACGACGGCCCCAGCAAACACCCCAGCGCCGTATAAAAAGCCGCTGTCAGGCAACCGTAAGGCACCAGCTTCGGATCGGTCGCCGCCAACCCGCCGGCCACACCGCTGGAGGTGCCCATCAACCCGCCGAAGATCACCGCGCTGCGCGGACTGTTAAGGCCAATCAGGGGAGCTACAAACGGCGTCATCACCATCACCAGAATGGCCTTGATCAACCCGGCGGCAATGGACAACGCCATAACCTCGGAACTGGCACCAATCGCCGCACCGGTCACCGGCCCAACGATATAGGTCACGGCGCCAGCACCGATGGTGGTCAGGCTTACTGCATCGGTGTACCCAAACGCCATGGCCACCCCCACCCCGGCGATAAACGATGAGCCAACGCCGACAAACAGCGCCAACACACCGACGTACCCTGCCCGCTTGAGTTCATCGACACTGACGCCAAACGCCGTGGCGACGATGGCAAAGTCCCGCAGCATCGCCCCGCCCAGCAGGCCGATGCCCGAGAGCAACGGGATATCCACCACGCCTTTTGAGCCACCAGTAAAGGCACCGCCGACATAGGACAGGACTAACCCCAGCAAAATGGCGATGGCCGAGCCATGCAGACGGCCCTTGGTGAAGGTGTCGGAGATCCAGTAGGAGACCCACATCGTCAAACCAATCACCGCAAAGCCGCTGATCAGGCCGTAGCCGGTGATCACTTTCATCATGGATTCATACATGGCAATCACCCGGCTTCTTTGGTGGGGACAACCGCACTCGGCTCACGGTTGCCGATACGTACCAGCACCGGTACCAGGGCAAAGGCCACGACCACGGCAGCGGTTCCGGCAAGAATGGCCATGGGGCCGCCACTGATGGCGCCGTAGACGTTTTGCTGGGCAGCCATGGCCACCACAATCGGAATATAAACCGCCGCCCAGAAGCTCACGCCCTGTTCCGACTTGCCGGTAAACAAGCCGCGCTTGCCCAGATAGCTGCCCAGGCCGATCAACAGCAACATGGCAATCCCCACCCCGCCGACGTTGGCCGGGATGCCCATCCATTTCCCCAGCAGCTCGCCGACAAACAGGCCCGCCAGGGTACACAGCGCCAAAAACGCCACACCGTAAATAATCATGCTGGTTGTCCTCAAAGTGCTTCATCGAAATTGTTGTTTTTGTGCTTCGAAAGCCTCAGGTGCTGCTTTATTGGTGGCGGCGGCCCTCCTCTCGCAACAGGGCCTGCAAGGTGTCCAGGCGAGCACCTTCGAAGGCGATCACCGTGCCTTGCTCAAACACTCGCCGCGCCAGGCCGCTGAGCACCGCGCCCGGGGGCAACTCGATCTGCAGGCGTACGCCGCGCTCGTAGGCGCTTTGCACGGTGCCGCGCCAGTCGACGATGCGGCACATGTTGAAGGCCAGGTCATCGCGCAGGTGTTCGATATCGCGGATCGGCCGGGCGCGGGTGCTGCTCAGATAAGTGATGGTTGGGGCTTTCAACGTAACGCTGGTAAATGCCTCGGCCAGGGCGTGGGCCGGTTTTTCCAGCAGCGGGCAATGGGACGGCACGCTGACGGCCAGGCGCTTGGCGACACCCGCGCCTCGTAGCAGTGCCGCGACCGCCTTCATTGCATCATCGCTGCCGGCGATCACGGTTTGATTGTCGGCGTTGATATTGGCCAGGTAGACCGGTGTTTGTGGGCTGTGGACTTGAACGAGGAGTGCTTCGACGGCGGGTAATTGCAGGCCGATGATCGCGGTCATTCCATAGCCCTGTGGATAAGCCTGTTGCATCAACTCACCGCGCAGGCTGACCAGTTTCAACGCGTCGCTAAACGCCAGGGAGCCCGCAATCACCGCTGCCGGGTAGGCGCCGATGGACAGACCCCCGACGTAGTCCGGTGTTTGCTCAAGCATCCGCGCACTGGCGACGCCTGCGATCAACAGGCATAGCTGGACCGCGCGAGTCGAAGACAGCGCCTGGGCCGAATCAAGATTGCGCACCTCTTCGCCCAAGGCGTCGCTCGCCTGCTGCAGCACCACTGCGGGCAAATGCTGGAGCATGCCCGGACGCTGGGCGCCCTGCCCCGGGAACACCAAAAGGCTGCTCATGCCACTGCCTGCCAGGGATCAAGGACCAGATGCGCACCGCTGGCGCTTTTCAACAACACGCGCCGCGACGGACCGGCCCACTCACGCAAGGCGACCGCTCCTTGCGGTGCTTGCAACTGCAGGTCTACCGGGCACACAGCGGTATCCAGTAACGCCAATAGTTCACGGGCGGCATTGCGCTCCAAGGGTTGCGGCGTGCGCAGAATCAGGTCCAGATCACTGCGTACATGCAGCGCTTCAACACTGCTGGCCAATTCAAACCCGGCACTGCCGCTGACGCCCCAATCCAGCCCGAGCTGTTCCAGCAATGGCCGCAGTTGATCGAGCGCCTGCAACGCCGGTAAGTCACGTGGCGACTGCACGCTGCGCAATTGCTCCGGACTTGTCCGGCGCTGAATAGCAGACACCGGCATGACCGCACCATAACGCTGTTCTCGCAACGGCCCGCGCACGCCCACCGACACCTGACCTACAGCGGTCATGGCACGGCGCACCACCACAGGGTGCCCAGCGCTCAGCGTATCCAACACCCACGACGGCGCATCGACAGCAAGGTGCTCTGGCATCATCCCCCAGAGCAAGTCATGGGGCAGCACACCGTTCACCACTGCTCACGCAACAGCTGACGAACATGGGCGGAAGCGGCGCGATTGCTGGCGCCCAGGCGACCGCTCAAGTTACGACCGCCGGCCTGCACGTCCTTGATCGCCTGCACCAGGCAGTCGCTCACCCGAGCCAGATCGTCCGCCGTCGGCTGCTCGATCTGGCTGACCGACAAGGTCTCCCACAGCAAACCGAGGCTGGCAAAGCTGTCGATGTCATAGGCCATGGGCGGAACGCTGGCAGCCAAGGCTTCCAACTCCTCGACGCTGCGCAGGGTCACCCGCGCCGCCGAGGCCTTGCCCATGGCGTGAACCATCACACCGGGATCGCGCAGGGCGATCAAGCGGTTGGCCTGGTAACCATGAGCGAGAAACGCGCCGGACATGGCCTTGCCCACCAGCAGCGCAATCACCGGATGCCCGGCCAGCCGAGCGCGAGCGTAACTGGCAGCGGCAGCGGCCAGGGCTTGATGGATGCCCAGGGCTTCTTCGCGACGACCGTAGGCCTGGCTAGGCACGTCGACGATGGCGATCAGCGGGCGCTTGTCGCCCGTGTTGATAGCTTCATCGATGGCCTTGGCCAAGCCCCAGCCTTCCAGCAAACCGACTTCACCATTGCGCGCACGGGGGAAGCGGTTTTGCGGGTCGGTGACGACAGCGATGAAGCGCACCTGTTGATCACCGAGCGTGCCATCGGCGACTTTCAGCGAATTCGGCAAACCGTTTACAGAAATGGCGCCGGTGCTCAATGCATTGAACCACTGCAAACCTCTCATGACCTTTCTCCCTGATACAGGTCGCGAACCGTTGCTGGGTCGATTTGCGGTTCGGCGCCCAGGCGCGCGAGGCGTTCAAGGTAGTGATCGGCCTGACGGCTGCGTTGAATACTGGGCAAACCTTGCTGCAACAACTCAGTGACTTGTTGTTGAATCTGCGCCACATCGTCCGCTACATAGCGGTCGGCCAGGCCGCTGGCAAAGCGCTGTTCGCCACCGGTCAGGCTCCAGATAAAGGGCCGGTCGCGAGAGTCGTATTCCTCAAGGCCAGCTTCCTGTTCGATCACTTGCGGGCCGTTCAGACCCAGCCGTGCTTCTCGGGTGACCACCAGATAACTGCACAAGCCTGCGGCAATGGACATGCCGCCAAAGCAGCCAACGCTGCCCGCCACCACACCGATCACCGGCTGGTACTGGCGCAGGTCGACAATCGCGGCGTGGATATCGGCAATCGCCGCCAGCCCCAGGTTGGCTTCCTGCAAACGCACGCCACCGGTTTCCAGCAGCAACACGGCGCGAGTGGGAATGCCATTGCGGTTGTCTTCAGCAGCCAGTTCCAGGGCCCCGGCGATTTTCGCCCCGCCCACTTCACCGAGGCTGCCACCCTGGAAATTGCCTTCGATAGCGGCGATCACCACCGGCAAACCACCGATGCTGCCCTTGGCAATCACCACGCCGTCGTCGGCTTGCGGGACAACGCCCTGGCGAGCCAGCCACGGCGACATCACCCGCTGGAACGGGTCGATCAGTTCACGAAAACTGCCTTGGTCGAGCAAGGCCTTGGCCCGCTGCCGGGCGCCGAGTTCGACGAAGCTGTGTTTGCTGAGCAAGTCATTCATGATCGATCTCCTCGAAGCCTTGCTCCAGGCGCAAGCGCACCACCCCGGGGGTGGCGCCAAAGTCGTGGATATCAATGTTCAGGGCCGGTGGCGTCTGCTCCTGGAAGATCCGTTCGAACAGATGCTGCCAGCGTTGTTCGGCGCCATTGACCGAGGTTTGCACCTGGATCGTCAGGGTACCCACCGTGCCCGGTTCCAGCAGCACTTCCAGGTCACCGGAACCGACGCAACCCACCAGCGCACGACCTTTGGCGGGCTGCCCGGCGGGGAATTCAAAGAATAAGGTTTCCATCAAAACGCTCCGTCGCAAGACTCGATGCGGTCGATAAACAGGCAGGCAGCCAACAGGTCGGCGGCGCCGCCTGGGGAGGCATTCAAGGCGAGCAGTTGTTGATCCAGTTCATGCAGGCGGCGACGCCCTGCAAGGCTCGCGCTACCACCGGCATCCAGCACGGCTTGGGCGCCTTGCTGCATGGTGTTTAAACCTTCGGTACCGGCGCGGTAGAGCACGCAGGTGTCGACCAGATCGGTCATGATCGCCAGCAACGCGTCGAGGCGGGCGTTCTGTTCGCCGTGCTGTTGCAGGCGGCTTTTTTGCAGTTGCGGCAGGCCGCGTTGCAGGAGCGATGGGAAGCCCAGTTGCGCTTCTTCACGGGCACCGCGAGCGCCGTAGCGTTGGGCGACCAGGGCGCCGTGGCTCAGCGGCTGGGGCGCATGGCGGTCGTTGAGCAAAGCCAGGCGGGCAGCGCGCAAGGTCAGCTCGCTGGCTTGGCTGGATTCAGGTTCCAGCGCGGCAGCGGCCACCAACAACCCCAACGCCCAGATCGCCCCGCGATGCGTGTTCACTCCGTGTGTGGTGGTGAGCATCGACTGTTCACCTTCGCGGCCAATACGCCCAAGGGCTTCGCGCAGGGGTAAACCAACTTCGCCGAACTCGATGGCCGCTTCAGCCATTGCCTTGAACGCCGGCCACAGGGACAACGCCGAGACGTGCATCAGGCCCAGGTGCAAATCACTGTGGGCGCCATTGCCACGGCGGTCCACCAGGGCCGGTTTCGGAGACAGGTCAGCCTCATCGATCAACGCATCTACGGCCAGGTCGGCCAAGTGTTCAGCCAATGTCAGCTTATGCAATTTGAGTGCGTTCATTTACCAGCTCCTGAACTTGGCGGGCGGGTTGTACAAACCACCGGACCACTCCACCAAATCGGCCACGCTTTTCGCCGCGAGCAACTCGCGGGTGGCGTCGGTGCGGCGGATACCGAGGTCTTCGGGCAGCGCAATCAGGCCTTCGCGCCGCATGCGCGCAGTGTCCTTGGGGTTGTGGCGCATACCGATGGCAGTCACCCCGGCGACCGCGGCGATCATCGCCTGGCGCTGTTCCAGGGAGCGGGCCTTGTACAGGTAGGCGATGCCTTCTTCGGTGAGCAAGTGGGTCACGTCGTCGCCGTAAATCATGATCGGCGCCAGGGGCATGCCGCTTTTGCGCGCCACTTCCACCGAGTCCAGCGTTTCAACGAAGGTCGGTTTGCCGCCCTCCTGGAAGGTCTCGACCATTTGTACCACCAACTTCTTGCCGCGTTCGAGCAAGGCTTCGGGGGCGTCATCGTGGCGCATGTCGAGCCAGGCTGGGGTGCCGTGGCGGCGACCGCGCGGGTCATGGCCCATGTTCGGCGCCCCGCCAAAACCGGCGAGGCGACCACGGGTCACGGTAGATGAATGGCCGTCGCCATCCACTTGCAAAGTGGCACCTATAAACAGGTCCACGGCGTATTGGCCGGCCAGTTGGCAGAACATCCGGTTGGAACGCATCGAGCCATCTCGGCCGGTGAAAAACACATCCGGGCGGGCGGCGATGTAGTTTTCCATGCCCAGTTCGGTGCCGAAGCAATGCACACTTTGCACCCAGCCGCTTTCGATAGCGGGGATCAGGGTTGGGTGCGGGTTGAGGGTCCAGTTACGGCAGATCTTGCCCTTCAGGCCCAGGGATTCACCGTAGGTCGGCAGGATCAACTCGATGGCGGCGGTGTTGAAACCAATGCCGTGGTTCAGGGACTGGACGTTGTGTTTCTCATAGATGCCACGGATCGCCATCATCGCCATCAACACATGCACCGGCTTGATGTGCCGTGGGTCACGGGTGAACAGCGGTTCGATGTAGAAAGGTTTGTCGGCCACCACCACGAAGTCGACCCAACTTGCCGGAATGTCGACACGGGGCAAGTCGCTGACGTCATCCACCAACTGGTTGACCTGGACGATGACAATGCCATCGCTGAAGGCCGCCGGCTCGATCAGCGCCGGGGTGTCTTCGGTACTGGCCCCGGTGTAGATATTGCCGGCGCGGTCGGCCATGAAGCCGGCGGCAAGGACCACGTTGGGAATCAGATCCACCACCAGCCGCGCATAGAGTTCGATGTAGGTATGAATCGCACCGATTTCCAGCAGGCCGTCTTCCAGCAACTGGCTGATGCGCAGGGATTGGGTGCCGGCGAAGGAGAAGTCCAGCTTGCGGGCGATGCCCTTTTCAAACAGGTCCAGGTGCTCGGAGCGGCCGACACTGGGCATGATCATGTGCAAATCGTGGAGCTTGGCCGGGTCGGTCTTGGCCAGGGAGCGAGAGAGAAAATCGGCCTGCTTCTGGTTGTTGCCTTCGAGGACTACGCGGTCGCCGGGGAGGATTAAGGCTTCCAGGGCTTCGATGATTCGCTCGCTGGGGAGGACGGCGCCGTCGGCGAAAGACTTTACCAGCGCCAGCCGCCGCTGCTTCTCATCGCGCCGCCGCGTCCAGCGCGAGCCGGGGGTTATTGTTGTTGTCATGGTCACTCCACGAGGGTTGTGTCGTGGGCTGTACCTTAGGAGTGAATCAGGGGGGTATCAATCAAGCTCGGCGGTGGATTGTTACGGCTGGAGTAATGGTTCTACAGTAAACGCAGGGCTCGAATTCAAAGAAAATCAAATGTGACTCGAGGGGAAGGTTTTGGGGCCGCTTCGCGGTCCAACGGGACCAAGCTCCCTCGCCACTGGGGTAATTAATTGCCCATAAAAAATGTGTAGCTCAGGCTAATCCAGACTCCACCAACAACGCTTCCAACCCCATCAAATCCGGCACCTTTGCCACATGCTCCCCCACCTGCACCGCCGCTAGTTCCAGCGGACACAGCGGTACATCGACATAGCTCAACTGGCTGTCGAGTTTGTAAGAGCGCGGAATCCCCTGAATCACCAGCGCAATAAACTTCAACGTCGGCCGCCCGCCCAAGGTATTGAGCACCACGATCCGCGCTCGCTCCCCCACGACACTGGCGCTACCGCAAGCCGCCTCAAAGCTGATCAACGGCAACTGCCGATCCCGCCACGTAACCTGGCGCAAATACCACGGCGGCGCATCGCTGGCCGGCTCACCACGCTGGAAGTCGATCAGCTCGGCAACCGCAACATTGGGCAGCAGCAAATGGCGGTCGGCTAAAGGCAGCAGCAACCCGGTGAGTTGGCTGGCGCGGTGGTCAAGCATGATTGGGGCTCCAGTAGGCGATGCTTTCCAGCAACACCGACTCTTGGTAAGGCTTGCCGAGGTAGTCGTTGACGCCGATGGCCATGGCGCGATCGCGGTGTTTCTGCCCGGTGCGGGAGGTGATCATGATGATCGGCAGGTCTTTTAGCCGTGGGTCGTTACGTACCTGAAGGGCCACTTCGAAGCCATCCATGCGCGGCATTTCGATGTCCAACAGCATCAGGTCCGGAGTGTGCTCTTCCAGCAGGGCAATGGCGTCAATGCCGTCCTTGGCGGTGAGTACATTCATGCCGTTACGCTCCAGCAGGCGGCTGGTGACTTTGCGCACGGTGACCGAGTCGTCCACCACCAGCACCAGCAGAGGGCGTTTTTGCTGGGGTTCGTTGACCGCCAATTGACTGTCCGTCCTCAGGGATGGCTGCGCCGGTTGCAGCGCGCGAATGTGCGCCAGCAGGTCGATGATCAGCACCACCCGGCCATCGCCGAGAATGGTCGCACCGGACAAGCCCTTGACCCCGGCGAATTGTGGGCCCAGGCCCTTGACCACAATCTCCCGGGTGCCGGCCATGGCGTCCACCTGCACGGCGATGCGCCGCTCGTTGCATTGCACCAGCAGCACCGGCAGTGGCAGGCTCTGGCCCAGTAGTTTCGGCCGGGCGACGGTGTGCAGCAACTCGCCCAGGTAGTACAACTCGTAACGCTGCCCGGCGTATTCATAGACAGGCGGATCGAGCTGGTAATGACCTTCCAGCTCATTGGGCAACACCCGCACCAGGCCTTCGATGGTGTTGAGCGGGATCGCATATTGATCGTCCGCGCACTGCACCATCAACGCCCGGTTGACGGACACGGTGAACGGCAAGCGAATGCGAAAATGCACGCCCTGCCCCGGCGTGGAATCGATGACCATGGAGCCGCCGAGCTGACGCACTTCTTCGTGTACCACGTCCATGCCGACGCCACGCCCGGAAATCTGAGTGATTTTTTCCGCAGTAGAGAACCCCGGTTGCAGGATGAACTGCAAGACATCGCGGTCGCTGATCTCCAGCGCAGGGTCGAGCAAACCGCGCTTGATTGCCTTGCGCCGCACTGCCTCCAGGGGCACACCGGCGCCGTCGTCGCGCATGTCGAAGACGATGTCGCCGCCCTCATGGGTCAGGTCCAGGGTAATCCGGCCTTTTTCCGGTTTGCCCGCCAACAGCCTCGCATCACGGGACTCCAGGCCATGGTCGACGGCGTTGCGCAGCATGTGTTCCAGGGGTGCGACCATGCGCTCCAGCACGTTGCGGTCCATCTCACCTTCGGCATTGCCGACGATAAACTCAACGTCTTTGCTCAGCTCGCCAGCCACTTGCCGCACGATACGCTTGAGCCTTGGCAGCATGCGCTCAAATGGCACCATGCGCGTGCGCATCAGGCCTTCCTGCAATTCGGTATTGATCCGCGCCTGTTGCTGCAACAGGTTCTGTGCATCCTGATTGCGCTGGTCGAGGGTTTCCTTGAGGTCCAGCAGGTCGGAAGCCGATTCGAACAAGGCGCGGGATAATTGTTGCAACTGGGAATGACGGTCCATTTCCAGCGGATCGAATTCTTCATAACCCAAGCGCTCGGCTTCGGCCTGCTGGCGGCTGAGAATCCGCCCCTGGGTTTCGGTATCCAGCCTTCGCAGCTGGTCGCGCATGCGCTCGATGGTGGTTTCCACCTCGTGAAGGGCGCTGCGTGCATCGTTGACTTGCTGCTCGATACGCCCGCGAAAGATCGAGGTTTCGCCGGCCAGGTTGACCAAGTCGTCCAGCAACTCGGCGGAGATTTTCACCATGTCGGCGGCCGGCTCATTGACCGGTACGGCCTCGGCCTTGATTGCTGGCAGCGTCACAGGCACCACCTGATCTTCGGCTGGACGCATCAGGCTTCTGATCCGCTCGATCAGTTGATCCACCGAGCCCACCGGCATGCCCGCCGTCACCGCTTCAACCATCTGCGCCAGGCGGTCGTGACAACCTTGCAGCAGCGCGAACAGTTCCGCGGACGGCGCCAGCAACCCTGCCGACAAGCCTTCGTAGAGAAACTCCAGCTCGTGGGCCAGGTCGCCAATGGGCCCGATCTCGACCATGCGCGCGCCGCCCTTGAGGGTGTGCAGATCGCGCAGCAGGGTTTCCACTTCCTGGCGATTGTGTGGATCAGCCTGCCAGCGCAGCAACGCGGCGCCGGAGCTGTCGAGGATGTCGGCGGCTTCTTCGAGGAAGATCTCCAGCAACTCGGGATCACTGCCAGCCGACTCGACCTCGGGCGCCACGGGCGTCGGCACAAGCCCGGTGTTCTGACGAAGCTCATGCAAATTGCTGATCAGGGCGCTGGAATCACTCAGCGGTTGCTGGTGTTGCAATTGCTCCAACAGCAGCGCCAGTCGCTCGTGGCTGGCCATCAGCACCTGAGCCAGGTCGCCAGAGTAGCTGTAACGACGATCCACCAGCCCTTCGTAAAGGTTTTCCAGCTCCAGAGCCAGGTCGCCCACGGGGCCGATGTCGGCCATGCGCGCGCCGCCCTTGAGGGTGTACATATCTCGTTGCAAGGACGAAAGCGGCGCCATGCTATCGGGGTCCAGCAGCCAACGCTTGAGGGACTGCCCGGCGCTGTCGAGGATATCCACCGCTTCCTCAAGGAATATCTCGACGATTTCGTCGTCCACCGCCGAGTCTTGCCCCAACTGCGCCGTCGCGGCGCCGAGTTCAGAAATACTCAGGGCGCGGCTGCCGTCGCTCTTGATCAGCCCGGTGGCGGATGGATCGAGGCCTTCATCCAGCAGCTCGCGCAAGGCTCGCACCCGTGCCGACGCAGGGCTGACTTCCTGGCCGGCGGCCAGTTGGTCAAGCATGTTGATCAGCGCTTCGTGGGCCTGCTCAGCCTCATGAAAAAATCGCTCGCTGACCGCCAGGCTGCTCTCTTCAACCGCGCCATACAGGTCGAGCAAGGCTTCGCACAACTGGTCCATCGGGTGCAGATCAGCCAGGTGCGCGCCCTCCCCCAACGTCGTCAATTCGTCCAGCAGCGCACTGAGTTCCTGACGCTCGCCGGGATGTTGCTGCCAGCGACGCAGGAGGTTTTCCGCGTCCAGCAAAATGTCCATGCCCTGGGCCAGGAAGTTGGCGATCAGGTGTGGATCGCGCTTGACCCGCAGGTCGGTGCTGGGGGCGTTGAGCAGCGCTTCCAGTTGGCTGTTGAGGCGATTTTGCGTGCGCTCGATCAAGGAAGCGGCGCCGTTGATCGGTGTCAGCGGATCACCCTCCAACTGGCGTAAGCCGCGCTGGAACAAGGCTTCGGCTTCCAGCAGCAATTCGATTTCATCCAGGTCCAGCGCCAGGCGGTGGGCCTTGTACTCGCGAGTCAGGTGATCCAGTGGCCGCGCCAGTTCGGCGATGGGCAACACGCCAGCCATATGGGCGCTGCCCTTGAGCGTATGCAACGCCCGTTGCAGTTCGTCACTGACTTGCAACGGCACATGCTCGGTGGCCTGGTGCAGAAAATGGTTGAGGCTGTCCAGGTGGCTCTGGGCTTCATTGCGGAAGATTTCCAGCAACTGCGGGTCGAAGGCCGTCGCATCCTCTTGCACCGCGCCCGGCAGCTCGACACCGCTGGCCAGCGCATGGGCACGGGCCGCCAGGTGGTCGACATCGTCCCTTTGGCGCTGGGCATCGACGGCGAAATCGGCGATCAACTCCGGCAGCAGTGCCACCACGTCATTGAGGACCGCCTGCACCTGCGGTCCCGGCGCGACACTGCGTTCGAGCACACGATTGAGCAGGTTTTCCAGCGCCCAGGCCAACTCCGCCAACACCAGCGCACGAACCATGCGACCACTGCCTTTCAAGGTGTGGAAGGCACGGCGCATTTCGCTCAAGACGGCCTTGTCTTCCAGGCTCGCCGTACCATTTGGCACATAGCGATGTAGCACCTCAAGCACTTCCCCCGTTTCTTCGAGAAAGACCTCGCGCAACTCATCATCCACCGGTTCTTCCCCGGCAGGCGGTGGCAGCAAGCTACCGGGACGCTGCAGCGCCGGAGGGTTAAGGCGCGAAGTTGGGTTGGCCAGTACCTCGGCCAAGGACTGCACCTGTGGCGGATCGTTGGGCGCGGGCAGTTCCTGGCGCCACGGCAGTTGGGTCTCGGCCGGCGCATAGCCAAGCACCGTCAGACCCTTGGCGGCAACTTCAAGCACCCGCTCGCCGGGGGCGTCATGGTCCTGGAGCATTCGCTCCAGGTAGTACTCCAGGCTGGTGAGCACATCAGCAAAATGGTCGAGCTGCGCCTCTGAAGGCGCGCTTTCGTTGACCATCAATTGCTCTTGGGCGTAATCATTGCAGCCGCGCATCAGGCTCGCCGCGCGCGGCAGCGGGATCATCGCCAGGGCGCCGCGCACCTGGGTCAGCAGCTCTGGCAGGGACTCCAGGCGCTGCTTGTCCCAACCAGCTTCGAGACAGTCAACAATTAGCTCCTTGGCCTGTTTCAGGCACTGGCACGACTCCTTGATGACAAGCTGGTGGATCTGGGTCAGGTCGGTGGTCGGCAGGCGACTTTCTTCGCGCCTTTCCGGTTCGACGGTGCCCACCATGCCGGCCAATGTTGCTTCGACGTAGAGCAAGGCGCCGGCGACATCCATCAACACCGCATCGTTAGGCTCACGCTGCCCCTGAGCCAGGCCTTGCACCACGGCCAGTTGGTCGATGATCACTTTGCGCGGCTGACCGAAGCCCAGCACCGCCAGGGTGTCGGCAATCTGGCGCAGGGGCGACAGCAGGCTGTCGAGATTAGAGGTGTGTTGGCGGTCGCTGCGCACGAACAAATCCAGACGTTCCTTAACCCGTACCAGCTCTTCGCACAGGGCGCCGAGCACCGAGCCCATGGCATCGCGGTCGGGTCCCGCCAGGCGCGCGCGCTCGGCGTCCACCACGGCACTGTCAGGCAGCGCTTCGTCCAGGCCATAGCGTTCTTTCAGGCTTTGCATGCGCGGCGTCGGACGGGTGACTTTGGCGATGTAGAACAGCAAGCTCTTGAGCAATTCATCGGGCGCCGCCGTGTTGATCCCGGCGATGCCCTGGGCCAGCAGTCGCTTGAGTTCCTTGTCACAGGCCTTGAGCAAACTGCGCAGGGCCGGACTGTTGGCGATGACGCCGGTGAGCATGCCTTCGGCCAGCGCCGAGGTCACTTGCCACAAGGGCAGCAACGGCGCGCCGTGGCACAGGGCTTCGAGCCGGGCGAAGACCCGCGCCATGTCTTCCAGGTTGCTGGGGCCGTGGTCTTCGCGCAACAAACCCGCCAAGGCCTGTTGCAGCATTTGCCGCCACTGGCGCAGCAGCTCGGGAAAATCCTCTGGCGTGCGCTGGGCCAGAGCATCATCGGGCAGCGGCGCAATCACCAGCAGTTGTGGGCTGAACAGGCTGGTTTCCGACAATAGGCTTTCGCCGCGCACGCTGCGCAGATCATTGAGCAGCGGCAACACCACCAGCGGCAGGTCGCGACGGGCGCTGTGCACTCGATCCAGATACAGCGGCAATTGCCCCAGGGCCTGTTGCAACAAGCGGATGCCTTCATCGCGTTGGCTGACGCGTTTAGCCTGCAACGCCAGCGCCAGGTGCTCCATTTCTTCGGCGAGCAGGGCCGCGCCGTAGAATTCGACCATCAGCAAACTGCCATGGACCTGGTGAATGCACTCAAGGCAGCCCGAAATCGCCTCGCGGCTCGAATCGTCGACAAAGGCGTCCAGCGCCGAACGGGCCTGCTTCAGGGTTTCGGCAATTTCGCCCTTGACCCATTCGAGGGCTACGTAGTCGTGCCGGTCAACCATAACGACTCCCGTCAGAATTCATGAATTGCAGTGTCGCTGGCATCAATCTTCATCCACCTGCCGAGCCGGCGGCAAGGTGAACCCCGACACCGAGCGCCGCAACTGACTGGCCATTTTCGCCAGGTTGCCGATGCTTTCGGCCGTGGCCGTAGAGCCCGACGAGGTCTGGCTGGTGATCTGCTGGATCACGTTCATGGTCAGGGATATCTGCCCCGCCGACGAGGTCTGCTGTTGCGCCGCATTGGAAATGCTCTGGATCAGCGCGGCGAGGGTTTTCGACACGCCTTCGATCTCTTCCAGCGCTACCCCAGCGTCCTGGGCCAACCGGGCACCGCGCACCACTTCGGTGGTGGTTTGCTCCATGGAAATAACCGCTTCGTTGGTGTCGGTCTGAATCGCCCGCACCAAGGTTTCGATCTGTCGGGTAGCGGCCGAAGAACGCTCCGCCAGACGCTGTACTTCGTCGGCCACCACCGCGAAACCGCGCCCGGCATCACCGGCCATGCTGGCCTGGATCGCGGCGTTGAGGGCGAGGATGTTGGTCTGCTCGGCGATGTCGTCGATCAGGCTGACGATGTCGCCAATTTCCTGGGACGATTCCCCCAGGCGCTTGATGCGCTTGGCGGTGTCCTGGATCTGTTCGCGGATGTTGTCCATGCCATGGATGGTGTTGTGCACCACCTCGTTGCCCTTGTTGGCGATTTCCACCGAGCGCTCTGCCACGGCCGAGGATTCGGCGGCGTTGGCCGATACTTGATCAATGGACTGGGCCATCTGATTGATCGCCGTGGAAGCTTCGGCGATCTGCTGGGCCTGGTGCTCCGAGGCTTGGGCCAGGTGCATGGCGGTGGCCTGGGTGTCCTGCACCGCGCCGGCGACCTGGCCGGCGGTGAGGTTGATAGTTGCCACCAGGTCGCGCAGTTGATCTACGGAATAGTTGATGGAGTCAGCGATGGTGCCGGTAAAGTCTTCGGTCACCGAGGCCGTGACGGTGAGGTCGCCGTCGGCCAGGTCTTCGATTTCGTCCAGCAAGCGCATGATCGCGTTCTGGTTGCGCTCGTTCTTTTCGGCGGTTTCGCGCAGTTGGCGATTGGTCTCGCGCACCATCACCAAGCCGATCAGGATGATTGAGGCCAGCGCCAGCAAACCCAGCACGTAACCGCCGATGGTGTCGAAGGTGCGACCGTCCGCCAGGTTTTCAAAACCGGTAGCCAGGTGCGAGGCTTCATCGAGCAGGGTTTGCGACAGGCTGAAAATATTGCTCGCCGAGGCGCGGACCTGAAACAGTTGCGGCGAGGTCTCGAGGATTTCATCCACAGAGCCTGAGACGAATTCGAACAGCTCCGCAATTTCTGCCAGGCGGGCACGGGCATCGGGGTCTTGCACTTCGGTGATCTTCAGGCCGGCGTTGCCCTGGAGCATGCCGTTGAGTACCAGGCCAAAACGGTTGGCATCGCGGCCAAAGGCATCGGCGGCCTTGATGGCGGTTTCATCGCCGGCGAGCACGGTGTTGACCGCTCCCAGGATTCGCTCGGCCAGCAACGATTGCCGCTGGGCCACGGCCACCTGGCTGGCTGGCGCGCCGCGTTGCAGGAGAATCTCCACGACCTTTTCCGACTCCAGCTGCAATTGCGGCACGGTTTCAGCCAGGGTCGCGGCCACCTGATGCAAGGACAGCACCGTCTGTTCGCTGGCCAGGATCGCGTCGGTGTTCTTCAGCAGCGCTTCCCAGTCATGCTGCACCGCACGCATCTCGCCGCGTACAGCACTGGGTGCAGCAGGCAAGCCGGTGGCCGGGTCACCCTTTTTGAGGTAACCCCAGCGCAGGGCAAAATCGTTGCGCGCCTCGCTCAGCAGCTTGAACGCGGCGCCCTTGCCGGCTGCGGCTTCGGTGGCGTTCTTACCGATACGCTGGGACAGCACCCGCAACTCGCCGGCATGGCCGATGTACTGCTTGTCGTAGGTGGACTGGGTATTGAGGTAGGCGAAGTTGGCGAACAGCAGCATGATGAAAATGATCAGTGCGATAAACAGCACAATGATCTGCGAACGGCTACGGGAGGCTTCCTGGGGTTTGGCGGGAGTGACGGTGGTCATGCGGCGACATCCATGAAGCCTGGTGCCTGGGCCAGGGCGAAGGGGCTGAAGACCTGCCACAGCTGGTCGCTGCTGAACTGGCCTTGGATAAACGGCGCACTGGCCGCTTCATCCATCGACAGCTCGGCGCGTTCCAGCAGGTCCTGGGCAAAATGCTGCAAGCCGACTACCTCATCTACCAGCAGGCCGACAAAGATATCTTCGTGCTCGATCACCAATACCCGCCTCTGTTTGCGCCGCGCAGACAACCCGTGACCGAAGAACCCGCACAGGTCAATGACCGGCAACAGGCGCCCGCGCAGGTTGGCCACGCCCTTGACCCAAGGCTTGACCCCCGGCATCAAGGTGCAGCGCGGCTCGTGCAGCACTTCGGCGACTTCGCCCATGGGCGCCACGTACCAGTGATCACCCAATCGAAAACCGATCCCGCTCCAGCTGTGCAGCCGGGTTTCCTGGGACGGCAGATCGGCGGCCAACAGGCGGCAGCGGCGGTCGATGTCCAGCAGCAGCTCGAAGGCGGTTTGCGACTCGGTCATGGGAGCGTGCCGTCAGCCGACCAACACTTTGTTCAGGGTGGCGATCAGGGTCTCTTCATCCACCGGCTTGGTCAGGTAATCCTTGGCGCCTTGGCGTGTGCCCCAGACCTTGTCAGTTTCCTGATCCTTGGTGGTAATGATGATCACCGGGATATGGCCGGTTTCCGGGTCCTTGGTCAACTGGCGCGTCGCCTGGAAGCCGTTGAGACCCGGCATGACGATATCCATCAGCACCGCATCTGGCTTTTCCTGGCGGGCAAGCGCTACGCCATCACCACCGTTTACGGCCTTGAGGACCTCGTGACCGTGCTTCTCCAGCATGCCGGTCAGTTTGTACATTTCAGTCGGCGAATCGTCGACGATCAGAATACGTGCCATGGTTTTCCCCACTACATTGGTCGATGCAAGCCCATATGGGCCTGCGTCAATGTGCTTGTTCTACTGCAGCGAAACCCGGCACATACGCCTTGATCGCGCTCAGCAGTTCTTCCTTGCTGAAAGGCTTGGTCAAAAACTGATCAGAGCCGACGATGCGTCCCTTGGCCTTGTCGAACAGACCGTCCTTGGAAGACAGCATGATCACCGGTATCGCCTTGAACGACGGGTGATTCTTGACCAACGCGCAGGTCTGATAGCCATCCAGGCGCGGCATCATGATGTCGACAAAGATAATGTGCGGGTGATGATCAACGATCTTGGCCAAGGCATCGAAACCGTCGATGGCCGTGATGACTTCGCACCCTACGTTCTTCAACAGTGTTTCAGCGGTGCGGCGAATCGTCTTCGAATCGTCGATCACCATCACTTTCAAGGCGTTGGAATGCTGTTCCATATCTGCTCTACCCTCGCCACAGCAAATCGGTTTCGGTGTGCACTGCCTGATGTTGCAAGGGACGAGCGCCAAAACCCTTGCGGTTCAAGGGCCAACACGCCATGGCAGCCTTTTTAGCACAGACTGGGGAGGCAATCTATCAGCCGACCGGCAAGGTGGTTTTTCCTTGACCCGCAACAGCCGCAGCGCCACTCTGACGCCACTTTTATGCGCCCTTATTTGCTAGAGGAAACCCCCCATGAGCGTTCGCGTCGGCATTGTCATGGACCCTATCGCCAGCATCTCCTATAAAAAGGATAGCTCGCTGGCCATGCTGCTGGCCGCCCAGGCCCGCGGCTGGACCCTGTTCTATATGGAACAGCGTGATCTTTATCAGGCCCAAGGGGAAGCTCGGGCACGGATGCGCCCGCTGCAGGTGTTTGCCAACCCTGAGAAGTGGTTCGAACTGGACGCCGAAATTGACAGCCCCCTGAGCGACCTGGACGTGATCCTGATGCGCAAGGACCCGCCGTTCGACATGGAGTTCGTCTACTCCACCTACCTGCTGGAGCAGGCCGAACGTGCCGGTGTGCTGATCGTCAACAAGCCCCAGAGCCTGCGCGACTGCAACGAAAAGCTGTTCGCCACGCTGTTCCCGCAGTGCACGCCGCCCACCGTAGTCAGCCGTCGCGCCGATGTACTGCGTGAGTTTGCCGCCAAGCACGGCGATGTGATCCTTAAACCCCTGGACGGTATGGGCGGCACCTCGATCTTCCGGCATCGAGCCGGCGACCCGAACCTGTCAGTGATCCTGGAAACCCTGACCGCGCTGGGCAGCCAGCAGATCATGGCCCAGGCCTATATCCCGGCGATCAAGGACGGCGACAAGCGCATCCTGATGATCGACGGTGAACCGGTGGACTATTGCCTGGCGCGGATTCCGGCAGCGGGTGAGACCCGTGGCAACCTGGCCGCCGGCGGTCGCGGTGAAGCCCGTCCTTTGACGGACAAGGATCGCTGGATTGCCGCCCAAGTCGGCCCGACCCTGCGCGAAAAAGGCCTGCTGTTTGTTGGCCTTGACGTGATTGGCGAGAACCTCACGGAAATCAACGTCACCAGCCCGACCTGCATTCGTGAAATCGACAATGCCTTTGGCACCAATATCGGTGAAATGCTGATGGCGGCTATCGACCAAAAGCTAAAAACCAAGTGACATAGAACAGCCAGACACAAACCGACATTGCGTTATCATGCCCCACCTGTGAAATGCGCGATGTTGGTTTTCCTGTTATGACGCTCCCCCCCGAACTGCCCCCCGAACTCTCCCGCAGTGGCGTGCGCCCGGCTGATCGGCTCGGATTTACCCTGTTTCTGGCGGCGTTGATTCATTTAGCCCTGATCCTCGGCCTGGGCTTCACCTTCGCCGAACCCAAGCAGATCAGCAAAACCCTGGAAATCACCCTCGCCACCTTCAAAAGCGAAAAGAAGCCGGAAAAGGCTGACTTCCTCGCCCAGGACAATCAGCAAGGCAGCGGCACCCTGGACAAGAAGGCGGTGCCCAAGACCACCGAAGTCGCGCCGTTCCAGGACAACAAGGTCAATAAGGTCACTCCACCGCCGGCCCCCAAGCCTGAGGTCAAGCAGGCCGCGCCGAAGGCCGCCGTTGCCACCGTCGCTCCTAAACCGCAAAAAGCCGTGACCCAGCGCGAAACGGTGAAGACCGAGCCGGCTCCCAGCAAACCAGCTCCAACCTTCGACAGCTCCCAACTCTCCAGCGAAATCTCCAGCCTGGAAGCAGAATTGGCCGCCGAGCAGCAGTTGTACGCCAAGCGCCCACGTATTTATCGCCTGAACGCCGCCTCGACCATGCGCGATAAAGGCGCCTGGTATAAGGACGAATGGCGCAAGAAGGTCGAGCGCATCGGCAACCTGAACTACCCGGACGAAGCCAGGCGCCAGCAGATCTACGGCAATTTGCGCCTGCTGGTGTCGATCAATCGCGACGGCTCTTTATATGAAGTGCTGGTGTTGGAGTCGTCCGGCCAGCCGATGCTGGACCAGGCGGCGCAACGGATTGTCCGTCTGGCAGCACCGTTTGCCCCCTTTACCGGAGACCTCGCGGACATTGATCGACTGGAAATCATCCGCACCTGGCGCTTTGCCAAGGGTGATCGGTTGTCCAGCAATTGACTGCCATGCTGATTTCCTACACATCCTCAGCTTGTCAGTTCGCCCCTCCAACGCCACACTAGCGAACATGAAAAATGTCAGCCCGACCTACCTCAAGCACCAATTCCTGATCGCCATGCCCCATATGGCCGACCCGAACTTTGCGCAGACCTTGACCTATATCGTCGAGCACACGGCCAATGGTGCCATGGGGCTGGTGGTCAATCGCCCACAGCACCTGAGCCTGGCCGACATCCTTGAGCAGTTGCGCCCGGACATTGAGCCGCCAGCCAACAGCCAGGGCGTGCCGATCTACATCGGCGGGCCGGTGCAAACTGACCGGGGGTTCGTGCTGCACCCTACGGGTCCCAAATTCCAGGCCACTGTGGATCTCGACGGGCTGTCCCTGTCCACCTCCCTGGACGTGCTGCTCGCCATCGCCGACGGCGTCGGGCCGCCGCAGAGCCTGATTACTCTGGGTTACGCCGGCTGGGACGCAGGGCAACTGGAAGACGAACTGGCCAACAACGCCTGGCTGACCTGCCCGTTCGATGCTGACATTCTGTTCAATACCGCCAGCGAACTGCGCCTTGAAGCCGCGGCGGCAAGGCTGGGCGTCAATCTCAGCCTATTGACCAGCCAGGCGGGGCACGCCTGATGGCCCTGCGTCTTATCCTCGGTTTTGACTACGGCACCAAACAGATCGGCGTCGCCGTCGGCCAGGTAATCACCGGCCAGGCCCGCGAGCTGTGTACCTTGAAAGCCCAGAACGGCATACCTGACTGGAACCAGGTCGAAGCCCTGATCAAGGAATGGAAACCCGACGCCGTGGTGGTGGGCTTGCCGCTGAACATGGACGGCACCCCGAGCGACATGTGCCTGCGGGCCGAAAAATTCGCCCGGCGCCTCAATGGCCGCTACAACCTGCCCTTCTATACCCACGACGAACGCCTGACCACCTTCGAAGCCAAGGGCGAACGCCTGGCCCGTGGCGGGCAAAAAGGCAGCTACCGCGACAACCCGGTGGACGCCATTGCGGCCGCCCTGCTGCTGCAAGGCTGGCTGGACGAAAATACCGCTTTATTTGAATCCTGACTGACGCGGCTTGCCGCGTCTTCTTACATTTGAGCCCGGACCTTGCCGACACCTTGCCGTGCAAGGCCTTGAAGGAGCCACCATGAGCCTGCCCAATCCCGCCGAACTGATCCGCCAAATGGCGTCAAGCCTTACGGCACACTTGGAACACCGCGCCATCCGCGAGCCGCGCTTTATCGGCATTCGCACCGGCGGCATCTGGGTGGCCCAGGCGTTGCTGGAAGAGTTGGGCAGCGACTCCCCCCTTGGCACCCTGGACGTGTCCTTCTATCGCGACGACTTCAGCCAGAACGGCCTGCACCCGCAAGTGCGCCCTTCGGCCCTGCCCTTCGAGATCGAAGGCCAGCACCTGGTGCTGATCGATGATGTGCTGATGAGCGGCCGCACCATCCGCGCCGCCCTTAACGAACTGTTCGACTACGGCCGCCCGGCCAGCGTGACCCTGGTCTGCCTACTGGACCTGGACGCCGGCGAGCTGCCCATCAGCCCGGACGTGGTCGGCGCCACCCTGTCGCTGGGCGCTCAGCAACGGGTGAAATTGTCCGGCCCTGCGCCGCTCAAACTCGAACTGCAAGAGCTTGCCCTTTAACCCTCCTTGTAAAGAGTCCCCGCGATGACGCCTCCAGATACCAAGCGCCCGCTGCAGCTCAATGCTCAGGGCCAGCTGCGCCACTTTTTGTCCCTCGACGGTTTGCCCCGCAAACTGCTCACCGAAATCCTCGACACCGCCGACTCGTTCCTTGAAGTCGGCGGCCGGGCAGTGAAAAAGGTCCCGCTGCTGCGGGGCAAGACCCTATGCAACGTGTTCTTCGAGAATTCCACCCGCACCCGCACCACCTTTGAACTGGCGGCCCAGCGCTTGTCGGCGGATGTCATCACGCTGAACATCTCCACATCGTCGGCAAGCAAGGGCGAAACCCTGCTCGACACCCTGCGCAATCTCGAAGCCATGGCCGCCGACATGTTCGTCGTGCGTCACGGTGACTCGGGCGCGGCGCACTTCATCGCGGAACACGTGTGCCCGCAGGTGGCGATCATCAACGGCGGCGATGGCCGTCACGCCCACCCAACCCAGGGCATGCTCGACATGCTGACCATCCGTCGACACAAGGGCGGCTTCGAAAATCTCTCGGTGGCCATCGTCGGCGACATCCTGCACTCGCGGGTAGCGCGCTCGAACATGCTGGCCCTGAAAACCCTTGGCTGCCCGGATATCAGGGTGATCGCGCCAAAAACCCTGCTGCCCATTGGCATCGAGCAATATGGCGTTAAGGTCTACACCGATATGGTCGAAGGCCTGAAAGACGTCGATGTGGTGATCATGCTGCGCCTGCAACGCGAACGCATGTCCGGCGGCCTGCTGCCCAGCGAAGGTGAGTTCTATCGCCTGTTCGGCCTGACCAGCGCGCGCCTGGCCGGCGCCAAACCGGATGCCATTGTCATGCACCCTGGCCCGATCAACCGTGGTGTGGAGATTGAGTCGGCAGTGGCCGACGGGCCGCAGTCGGTGATTCTCAACCAGGTCACCTACGGCATCGCCGTACGCATGGCGGTATTGTCCATGGCCATGAGCGGGCAAACCGCACAACGTCAATTCGAGCAGGAGAACGCCCAGTGAAGATCAGCATCCTCGGCGCCCGCGTCATCGATCCCGCCAGTGGCCTGGATCAAGTCAGCGATTTACACCTGGAAGCCGGCAAGATCATTGCCATCGGCGCCGCACCCACCGACTTCAGCGCCGTCGAGACCATCGACGCCAAAGGCTTGGTCGCCGCACCTGGGTTGGTGGATCTGAGTGTCGCCCTGCGCGAGCCGGGTTACAGCCGCAAAGGCAGCATCGCCAGTGAAACCCGCGCAGCCGCCGCCGGTGGCGTCACCAGCCTGTGCTGCCCGCCGCACACCAAGCCGGTGCTGGACACCTCGGCCGTGACCGAGCTGATCCTCGATCGCGCCCGCGAAGCCGGCAACTGCAAGGTCTTCCCCATCGGCGCCCTGAGCAAAGGCCTAGACGGCGAACGGCTGGCCGAGCTGATCGCCCTGCGCGACGCCGGTTGCGTGGCCTTCGGCAATGGCCTGGAGAGCTTTCGCAGCACCCGCACCCTGTGCCGCGCCCTGGAATATGCAGCCACCTTCGACCTGACGGTGATTTTCCACTCCCAAGACCGCGACCTGGCCGAAGGCGGCCTGGCCCACGAAGGCCCCACCGCCAGCTTCCTCGGCCTGGCGGGCATCCCGGAAACCGCAGAAACCGTGGCCTTGGCCCGGGACCTGCTGCTGGTGGAACAAAGCGGCGTGCGGGCGCACTTCAGCCAGTTGACCAGTGCACGGGGCGTGGCACTGATCGCCCAGGCACAAACTCGCGGTTTGCCGGTGACGGCGGATGTGGCGCTGTATCAGCTGATTTTGACGGATGAAGCACTGATCGACTTTTCCAGCCTGTACCACGTACAGCCGCCACTGCGCACTCGTGCTGATCGTGATGGTTTGCGGGCGGCGGTAAAATCCGGGGTGATTTCGGCGATTTCCAGCCATCACCAGCCTCACGAGCGGGATGCCAAGATGGCGCCGTTCGGCGCGACAGAGCCTGGGATCAGCAGTGTTGAATTGCTGCTGCCGTTGGCGATGACGTTGGTGGAGGATGGCTTGCTGGACTTGCCAACGCTGTTGGCGCGCTTGAGCTCAGGCCCTGCGCAAGCGTTGCGCCTGCCGGCGGGTAAGCTGGAAGTGGGTTCGGCGGCGGATCTGGTGCTGTTTGATCCGGCCAGCTCCACGGTTGCCGGGGAGCACTGGCTGTCCAAAGGCGAAAACTGCCCGTTCATCGGTCACAGTTTGCCGGCGAATGTGCGGTACACCTTCATGGATGGGCGGATCAGCTACCAGGCTTGATGACCTACTCGGTCAATGTGGGAGCGCGATAGCGGAGTGTCAGATACCCAAAATATCGACTGACACACTGCTATCGCACCATACGTATCTACATATTTTGAAGACAGAAACCGCTGTAGCTGTTATCGACCGCCAAGCCGCTCGGCATTGCGAATCGAAATCTGCGTATTCAGCGTCCAGAAGTCATACAGCACGCCAATCAGGAACAAACCACCGGTCAGCAGATAAAGGAGACCGGTAAGCCATTTGCCCTGATACATCCTGTGCAAACCAAACACCCCGAGGAACGCCAACAAGATCCAGGCGACATTATATTCAATGGGGCCAGCGGTAAAACGCAGGTCCGCTTCCCGGTCCATGGCCGGAATCAGGAACAGGTCGATCAACCAGCCAATCCCCAACAGGCCCAAGGTGAAAAACCAGATCGTGCCGGTCACCGGTTTGCCGTAATAGAAACGGTGAGCACCCGTAAAGCCCAAAATCCAGAGCAGGTAACCGATCACCTTGCTGTGGGTGTCTTGCTGCGAAACATCCTGTCGATAGGTGTTCATAAATGACCTCTTTTGTCTCGATAGATAAATATTTCTGGTTTCTTTGTGACTTTTTTACAGGCACCCGACGTATGGCAAATGGTATCGTCGCTTCCCTCAAAGCCCTGTACCACCTGACTTGTGTAGGACAATTGCGGCAGTTCGTCGCGCTTTTCCTGAGTTTGACCCCAAGGTTCAGTCGACAGACGGCCTGAGAACGACACAAAAAGCTGTTATAAAGTTGCGCGCAAACCCATATAGAGCCTTGCCTAATGCGACCATTTTTCAAGACATGGCTAACCATTTGCCTATTAATGCCACTGGCCGCCCACGCCACCAATCGTGAGCAACGACTTCCGAACGTTAACGGTTTCACCCCTAAAGTTCATGCCACTACCAGCTCCGCCAAATCGGTAAAGCTGACCGTCAAGCGCCCGACTCAACTGAGCAAGGCCCACGGTAAAGCAACACCCGGCCTGATAGCGGTCAATACCAAGCAAAGCAGTACCGTCTTGAGCCGCGCCGTCAACGTGCTCGGCACTCCTTATCGTTGGGGCGGCAGCAGCCCAAGTAAAGGGTTCGACTGCAGCGGCTTGGTGAAATATGCATTTAATGATGTTGCCGCGGTTGATTTGCCGCGCACCTCCAATGCCATGGCCAACGGCCACGGGCAAAAGGTTGATCGCAAGGACCTGAAACCGGGCGACCTGCTGTTCTTCAAGCTCAAGAGCCGCCAGGTCAATCATGTTGCCATCTACCTGGGCAACGACCGCTTCATCCACGCACCACGCCGTGGCAAGTCGGTCAGCATCGACACGCTGAAAAAACCGTTCTGGGACAAGAACTACGTGATTGCCAAGCGCGTGCTGCCTAAAGAACAAAACAATCTGCGGATTGTGCAGCGCTGATCGGCTTACTGTAGGAGCAAGCTCGCTCCTACAGTTCCCCAGGCACCCTCGCCTTCTCCCGCGCATCCTCGCGACGGATCAGACCCTGGCTGACCAAAGCCTTCAAGCTCATGTCCAACGTCTTCATTCCCAACGTCCCACCCGTCTGAATCGCCGAATACAGCTGCGCCCCCTTGTCCTCGCGGATCAGGTTACGGATCGCCGGTGTGCCGAGCATGATTTCATGGGCCGCCACCCGTCCGCCGCCGATCTTCTTGATCAACACTTGTGACACCACCGCCTGCAATGACTCCGAGAGCATTGAGCGGACCATGGCCTTTTCCCCGCCCGGAAACACATCCACCACCCGGTCCACGGTTTTCGCCGCCGACGAGGTGTGCAGGGTGCCAAACACCAAATGCCCGGTTTCCGCCGCGGTCAGCGCCAGGCGGATGGTTTCCAGGTCGCGCATCTCGCCCACCAGGATGACGTCAGGGTCTTCGCGCAGTGCCGAGCGCAAGGCTGTCGAAAAGCTATGGGTATCGCGATGCATCTGCCGCTGGTTGATCAGGGCGTTTTTCGGCTGGTGGACAAATTCGATGGGGTCTTCAAGGGTAAGGATGTGTTGATGACGGTGGTTGTTGAGGTAATCGATCATCGCCGCCAGGGTGGTGGATTTCCCGGAGCCGGTAGGGCCGGTGACCAATACCAGCCCCCTGGGTAGATCGGCGATCCGCCGAAACACCTCGCCCAACCCCAGGCTTTCCAGGCTCTGGACCTTTGACGCAATAGTGCGGAACACCGCCCCAACGCCCCGATGCTGCTGAAAGACATTCACCCGAAAGCGCCCCACGTCGGGCAACTCGAAGGCGAAATCCGTTTCAAGAGATATTTCGAAATCCTTTTGCTGGTGTTTGTTGAGTAAAGGGCTGAGCAGATCCGCAACTTGCGTAGAGCTCAGCACCGGCCAGTCGAGCGCACGAACCTCGCCATCGACCCGCACCATCGGCGCCAGCCCGGCCGACAGATGCAGGTCGGACGCGCCCTGGCTGACGCTTGCAGCCAGCAATTGAGTGATATCCATAGGGCTTTCCATTTCCAGTAGAATGCCGCGGACTCCATATCCACGGGCGCATCTTGAATGTCGACGATAGCAGACAACATCGGCCTGGTTAGTGACCGGATCCGCGCGGCGGCCCAGGCCGTACAGCGCGACGAACACAGCATCCACCTGCTGGCCGTCAGCAAGACCAAACCCGCGCAAGCCGTGCGCGAAGCCTATGCCGCCGGGATGTGCGACTTTGGCGAGAACTATCTGCAGGAAGCGCTCGGCAAACAGCTGGAATTAACCGACCTACCCTTGAGTTGGCACTTCATTGGCCCCATTCAATCGAACAAGACTCGTGCGATCGCCGAGAATTTCGCTTGGGTGCATTCCGTGGACCGCCTGAAAATCGCACAACGCCTGTCCGAGCAACGTCCGGCCAACCTGCCGCCGCTCAATATCTGCATTCAGGTCAACGTCAGTGGCGAAGACAGTAAATCCGGCTGTACACCCGCAGATTTGCCGGCACTGGCCGAAGCAATAAACGCCCTGCCACGCTTGAAGCTGCGCGGTTTGATGGCGATTCCCGAACCGTCTGAAGATCGGGCAGCCCAGGACGCCGCGTTCTCAGCTGTACGCGATCTGCAAGCAAGCCTGAACCTGCCACTGGACACACTTTCCATGGGCATGAGCCACGACCTTGAGTCGGCCATCGCCCAAGGCGCCACTTGGGTGCGGATCGGTACCGCCCTGTTTGGCGCCCGCGACTACGGCCAGCCGTGAAATGGCTGACTTCCATCTGAGTAAGGACCTGTCATGAGCAACACGCGTATTGCCTTTGTCGGCGCTGGTAACATGGCGGCCAGCCTGATCGGCGGCCTGCGGGCCAAGGGCCTGGAAGCGGACCGGATTCGCGCCAGCGACCCCGGCGCCGAGACCCGCGCCCGCGTCAGCGCTGAACACGGCATCGAAGTCTTCGCCGACAACGCCGAGGCCATTCAAGGCGTCGACGTGATCGTGTTGGCGGTCAAGCCACAGGCCATGAAAGCCGTGTGCGAAAGCCTGCGCCCGAGCCTCAAACCCCATCAACTGGTGGTGTCCATTGCCGCCGGCATCACGTGTGCCAGCATGAACAACTGGCTCGGGGCCCAGCCGATTGTGCGCTGCATGCCCAATACCCCGGCGCTGCTGCGTCAGGGTGTGAGCGGGTTGTATGCCACCAGCGAAGTTAACGCGGCACAACGTGATCAGGCGCAAGAGCTGTTGTCGGCTGTCGGCATCGCCCTGTGGCTGGAACAAGAGCAACAACTGGACGCCGTCACCGCCGTATCCGGCAGTGGTCCTGCGTACTTCTTCCTGCTGATTGAAGCGATGACCGCCGCCGGCGTGAAGCTTGGCCTGCCTCGGGAAACTGCCGAGCAACTGACCCTTCAAACCGCGCTGGGCGCCGCGCACATGGCGGTGGCGAGTGATGTCGATGCCGCCGAACTGCGCCATCGCGTGACCTCGCCGGGTGGTACCACACAAGCTGCGATCGAATCGTTCCAGGCCGGGGGCTTTGAAGCCCTGGTGGAAAAAGCATTGGGCGCCGCCGCGCACCGCTCGGCCGAGATGGCCGAACAACTAGGTCAATAAGGAGCCAACATGATTGGTTTGAACACCGCAGCCGTCTACGTGCTGCAAACCCTCGGCAGTCTGTACTTGCTGATCGTGCTGTTGCGTTTTGTCCTGCAACTGGTACGGGCAAACTTCTACAACCCGCTCTGCCAATTCGCCGTGAAGGCTACGCAGCCGCTGCTCAAGCCATTGCGCCGAGTGATCCCGAGCCTGTTCGGCCTGGACATGTCCTCGCTGGTACTGGCGATTCTGGTGCAGTTGGCGTTGATGGCCCTGACGTTGCTGCTGACCTACGGCACTACCGGCAATTTCCTGCAGTTGGTGGCCTGGTCCCTGATCGGTGTGACCGCGCTGTTTCTGAAGATCTTCTTCTTTGCCCTGATCATCAGTGTGATCCTGTCCTGGGTCGCACCGGGCAGCCATAACCCTGGCGCCGAACTGGTCAACCAGATCTGCGAGCCTGCCCTGGCGCCGTTCCGCAAGATTCTGCCGAACCTGGGCGGCCTGGATATTTCGCCGATCCTCGCCTTCATGACGCTCAAGCTGCTGGATATGCTGGTGATCAACAATCTGGCGGCCATGACCCAAATGCCGGACATCCTGCGCCTGCTTATCTGATGAGCTATTTCCGCTGGGACGGTGACGATCTGATTCTGGATTGTCACCTGCAACCTGCAGCCCGCAGCAACGAGTTCGCGGGCCTGCACGGCGAACGCCTGAAAATCCGCCTCACCGCCCCGCCGGTGGAGGGCAAGGCCAATGCCTACCTGATGGCGTTTCTGGGCAAGGCCTTTGGCATCCCTAAAAGCCAGGTCAGCCTGATCAGCGGAGAGCTGAATCGGCAGAAACGGGTTCGGCTGAAGGCGCCTAAAAAGCTTCCTGACTTACCGGGGTTGGTGCGCCCGGCCTGATCGCTTGCCGCTGAGGCCCCCGCTCTTTAGACTTACGCCTCATTTAAACGAGAGCAGGGTCGATGCCAACTGCCTTTCCCCCCGATTCTGTTGGACTGGTCGTGCCACAAGTGGCGCACTTCAGCGAACCGCTGGCCCTGGCCTGCGGCCGTTCGCTGCCAGCCTACGACCTGATCTACGAAACCTATGGCGAACTGAACGTCACGGCCAGCAACGCCGTGCTGATCTGCCATGCCCTGTCCGGCCACCATCACGCAGCCGGTTTCCACAACGTCGACGAGCGCAAGCCCGGCTGGTGGGACAGCTGCATCGGCCCTGGCAAGCCTATCGACACCAACAAGTTCTTCGTGGTCAGCCTGAACAACCTCGGCGGTTGCAACGGTTCAACCGGCCCCAGCAGCCTCAATCCGGAGACTGGCCGACCGTTCGGCGCCGACTTCCCGGTACTGACCGTGGAAGATTGGGTCCACAGCCAGGCGCGCCTCGCTGATCTGCTGGGCATCGGCCAATGGGCAGCGGTGATCGGCGGCAGCCTGGGCGGCATGCAAGCCCTGCAATGGACCATCACTTATCCGGATCGGGTGCGCCATTGCCTGGCCATTGCCTCAGCGCCCAAGTTGTCGGCGCAGAACATCGCCTTCAACGAAGTGGCACGCCAGGCGATCCTCACCGACCCCGAGTTCCATGGCGGTTCGTTCCAGGAAGCTGGCGTGATCCCCAAGCGCGGGCTGATGCTGGCGCGGATGGTGGGACACATCACTTACCTGTCGGATGACTCCATGGGCGAGAAATTCGGCCGTGGCTTGAAGAGCGAGAAGCTCAACTACGACTTCCACAGCGTCGAGTTCCAGGTCGAAAGTTACTTGCGCTATCAGGGTGAAGAGTTTTCCGGGCGTTTCGACGCCAACACCTACCTGCTGATGACCAAGGCCCTGGACTACTTCGACCCGGCAGCGAACTTCGACGATGACCTGGCGAAAACCTTCGCCAATGCCACATCCAAGTTCTGCGTAATGTCGTTCACCACCGACTGGCGCTTCTCCCCGGCCCGTTCGCGGGAGCTGGTAGATGCACTGATGGCTGCGAAGAAAGACGTCTGCTACCTGGAGATCGACGCACCGCAGGGCCACGACGCCTTCCTGATCCCGATCCCGCGCTACCTGCAAGCGTTCACCCACTACATGAACCGCATAAAACTGTGAGAACGCCATGAGAGCCGACCTGGAAATTATCCAAGACTGGATCCCCGCCGGCAGCCGCGTGCTCGACCTGGGTTGCGGCGATGGCGAACTGCTGAGCTGGCTGCGGGACAACAAGCAAGTCACCGGCTATGGCCTGGAAAACGACCCGGACAACATTGCCCAGTGCGTGGCCAAGGGTATCAACGTCATCGAGCAGGACCTGGACAAGGGGCTGGGCAACTTCGCCAGCAACAGTTTCGATATCGTCGTCATGACTCAGGCCCTGCAAGCCGTGCACTACCCGGACCGGATTCTCGACGAAATGTTGCGGGTAGGCCGCCAGTGCATCATCACCTTCCCCAATTTCGGCCACTGGCGCTGCCGCTGGTACCTGGCCAGCAAGGGCCGGATGCCGGTGTCAGATTTCCTGCCGTACACTTGGTACAACACGCCGAACATCCACTTCTGCACCTTCGAGGATTTCGAAGCGCTGTGCAGTGAGCGCGAAGCCAAAGTCATCAACCGCCTTGCTGTCGACCAACAGCACCGCCACGGGTGGGCCAGTAAGCTATGGCCTAATCTGTTGGGTGAGATCGGGATTTACCGGGTCAGCAGTCCAGGCCTGACAGACCATCAGATTGCCATCTAACAACCCTATTTAAGGAGGACGATCATGAGTCGCCTGGCTGTTTTTCTACTCACCGCGTGCCTAAGCGTCACGGCCATGGCCGCCGATGTTATCAAGGGTGAGCGCAAGGAAGTGTTTGGTGATATCACCGTTCACTACAGCACCTTCAATTCCACCTTTTTGCAACCCGATGTGGCCCAGGCGGTTGAGCTGGTGCGCAGCAAGCAGCAGGGCGTGATCAACGTTTCTGTGATCAAGGGCGGCACTCCGTTAACCGCACAGGTCAGCGGTACGATCAAAGAGTTGAGCGGCAAGAGCGTGCCTCTGAGCTTCAAGCAGATTACTGAAAAGGGGGCGATTTATTACCTCGCCCAATACCCGGTGCCCCAGCAAGAAATCCGGGTTTTTACCATCAACGTTGAAACCGGCGGCAAAGCCCACGGTTTCAGTTTCAACCAAGAACTGTTTCCGGCCGAATAATGAACCTCACGCAACTCGTACTGGCCAGCCATAACGCCGGCAAACTCAAAGAACTCCAGGCCATGCTCGGCGAGTCGGTGCAACTGCGCTCGATTGGCGAGTTCAGCACCGTCGAGCCGGAAGAGACCGGCCTGTCATTCGTCGAGAACGCCATCCTCAAGGCCCGCAATGCTTCGCGCATCTCGGGCCTGCCGGCCCTGGCAGACGATTCGGGGCTGGCGGTGGACTTTCTTGGCGGTGCGCCGGGCATTTATTCAGCCCGTTATGCCGATGGCCAAGGCGATGCGGCGAACAACGCCAAGCTGCTGGACGTACTCAAGCACGTGCCCGACGCTGAGCGCGGCGCACAGTTCGTCTGTGTGCTGGCCTTGGTGCGTCACGCTGACGACCCGTTGCCGATCCTCTGCGAAGGCCTGTGGCACGGGCGTATCCTGCATACAGCCAGCGGAGCCCACGGTTTTGGTTATGACCCGCTGTTCTGGGTACCAGAGCGCGACTGCTCAAGTGCCGAGCTGAGTCCGGCAGACAAGAACCAGATCAGCCACCGCGCCCGTGCAATGGATTTGCTGCGCCAGCGTCTGGGCCTGAAATGATCCAGAACACCTCTGCGCAGCCACTGATCCTCGGTGGCGCGCAAACACCTCGGGCGGCCCTGCCTCACCTGCCGCCCCTGGCGCTGTACATCCACATCCCGTGGTGCGTGCGTAAATGTCCCTATTGCGACTTCAACTCCCACACCGCCAGCCCCGTGTTGCCGGAAGAAGAGTACGTCGATGCCTTGCTGGCTGACCTTGATCAGGACCTGCACGCCGTTTACGGCCGCGAACTGAGTTCGATCTTCTTCGGCGGCGGCACCCCCAGCCTGTTCAGCGCAACCGCGCTGGGCCGGCTGCTCAAGGGCGTGGAACAACGTATCCCGTTTGCCTGCGACATCGAGATTACCCTGGAAGCCAATCCCGGAACCTTCGAGCAAGAGAAGTTCGTGGCTTATCGCAAGCTGGGAATCAATCGACTGTCCATTGGCATCCAGAGCTTCCAGCAGGAAAAACTCAAGGCCCTGGGCCGAATCCACAATGGTGACGAAGCCATACGTGCCGCCGGTATGGCGCGTCAGGCAGGGTTCGACAACTTCAACCTGGACCTGATGCACGGCTTGCCCGATCAGTCCCTGGATGACGCCCTGGACGACCTGCGCCAGGCCATTGCCCTCAAGCCCACACACCTGTCGTGGTATCAACTGACCCTGGAACCCAACACGGTGTTCTGGAACCAGCCGCCGACACTGCCGGAAGACGACACCTTGTGGGATATCCAGGAGGCAGGCCAAGCCCTGCTGGCCGAACACGGTTACGCCCAGTATGAAGTCTCGGCCTACGCCCAGACGGGCCGGCCGGCGCGGCACAACCTCAATTACTGGAGTTTCGGCGACTTTATCGGCATCGGCGCCGGCGCCCACGGCAAGCTCAGCCATCCAGACGGGCGCATCGTGCGCACCTGGAAAACCCGCCTGCCCAAGGACTACCTCAACCCGGCAAAGAACTTCCAGGCCGGCTCGAAAGAACTGACCAATGATGAGTTGCCGTTCGAGTTCCTGATGAACGCCCTGCGCCTCACCGACGGCGTCGAAGCCAGGCTCTACACCGAGCGCACCGGCCTGGACCTGGCCAGCCTCAGTGAAGCCCGCCGCGAGGCAGAACAAAGTGGCTTATTGCAGGTCGAACCGTCACGCCTGGCGGCCACCGACCGCGGGCAACTCTTTCTCAATGACCTGCTGCAGAAGTTTTTGAGCTGATAGCTCTAAGGAAATCGAATGGATTTGGTACTCGACCTGCTCGCCACCGTATCCCGCTGGAGCCGCAGCAACCTGTCGGAAATCTCCCTGGCCCTCGTCGGCTGCCTGCTGGTGGTGTTTGGCGCCGACATCAAGGGCTGGGTCGACGCCCGCATGGGCAGCATCGCAGGCGCGTTGCGCGTACCGCTGATGGCCCTGGTGTGCATGATCGGCAGTGGCGCCGCGTTGATCTACGCCACACCGTGGATTGTTCGGGGGCTGAGCCAGTTCAACAACTACAGCCTGGCGCCAGTGTTGTTGGTGGTGCTGGTGTTGATTGGGGTTGTAGCGGATCGACGCTGACCTCAAACCCAACACAAAAAAAATGTGGGAGCTGGCTTGCCTGCTCCCACATTTGATTGCATTTCAGCTTTCTAGCTGATTAAGACAGCTTCTCGAACTTCATATCCCAAACCCCATGCCCCAGTCGCTCGCCGCGACGCTCGAACTTGGTGATCGGCCGTTCGGTCGGACGCGGGACGCATTTGCCGTCTTCGGCCAGGTTGCGGTAGCCGGGGGCGACGTCCATGACTTCCAGCATGTACTCGGTGTACGGTTCCCAGTCGGTGGCCATATGCAGGATGCCGCCGACCTTGAGCTTGCTGCGTACCAGCTCCGCGAAGGAAGCCTGGACGATGCGGCGCTTGTGGTGACGGCTCTTGTGCCATGGGTCGGGGAAAAATAGCATCAGGCGGTCGAGACTATTGTCAGCGATGCAACGGTTGAGCACTTCAATGGCGTCGCAGTCGTAGACCCGCAGGTTGGTCAGGCCCTGGGTGAGCACGCCGTTGAGCAGCGCACCGACACCCGGACGGTGCACTTCGACACCGATAAAGTCCTGTTCCGGCGAGGCCGCGGCCATTTCCAGCAGGGAGTGGCCCATGCCGAAGCCGATTTCCAGGGAGCGCGGGGCCGAGCGGCCAAACACTTGGTCGAAGTCCACCGGCGCGTCGGCCAGGGGCAGGACGAACAGCGGCGTGCCCTGCTCCAGGCCCTTTTGCTGGCCTTCAGTCATGCGCCCAGCGCGCATCACGAAGCTCTTGATGCGGCGGTGCTGGCGCTCTTCGCCTTCTTCCACAGGGTTCGGCGTTTCGTTTGATTCAGTCATCAATGGCTCTTACTTGATCAGACCATCCAGCGGCGAGGAGGCGCTGGCGTAAAGTTTTTTCGGCATACGCCCGGCGAGGTACGCCAGGCGACCGGCGACAATGGCGTGCTTCATGGCTTGCGCCATCATGATCGGTTGCTGCGCGTTGGCGATGGCCGAATTCATCAGCACCGCTTCGCAGCCCAGCTCCATGGCGATGGTGGCGTCGGAGGCGGTACCGACACCGGCGTCCACCAGCACAGGAATCTTGGCTTCTTCGAGGATGATCTGCAGGTTGTAAGGGTTGCAGATCCCCAGGCCAGTGCCGATCAGGCCAGCCAGCGGCATCACGGCGATACAGCCGATTTCCGCCAGTTGACGGGCGATGATCGGGTCATCGCTGGTGTAGACCATCACGTCGAAGCCTTCCTTGACCAGGATTTCAGCGGCCTTGAGGGTTTCGATCACGTTGGGAAACAGGGTTTTCTGGTCGGCCAGGACTTCCAGCTTCACCAGGTTGTGGCCGTCGAGCAGTTCACGGGCCAGGCGGCAAGTGCGCACGGCCTCGATAGCGTCGTAGCAACCGGCGGTGTTCGGCAGGATGGTGTAGCGATCCGGCGGCAGGATATCCAACAGGTTCGGTTCGCCCGGGTTCTGGCCGATATTGGTGCGGCGCACGGCAACCGTGACGATCTCGGCGCCCGAGGCTTCGATGGCCAGGCGGGTTTCTTCCATGTCGCGATACTTGCCGGTGCCTACCAGCAAACGCGACTGGTAGGTACGACCGGCCAGGACGAAGGGCTTGTCGCTACGAACGATGCTCATGGGAAATCCTCTGTTGGGGTGAGGTTCTGCAGAATGCGGGGTGGCGCGCTTACGCGCCGGGCGAACGGCTAGCCGCCGCCGATAGCGTGGACCACTTCGACCTGGTCACCCTCGGTGAGCGCGGTCTCGGCGTGCTGGCTACGCAGGACGATATCCTGATTGAGCTCCACTGCGACGCGGCGTCCGGTCAAGTCCAGACGGGTCAGCAGGGTCGCAACGGTTTCACCGTCGGGCAGTTCAAAGGGTTCGCCGTTCAACTGAATGCGCATGCCGCAGGCCGCCATCGTTTTTAGGGGCCAGCATTCTAGCTCGATCGGCCTTGCCGACCCAAGGCCCTTCGTCAGCTGCAAGCGGCAAGCTTTAAGCCGAGAGTTGCAAGCGCCAGGCAGCCAGGCCAAGGCACAGCCAACCAATCAGGAACGCCAAGCCGCCGAACGGCGTAATGATCCCAAGTTTGCTGATGCCGGTCAGCGTCAGCAGGTACAGGCTGCCGGAGAACAGCAGGATGCCGACGACAAACGACATGCCCGCCCAGGTGACCAGCCGACCGGGAATGTGCGCGGCCAGCAGAGCCACGCCGAACAGTGCCAGGGTATGTACCAGTTGGTAGGTCACGCCGGTGTGGAAAATCGCCAGATAGTCGGCGCTCAGTCGGTTTTTCAGGCCGTGGGCGGCAAACGCACCAAGGGCGACACCGGTGAAACCAAAAAAGGCAGCCAGTAACAGAAAGCCACGCAGCATGAGGAACTCCAGTCAGACTCATTGGGCAGGGTCTGTATAATGGCCCGCTCAAACGGTTCGGCCAAGCCATCTCTATGCTGCGTCTCCTCTTCAGTCGTTTCCTCAAAGCCGTGAAATGGTTTGCCATCGGCAGCGTTTTGCTGGTGCTGCTGTTTCGCGCGGTACCGCCACCGGGAACCGCGTTGATGGTCGAGCGCAAGGTCGAGTCCTGGTTCGACGGCGAACCCATTGACCTGCAGCGCAGCTGGGTGCCGTGGGATGAAATCTCCGAGGATCTGAAAGTAGCGGTGATGGCTGGCGAGGATCAGCGCTTTCCCCAGCATTGGGGCTTTGATTTTGGTGCGATCCAGGCCGCCTTGCTGCATAACGAGCGCGGCGGTTCGCTTCGCGGTGCCAGCACCTTGAGCCAGCAAGTGTCGAAGAACTTGTTCCTGTGGGCCGGGCGCAGTTGGCTGCGCAAGGGGCTGGAGGCGTGGTTTACCGGGCTGATCGAGACTCTTTGGCCCAAGCAGCGAATTCTTGAGGTGTACCTCAACAGCGTGGAGTGGGATGAAGGGGTATTTGGCGCGGAGGCGGCGGCACGGCATCACTTTGGCGTGAGCGCGAAGTCCCTGAGCCGTCAGCAGGCCAGTTATCTGGCGGCGGTGCTGCCTAACCCACGGGTTTGGAGCGCCAGTCATCCGACTGCTTATGTAGCCCGACGGGCCGCCTGGATTCGCCAGCAGATGAGTCAGTTGGGTGGCGACAGTTACCTGAATGAACTGAGCAATTCGCGTAAGGCGCCATGGGCCGACTGATTGTTTCCAGCACCAAAAAAAATGCCCCGATCTTTCGATCGGGGCATTTTTTATGTCTTTCGCAGCGTTTTAAGCGGCGATCGACAGTTTCAGCTTATTCATCGCGCTTTTCTCAAGCTGACGAATCCGCTCGGCCGACACGTTGTACTTCTGCGCCAAGTCGTGCAGCGTGGCTTTTTCTTCTGCCAGCCAGCGCTGGTAGAGGATGTCACGGCTGCGGTCGTCCAGCACTTCCAGTGCTTCGTGCAGGTTGTGGTTGGAGTTATCGCTCCAGTCGGCATCTTCCAGTTGACGTGCCGGGTCATACCGGTGGTCTTCCAGGTAGTTGGCCGGCGATTGGAAGGCGCTGTCGTCGTCCGCTTCCGCGGCCGGGTCAAAGGCCATGTCATGGCCGGTCAAGCGACTTTCCATCTCGCGCACTTCCCGAGGCTCCACACCGAGGCTTTCCGCCACGCGATGGACTTCCTCGTTATTCAGCCACGCCAGGCGTTTCTTCTGGCTGCGCAGGTTGAAGAACAGCTTGCGCTGGGCCTTGGTGGTCGCCACTTTCACGATGCGCCAGTTGCGCAGGATGAACTCGTGGATTTCCGCCTTGATCCAGTGCACGGCAAACGACACCAAACGCACACCCATCTCAGGGTTGAAGCGCTTTACCGCCTTCATCAGGCCGACGTTGCCTTCCTGGATCAGGTCAGCCTGGGCCAGGCCGTAGCCGCTATAGCTACGGGCAATATGTACAACAAAACGCAGGTGGGCGAGCACCATCTGCCGAGCCGCCCCCAAATCCTGCTCATAGTAGAGACTCTCGGCCAGTTCACGCTCCTGCTCGGGCGTCAGCAATGGAATGCTGTTGACCGTGTGCACATAAGCTTCCAGGTTCGCACCCGGGACCAAGGCATAAGCAGGTTGCAAAGAAGTGGTCATACGAAAAAACCTCCGACTCACATAACTCGTGCAGTTCAGCACTGCGAAAATTGACCGGGAACCGTAGGACAAGTTCCCTAAACCGCTGATACGGTCAATACAAACAAAACCACGTTAATCTGACATTAACTACTTCGGTGCCAGCTCACGTAAATGCCGTGCGACCGCAATCCAAGCACCGATATACCCCAACAATACCGCGCCAAGCAAGAGCGACAGACCATCGGCTGCCGGCACGCCGGCCAGCGCAAAATCGCTGCCGTACAAACCAGCCAGGCCGACCACCGCATCGTTCAGCCAATCCAGGCCAAACGCAAGGACGCCCCAGGACAGAATCCCGGCACCAAAGCCATACAACGCCCCCATATACAGAAATGGACGACGCACATAGCTGTCCGTGCCGCCGACCAGTTTAATCACTTCTATCTCTGTGCGACGGTTTTCAATATGAAGACGAATGGTATTACCTATCACCAAAAGTAATGCAGAAACCAAAAGCACCGTCAAACCGAAGACAAACCGGTCACCCAGCTTGAGAATTGCCGCCAGGCGCTCGACCCAGACGAGATCAAGCTGCGCCTGTTGCACCTTGGGCAGCTCGGACAGTTTTTGTCGCAAGGCTTCAAGGGTCGGCTTGTCGACTTCATTAGGCGTCACCAGCACCACGCCCGGCAGCGGATTTTGCGGCAATTCTTTCAATGCCTCACCCAAACCGGTTTGCTGCTGGAACTCTTCCAGAGCCTGATCGCGGCTGATGTACTCGGCATCAGCCACACCCGGCATGTTCTTGATCTGCTCGCGCAGAGCCTCGCCTTCAGCGGGACTGGCGTCCAATTGCAAGTACAGGGAAATCTGCGCCGCCCGCTGCCAGGAACCGCCGAGGCGCTCGACATTATTAAGCAGCAGCGACAAACCCATCGGCAGGCTCAAGGCTACGGCCATCACCAGGCAGGTAAAAAAACTACCCACCGGCTGCTTGCCCAGACGGCGCAGGCTGTCCAGCAGGCTGGCGCGGTGGTTTTCGACCCAGGCATGCAGCAAGGTGCTGAAGTCTGGGCCGTCGTCCTCGTCGTGTTTCTTTTTCTTCTGCGGTTGCGGGTCGGCCGGTTTCGGCGCGACACGTTCGGAAACCTTAGGGCTGCGTGTAGCACTCATACGCCAGCCTCCCCGTCACCGATCAAGCGGCCGCGTTGCAGGGTCAGCATGCGATGGCGCATGCGGGCGATCAGCGCCAGGTCGTGACTGGCGATCAGCACACTGGTGCCCAGGCGGTTGATGTCTTCGAAAACACCCATGATTTCTGCTGCCAGACGTGGGTCGAGGTTACCGGTGGGCTCATCCGCGAGCAGCAAGGCCGGGCGATGGACGATGGCGCGGGCGATGCCGACGCGCTGCTGCTGGCCGGTAGACAGGTCGCCGGGATAAAGATCGGTCTTGTCCGACAGCGCCACACGCTCCAGGGCCGAATCCACACGCTTGACGATTTCCGCCTTGGACAGCCCGAGAATCTGTAACGGCAAGGCAATATTGTTGAACACCGTGCGATCAAACAGCAACTGGTGATTCTGGAACACCACGCCAATCTGACGGCGCAAGAACGGGATCTGCGAGTTACTGATGGTCGCCAGGTCCTGGCCCGCCAGCAGCAGCTTGCCAGTGGTTGGGCGCTCCATGGCCAGCAGCAACCGCAACAAGGTACTTTTGCCAGCACCGGAATGACCGGTGACGAACAAGAATTCGCCGCGACGCACTCTAAAACTCAGCTCATGCAAGCCGACATGCCCGTTAGCGTAGCGTTTACCGACTTGTTCGAAACGAATCATGAACTCTCCCGCTCGGCAAACAGTGCCTGGACAAAGGATTCGGCTTCAAAAGTTCGCAGATCATCGATGCCTTCACCAACACCGATATAACGAATGGGCAGCCCGAATTGTTTAGCCAGGGCGAAAATCACGCCGCCCTTGGCCGTGCCGTCGAGCTTAGTCAATGCCAGGCCAGTCAGTTGGACCGTCTGATGGAATTGTTTGGCCTGGCTGATGGCGTTCTGGCCAGTACCCGCATCCAGCACCAGCAAAACCTCATGGGGAGCGTCAGCGTCCAGCTTGCCCATGACCCGGCGCACCTTCTTCAACTCTTCCATCAGATTATCTTTGGTGTGCAGGCGACCGGCGGTATCAGCAATCAGCACATCAATGTTGCGGGCCTTGGCAGCCTGCACGGCATCGAAAATCACAGAAGCCGAATCGGCACCGGTGTGCTGGGCGATCACCGGGATCTTGTTGCGCTCACCCCAGACCTGCAGTTGCTCCACGGCGGCGGCGCGGAAGGTGTCACCGGCGGCGAGCATGACTTTCTTGCCTTCCAGTTGCAGCTTCTTCGCCAGCTTGCCGATGGTAGTGGTCTTGCCGGCGCCATTGACGCCCACCACCAGGATCACGAACGGCTTGTTCGGGGTGATGACCAGTGGTTGTTCCACCGGTTTGAGCATAGCGGTCAACTCGGCCTGCAACGACTTGTAGAGCGCATCCGCGTCGGTCAGTTGCTTGCGCGCGACCTTCTGGGTCAGGCTCTGGATGATCACGGCGGTGGCTTCGACGCCCACGTCGGCGGTCAGCAGGCGGGTTTCGATGTCTTCGAGCAGTTCGTCATCAATGATTTTCTTGCCCAGGAACAGGCTAGCCATGCCTTCGCCAATGCTCGCGCTGGTTTTGCTCAGGCCTTGCTTCAGACGGGCGAAGAAGCCGGTTTTGCTGGCTACGGTGACAGCGACTGGCTCCGGATCGGCGGCGAGCTCGATGACAGCTGGCGCCGCGACCACAACTGGGGCGACGACTGGCACAGGGGCAGGCTCGGCGACAACAAGGGCAGGCACTTCAACGACCGGCACCTCTTCAATCACAACCTGAACGGGCTCCAACGCCGGAATCGGCGGCACCACATGTTCAGCCTGCTCGTCTTCGACCAAGGCTACGGGCTCTTCCGCCACCGGCAAGACCAGCCAGGGTTTGTGCTCTGGCTCGGGCTCGGGCTCAGGTTTCGGCACGGCTTCAACAACCGGCTGCAATACCGGCTCAGCCATGGGCAACACCACCGGCACCAGCGTTTCGGCAATCGGCTCGGCTTCTACCGGCTCAGGGATCGGCTCAGGCTGAACTTGCGGCTGTTCGACGGCGGTTTCCTGCGGCTTTTTGCGCAGCCATCCGAACAGGCCTTTTTTCTCGCCAGCCGCAGCTGGGGTCTTCTTGTCGTCGTTGGAACCAAACATGGAGGACGGCTATCTCAAGGTAGCGACGCGCCAAGGTGGCGCTTCGGTAAATAATATTCGATGCGTAACAGACTGTTTTTTAGCCAGCTTGTTCATGCGCAACATTTTGTAAGGCGTAAACACGGCCTCAACAAATCGATTCAATATAGATCTTAAGCAATAAAATCGGCGAAAAAACAAAGATCGTCGGGGAAAACTACCGCCAACTCCATTATTCCTACGACTGAATCCGAAACGGTTTGGATGCCTCGCGCCTTATAGCCGTGGCCGCCAGTAAAACGGATCAGTATCCTAGCACCTCCTCGCCCGCCGACGCTAAGACCAAGCGGGCAGCCCAACAGGTTTAAAAACGAATGAATGCTCTAGCCCGCCGCGCCGCAGGCCTGCTGCTCAGCACAGTTTGTCTGCCCCTTTCAGCCTTGGCTGCCGACCCACAACCCACCCATGAGTTCACCCTGGACAACGGCCTCAAGGTCGTCGTGCGCGAAGACCATCGTGCGCCAGTGGTGGTTTCGCAGGTTTGGTACAAAGTCGGTTCCAGCTATGAAACCCCGGGCCAGACCGGTTTGTCCCACGCCCTGGAACACATGATGTTCAAGGGCAGCTCCAAGACCGGCCCCGGTGAAGCATCGTTGATCCTGCGCGACCTCGGCGCCGAAGAAAACGCCTTCACCAGCGATGACTACACCGCTTATTACCAGGTCCTGGCCCGTGACCGCCTGGGCGTCGCCTTCGAACTGGAAGCCGACCGCATGGCCACCCTGCGCCTGCCGGCCGACGAGTTCAGCCGCGAAATCGAGGTAATCAAGGAAGAGCGCCGCCTGCGCACCGACGACAACCCGATGTCCAAGGCCTACGAGCGCTTCAAGGCGATGGCCTACCCGGCCAGCGGCTACCACACGCCAACCATCGGCTGGATGGCTGACCTGGATCGCATGAAGGTCGAAGAGCTGCGCCACTGGTACCAATCCTGGTACGTGCCGAACAACGCCACCCTGGTGGTGGTCGGCGACGTGACCCCGGATGAAGTTAAAACCCTGGCGCAACGCTATTTCGGCCCAATTCCCAAACGCGACGTGCCACCGGCGAAAATCCCTCTGGAACTGGCCGAGCCTGGCGAGCGCCTGTTGACCATGCATGTGCAGACCCAACTGCCGAGCGTGATCCTCGGGTTCAACGTACCAAGCATCGCCACCGCCGAAGACAAACGCTCGGTCAACGCCCTGCGCCTGATCTCGGCGTTGCTGGACGGCGGCTACAGCGCGCGCATCCCAACACAGTTGGAGCGCGGCGAAGAACTGGTGTCCGGCGCCTCGACCAACTACGACGCCTACACCCGCGGCGACAGCCTGTTCACCCTCAGCGCCACGCCGAACCAGCAGAAGAACAAGACCGTTGCCCAGGCCGAAGCCGGCCTCTGGCGCTTGCTGGATGAGTTGAAGGCCAAACCGCCGACCGCTGAGGAGCTGGAGCGTATCCGCGCCCAAGTGATTGCCGGCGTGGTCTATGAGCGCGACTCCATCACCAGCCAGGCCACGGCCATTGGCTCCCTGGAAACCGTCGGCCTGTCCTGGAAGCTCATGGACACCGAGCTTGCCGAGTTGCAAAGCGTGACCGTCGACGACATCCAGAAAGCCGCCCGCACCTATTTCACCCGCGAACGTCTCAGCGTCGCCCATGTTTTGCCCGAGGAGACCGCTCATGAGTGACCGCAAAAATAGCCGCTTGGTTATTCCCGGCCTGATCGTTGTCACCCTGGTCGCCGCTGTTGCGGTGTATTTCGGCCGCCCGGACGAATCCGTCGCCAGTGAGGCGCTGGAAAAGGCCAAGGCTGCCAACACCCTGCAATCCCTGGCGGAACTGGACGGCAAGAACCCGACCAACCGCCAGCTCAACGTACAGACCTGGAACACCGCCGAAGGCGCCAAGGTGCTGTTCGTCGAAGCCCATGAACTGCCGATGTTCGACATTCGCATTCTGTTCGCCGCCGGCAGTAGCCAGGACGGCAATGCACCAGGCCTGGCCCTGCTGACCAACGCCATGCTCAATGAAGGCGTACCGGGCAAGGACGTCGGCCAGATTGCCGCTGGTTTTGAAGGCCTGGGCGCTGATTTCAGCAATGGCGCCTACCGCGACATGGCCCTGGTTTCGTTACGCAGCCTAAGTACTGCCGACAAACGGGATGCCGCGCTGACGCTGTTTGATGACGTGATCGGTAAACCAACCTTCCCTGCTGATTCCCTGGCGCGGATCAAAAACCAGTTGCTGGCCGGCTTCGAATACCAGAAACAGAACCCCGCCAAACTGGCGAGTATCGAGCTGTTCAAGCGCCTGTATGGCGATCATCCCTACGCGCACCCGAGCGAAGGCAACGCCCAGAGCGTTCCTGCCATCACCCTCGCACAACTGCGTGAGTTCCATGCCAAGGCCTACGCCGCCGGCAACGCGGTGATTGCAGTGGTGGGCGACTTGTCCCGTGCCGACGCCGAAGCGATGGCCGCCAAGGTGTCCGCGTCGCTGCCAAAGGGCCCGGCGCTGGCGAAAATCGCTCAACCGGTCGACCCCAAGGCAGGTCTCAGCCACATTGAGTTCCCCTCCAAACAGACACACTTGCTGTTCGCCCAATTGGGCATCGACCGCGCCGACCCGGATTACGCTGCCTTGTCCCTGGGCAACCAGATCCTCGGTGGTGGTGGCTTCGGCACCCGCTTGATGAGTGAAGTGCGCGAGAAACGCGGCCTGACCTACGGCGTTTACTCTGGCTTCTCGCCGATGCAGGTGCGTGGTCCGTTCATGATCAACCTGCAAACCCGCGCCGAAATGAGCGGCGGCACCTTGCGACTGGTCGAGGAAGTCCTCGCCGATTACCTCAAGACCGGCCCGACGCAAAAGGAACTGGACGACGCCAAGCGTGAACTGGCCGGCAGCTTCCCGCTATCCACCGCCAGTAACGCTGATATCGTCGGGCAATTGGGTGCCATGGGGTTCTATAATCTGCCGCTCAACTACCTGGAAGACTTCATGAAGCAGTCCCAGGCCCTGACGGTAGAACAAGTCAAAACCGCGCTGAATAAACACCTGAGCAGCGACAAAATGGTCATCGTCACCGCCGGCCCGACCACCGCGCAAAAGCCACTACCGCCCCCCACTGATAAACCTGCCGAGCAACCGCTCGGGGTTCCGGAGCATTAATGGCTAGTCCATCGCGTCCCAAAAAACCTGTCCACAACGTCCACAACGGTGTGGGCCAACTGCGCATCATCGGCGGAGAGTGGGGCAGCCGCAAGCTGAGCTTCCCCGACGTAGTAGGCCTGCGCCCGACGCCGGACCGCGTGCGCGAAACCTTGTTCAACTGGCTCGCGCCGTATATTGCAGGCGCCAAGGTGCTGGATCCGTTTGCCGGCAGCGGCGCGCTGTTCCTGGAGTCCCTGTCCCGTGGCGCCGCCCTGGGCCAGGCGCTGGACGCCAGTAACGTAGCGGTCGCCAGCCTCAAGGAGCACCTGGGCACCTTGCGCTGCACCACCGGGCAAGTGCAGACCGCCGATGCCCTGCGCTACCTGGAAACCCAGGAAGCTCGTGAGTTCGACGTGGTGTTCCTCGACCCGCCGTTCAACCAGAACCTGCTGCCGACCGTTTGCGCGCTACTGGAAGAGCGTCAGTGGCTGGCCGAGAACGCCTGGATCTACACCGAAAGCGAAACCGCGCCGTCTACCCTCGGCCTGCCCGGCACCTGGCGCCTGCACCGGGAGCAAAGATCCGGGCGGGTGTATTACGCGTTGTGGCAACGTACGGCTGAGAGCGCTTAATACGCACGGTGCGCCCTCTTTTGTGGCGAGGGGGCTTGCCCGCTCGCCGCAACAAGCCCGCTCGGCATAGAGATTTGCATGACCCATTCTCCCGACCGCTTCACCCCAGCCTTCGGCCTCGGCAACCCGCACCTGCAAACGTTGTGGGGGCCGCTGTGGCGCCCGACTACTCATATCGAACGTCAGCGTGAACGGCTGTGGCTAGAGGACGGCGATTTTCTCGACCTCGACTGGCACGGCCCGCACGATCCGCACGCGCCCTTGGTGTTGGTACTGCACGGGCTGACCGGCTCTTCCAATTCGCCCTACGTGGCTGGCCTGCAAAAAGCCCTGGCGTCCCAAGGGTGGGCCAGCGTGGCGCTGAATTGGCGCGGCTGTTCCGGCGAGCCTAATCTGTTGGCCCGCAGTTACCATTCCGGTGCCAGCGAAGATTTGGCCGCCGCCATTACGCACCTGCGAAGCAAGCGCCCGTTAGCACCGTTGTATGCAGTGGGCTATTCCCTGGGTGGCAACGTGCTGCTCAAGCATTTGGGAGAAACCGGCGAAGACTCCGGCCTGCAAGGCGCAGCGGCGGTATCGGTGCCATTTCGCCTGGATCAGTGCGCAGACCGCATTGGCCTGGGATTCTCTCGTGTGTACCAAAAGCATTTCATGCGCGAGATGCTGGCTTACATCCGCGTCAAGGAGCGCCAGTTCCTCCAGGATGGCCGTGAAGAAGGACTGAAAGCCATCGCCGCCCTAGGCTCATTGGAAAAGATGCGCACCTTCTGGGACTTCGATGGCCGGGTCACTGCGCCATTGCATGGCTACCTGAGCGCCGAGGATTATTACCGTCGGGCCTCCAGCCGGTATTTCCTGGGCGCGATCCGCACGCCGACCCTGATTATCCAGGCCGCCGACGATCCCTTCGTATTCGCCCACAGCCTTCCCGAGGCCAGCGAACTGTCGGCTTGCACCGAGTTCGAGTTGCTAGCCAAGGGCGGCCATGTGGGGTTTGTCGATGGCACGCTGAAGCGGCCGGGGTACTACCTAGAGCGGCGGATTCCGGCCTGGCTGCTCAGTCGCCCGTCGCAACAATCCGCTTTGGATCGGTAATCCACTCACTCCACGACCCGGCATACAGCTTGCCCAACGGATAACCCGCCAGGCTCAGGGCGAACAGGTTGTGGCAGGCCGTCACCCCGGAGCCGCAATACGCCACCAGTTCATCCGCAGAGCGCCCATCAAGCTTGTCAGCAAAGCGCTGCTTGAGTTGATCGACCGGCAGAAAGCGGCCATCGCTGCCCAGGTTTTCGTTGAACGCGGCACATTGCGCACCGGGAATGTGCCCGGCCACCGGATCAAGGGATTCCACATCACCGCGAAAACGCGGCTGGGCGCGGGCGTCGATCAAGGTCAGGCCCGGCTCGCCAAGACGCTTTTGCAGGTGCTCGGCGTCCAGCAGCAAGCGATTGTCAGGCGCACCCGTAAACGTCCCGACTTCAATCACCGGTGCATCCAGGCTCAGCGGTAAACCGGCGGCATGCCAGGCTTTCAGGCCGCCATCGAGGATAAACACGCCATCGCGCTTGCCCAGCCAGGCCAGCAACCACCAACCACGGGCGGCAAATGCACCGGGGCCGTCGTCGTACAGCACCACATCGCTGTCACCATTAACGCCCCAAGCCCGCAACTGCCCGACCAACGTGTCTGGCGCCGGCAGCGGATGGCGCCCGGTCACGCCCTTGGTCACCGGCCCGCTGAAGTCTCGTTCCAAGTCAGCAAAGCTGGCGCCTTCGATATGCCCTTCGGCATAGCTGCAAAGACCGTAATCCGGGTCTTCCAGGGCAAAGCGGCAATCCAGGATCACCAGTGCACCGGTCTTCTGGCGTTCGGCCAGTTGCTGGGGGCTGATCAATTGGGCAAGCGGCATAGTGGACTCCCATGAATAGGTCAGAAAGGTTCTACTTCACGTCTTCCAGTGCCTGGCTCAGCGGCACGTAAAACTCCTTGAACAGTGCATCCACCGCATCCAAAGCCTGCGGCGTGACAAACCCGGCTTCCAGCACCAGCACCTGATACACCCCGCGCTTAATCGCCTCGGCGCTCAGGTGCGCTGAGTTTTCGTTGGTGGTGCACAAAAAACGCACCCAGGAGGTAAGGATGATCCAGGCATTGAGGGTCAGGGCCTCCGTCTGCACCGGGTTCATGTTCAGGATGCCGGCGTCGACAAAACCCTTGTAGATAGCGCCGCCCTGAATCAGGCAACGCTGAGAAAAACGCCGGTAGCCGGTAGCCAGTTCCGGATCGCTTTCCAGCAGATGTTCCAGGTCGCGGTGCAAAAAGCGGTAGCGCCACATGCCGGCCAGCACCGCTTGCAGGTAGAAACGCTTGTCTTCGACGGTCACGGCACGGCCTTGAGGTGGGCGCAGGAAACTGTCGACCAGGGCTTCGTACTCGCGAAACAGCACGGCGATAATCGCCTGCTTATTGGGGAAGTGGTAGTACAGGTTACCCGGAGAAATCTCCATGTGGGCGGCGATATGGTTGGTGCTGACACTGCGCTCGCCTTGCTGGTTGAACAGTTCCAGGCTGGTTTGCACGATGCGCTCGCTGGTCTTTACTCGTGGTGCCATGGGGGATCAGCTTCGATTACCAGTGGTGCGGGCATCTTACGACCTATCCTTGTCTGGATAAATCCAAGTGTTACTGCAATGTTATTTGACAACTTAGAGTAACAACTCTAAAAACTCATTCATTCCAATAAAAAGTCGGGAACTGCCATGTCTGCCAACGTTGCCTACCTGCAAGATTCCCAAGCGCTGGATCAGCTACAGGGGCTGTTCGACATCCAGCGCCGGGCCTACGCCGCCAACCCCATGCCGCCGGCCGCACAACGCCAGCAATGGCTCAAGGCCTTGCGAGATCTGCTCAGCGATGAGCGCCAGGCTCTGATCGACGCCATCAGCAGTGATTTCAGCCATCGCAGCGCCGACGAAACCCTGTTCGCCGAGTTAATGCCCAGCCTGCACGGCATTCATTACGCCAGCAAACACCTCAAGGGCTGGATGAAACCGTCCCGTCGCGCTGTAGGCATTGCCTTCCAGCCCGCCTCGGCCAAGGTTATTTATCAACCGTTGGGCGTGGTCGGGATTATCGTGCCCTGGAACTACCCGTTGTACCTAGCCATCGGCCCGCTTGTCGGCGCTCTGGCGGCCGGTAATCGGGTGATGCTCAAGCTCAGCGAATCCACCCCCGCCACCGGGCAGTTGCTCAAGACCCTGCTGGCGAAGATCTTTCCCGAAGACTTGGTCTGCGTGGTGCTCGGTGAAGCCGAAGTGGGCATCGCGTTTTCCAGGCTGCGTTTCGATCACCTGCTGTTCACTGGCGCCACCAGCATCGGTAAGCATGTAATGCGTGCGGCGGCCGAGCACCTGACGCCTGTCACGCTGGAGCTGGGTGGCAAGTCGCCGGCAATCGTTTCAGCAGATGTACCGCTCAAGGACGCCGCCGAGCGGATCGCCTTCGGCAAGACGTTGAATGCCGGACAAACCTGCGTGGCGCCGGACTACGTACTGGTGCCGGAAGACCGTGTCGACGGTTTCGTCGAAGCCTACAGCAAGGCGGTTCGCGGGTTTTATCCGACCCTGGCCGACAACCCGGACTACACAGCGATCATCAACGAACGGCAATTGGCCCGGCTCAACGGTTACGTCAAGGACGCTACCGACAAGGGCGCGACTCTGATCCCGCTGTATGACCAAGGCCAGGGACGGCGTATGGCCCACAGCCTGCTGCTGAATGTCAGCGACGAGATGACGGTGATGCAGGACGAAATCTTCGGCCCAGTGCTGCCCATCGTCCCGTATCGCGGCCTCGATCAAGCCTTTGCCTACATCAACCAGCGCCCTCGCCCACTGGCTTTGTATTACTTCGGCTACAACAAGACCGAACAGAATCGCGTGCTCCATGAAACCCACTCCGGCGGCGTGTGTCTGAACGACACCCTGTTACATGTGGCCCAGGACGATATGCCTTTTGGCGGCATCGGCCCCTCAGGCATGGGCCATTACCACGGCCACGAAGGTTTCCTGACGTTCAGCAAGGCCAAGGGCGTGTTGGTGAAGCAACGCCTGAACGCGGCGAAATTGATTTATCCGCCCTATGGCAAATCGATCCAGAAGTTGATCCAGAAGCTGTTTGTCCGCTAACAAACCCATCACCGGGATAACAATAAGAATGAACCCTAGCCTGATAGAAACACCTGGGCTGTCGCGGCGCGGCGTCCTGAAAATAGGCCTGTGGGCCAGTGTGTTCCTGGCAACCGCAGGCGCAGGCGCCAGCCTTAGCGGTTGCTCCAGCAGTATCCCGGCCAGCGGCTTTGCCATGTTGCGCAGCAGTGACCTACCGTTTTTACGGGCGGTGATTCCAGTGCTGCTGGAAGGCGTGGCCAGCACCCAGGAAGTGGCAGCTGGAATTGAAGACACGCTGAAAAAACTCGATTACAGCTTGCAACACCTGTCACCGGAGATGTTCAAGCTGACCCAGCAGTTATTTGACGTGCTGGGCATGGCCATCACCCGCGGGCCATTGACCGGCGTGTGGGGCAGTTGGGAAAACGCCAGCAGCGAGCAGATCCGCAACTTCCTGCACCGCTGGGAGAACAGCTACCTGAACCTGCTGCGCATGGGCCAGGGCTCGCTGCTCAAGCTGGTGATCATGGCCTGGTATTTCCGAGCCCAATCCTGGGCCCATTGCGGGTATCCCGGCCCGCCCAATATCTGATCTGCATCCCTATAAAAACAAGAGAAGACACTGATGCCCGTACCTGATCTGTTCCGCGACGGCATGGCCCGCGGCTGGAAAACCCACAACGGCGCCGCCCTCGACCAGGACCTGACCCTGGAAGCCGATGTCGCGATCATCGGCAGCGGCGCGGGCGGTGGCACCACTGCTGAAATCCTCAGCGCCGCCGGCTACAAGGTGCTGTTGATCGAGGAAGGCCCGCTCAAGACCAGCAGCGACTTCAAGATGCTTGAGGACGAGGCCTACGCCAGCCTGTACCAGGAAGGCATCGGCCGGATGAGCAAGGACGGTGCCATCACCATCCTCCAGGGCCGCGCAGTGGGCGGCACCACGTTGATCAACTGGACCTCCAGTTTCCGCACGCCCGACCCGACGCTCACCCACTGGGCCAGCGAATACGCGGTCAAAGGCCACAGCAGCGCCGAAATGGCGCCCTGGTTCGAGAAAATGGAACAGCGCCTGGGTATCGCGCCCTGGGCTATCCCACCCAACGCCAACAACGATGTGATCCGCAAAGGCTGCGAAACGCTCGGCTACAGTTGGCATGTGATCCCGCGCAACGTGCGCGGCTGTTTCAACCTGGGTTATTGCGGCATGGGCTGCCCGGTCAACGCCAAGCAATCGATGCTGGTGACGACCATCCCGTCGACTTTGGAGCAAGGCGGCGAGCTGCTGTACCTGGCCCGCGCCGAACGCCTGAAGTTCAGCGGCGACACCATCACCAGCCTGGAATGCGTGGCGATGGACTCGCGCTGCGTGGCGCCCACAGGCCGAAAAATTACGGTGAAGGCCAAGCATTACGTGCTGGCGGGAGGCGGCATCAATAGCCCGGCGCTGCTGCTGCGTTCGGACGCGCCCGATCCCCATTCACGGCTGGGCAAGCGGACCTTCCTGCACCTGGTGAATTTCTCCGCTGGGCTGTTCGACGAGGTCATCAACCCGTTCTATGGCGCGCCGCAGTCGATCTATTCCGACCACTTCCAATGGCAGGACGGCACCGCCGGCAAAATGTCCTACAAGCTTGAAGTACCTCCGCTGCACCCCGGATTGGCCAGCACCTTGTTCGGTGGTTATGGCACGCAAAACGCCCTGGACATGGGCCAATTACCCAATACCCACGCCATGCTCGCGCTACTGCGGGACGGATTTCACCCCGATAGCCAAGGCGGCAGTGTCGAACTACGCGGCGACGGCACGCCAGTGCTCGACTATCAAGTCTCGCCCTACGCCTGGGACGGCTTGCGCCGCGCCTTCCACAGCATGGCCGAGATCCAGTTTGCCGGCGGTGCCAAGTCGGTGATGCCGCTGCACGGTGATGCGCGCTACGTGAACACTCTGGCCCAGGCGCGCAGCATGATCGATGGCCTGAACCTGGAATTACACCGCACACGGCTGGGCAGCGCCCACGTGATGGGTGGTTGTGCCATGGGCGAAGAGCCGAAAAACGCCGTAGCTGACAGCCTCGGCCGCCATCATCAGTTGCGCAATCTATCGATCCACGATGGCTCTTTATTCCCCACCAGCATCGGCGCCAACCCACAGCTTTCGGTGTATGGGCTGACGGCGCAACTGGCAACAGCACTGGCAGAACGTCTGAAAACAGCCTGAAAAAACAGACTATTCGCGGTGTCTATAGTGCTTTCTTCTGAATAAGTTGACTTGGCCGACCGGGATGGCTGCGATACCATCCGGTTCCCCAACGGACTCCGCCAGGACGACGCGATGAACCGAGTGTTGTACCCAGGTACCTTCGACCCTATTACCAAGGGCCATGGTGATCTGGTCGAACGCGCCTCGCGCTTGTTCGACCATGTGATCATCGCGGTCGCCGCCAGCCCCAAGAAAAATCCGCTGTTTCCCCTGGAACAGCGCGTGGAGCTGGCCCGTGAGGTCACCAAGCATCTGCCCAACGTCGAAGTCGTCGGCTTCGCCACGCTGCTGGCGCATTTCGCCAAGGAACAGAACGCCAATGTATTCCTGCGCGGCCTGCGAGCGGTGTCGGACTTCGAATATGAATTTCAGCTGGCCAATATGAACCGTCAATTGGCGCCGGACGTGGAAAGCCTGTTTCTTACGCCGTCGGAGCGTTATTCGTTCATTTCCTCGACCCTGGTCCGGGAAATCGCCGCGCTGGGCGGTGACATCACCAAGTTTGTCCACCCTGCGGTAGCCGATGCGCTGACCCTACGCTTCAAGAAATAAAGTAATTGTAGCGAGTGGGTTTACCCGCGGTGGACTGCACAGCAGTCCCATTTTTGGGGCCGCTTCGCAGCCCACCGCGGGCAAGCCCGCTCGCCACAGCTCGCACTGCGGGCGCCAATGCGGCACAATTGCGCGCATTAGTTTTCAGATGCCTTGGCCATGTGCCCTGGCAGGAGTTCCCATGTCCCTGATCATCACCGACGATTGCATCAACTGCGACGTTTGCGAACCCGAGTGCCCGAACGCCGCCATTTCCCAAGGCGAAGAGATCTATGTGATCGACCCGAACCTGTGCACCCAATGCGTCGGCCACTACGACGAACCCCAGTGCCAGCAGGTTTGCCCGGTGGATTGCATTCCGCTGGACGAGGCTCATCCAGAGACGCAAGAGCAGTTGATGGAGAAGTACCTGGTGATTACCAAGGCTTAAGGATTTGCTCGGCCCAAGTGCTTCCCCTTCAATCAGCTCTGGCACCTGGGGCAAAACACGCTCGCCCGCTGCCCCAGCTTCACTTCGCGCAACTCGGTTCCGCAGACCTTACAGCCCGCCCCGCCCCGGCCATAGACGAACAATTGCTGCTGGAAATACCCCGGCTGCCCGTCGCCGCCGATAAAGTCCCTCAGCGTGGTGCCGCCGCGCTCGATGGCGGCGGCGAGAATGCGCTTGATCTCAATCGCCAGCTTCAAATAGCGCCCACGGGAAATGCCTCCGGCCGCACGGCGCGGGTCGATCCCGGCAGCGAACAACGCTTCAGTCGCGTAGATATTGCCCACCCCCACCACCACCGCGTTATCCATGATGAATGGCTTCACCGCTATGGACCGCCCACGGGACATCTGGAACAGGCGCTCGCCATCAAACAGGTCGGTCAACGGCTCCGGCCCCAGGCGAATCAGCAGTTCATGGTTGAGCGGGTCCAGGCTCCAGAGCATCGCACCGAAACGTCGAGGGTCGGTGTAACGCAGGGCCAGGCCCGACTCCAGCTCGATGTCCACATGCTCATGCTTGGCCGCCGGCAGGCCGACCTCCACCAGCCGCAGATTGCCCGACATACCCAAATGGCTGATCAAGGTACCCACTTCGGCATTGATCAACAGGTACTTGGCCCGCCGCTCCACCAGCACGATGCGTTGCCCGGAAAGCCGCACATCCAGGTCTTCGGGGATCGGCCAGCGCAGGCGCCGGTCACGCACCACCACGCGGCTGACCCGCTGGCCTTCCAGGTGCGGCGCAATACCGCGCCGGGTGGTTTCGACTTCAGGTAACTCGGGCATGTTTACCTCTTGTATGACGGGGCCGTGAATAAAAGATCAGTGCGCACCCAGCTCGCGAATCGACAACTTCAGGCTCTCGAAGTCGTAATCCGACAAACCGACGTAATCGAGCACCAGATGGCCGATGCTGTTCCATTCGTGGTCATCCACCTGATTGCCCAGCACCCGGTAAGAGGCGCAAATATGCTCGGCCATTTTCAGGATCGCCAGCAGGTTTTTCAACGGGCTGTTGCGCGCAGATTCGTCGCTGAAAATCGCCAGGACGTTGTGATGGTTGGCGATAGCGTTGGTCACGTGCTCCGGCAAGCGCCAGGATTTGGCCGTGTAATAGCCGACTACTGCATGATTGGTGTTGAACGCCCGATTTTCGGTATCGACCACGCGGCACTCCGGGCCAGCGCAGGCGTAGGACTCTTCCAGCACCGCCATGTAATCAGGAAAGCGCTTGAGCATCAGCGGTACGCCACAATCGTGAAACAGCCCCAGGGCGTAAGCTTCGTCCACAGCCTGGGAGCCTGTGCGCTTGGCCAGGGTCAGGCACGTCATGGCGACGTCCTGGGCGGTGTCCCAGAACCGGTTTAGGGTGACGATGGTGTCGTCGCTCATCTCGCCCTTGATCGACTGGGCGTTGATCAGGTTGATGATCGAGCGGCTGCCCAGCAGGTTTACCGCCCGTTGGATCGAAGCAATCTTGTTGCTCAGGCCGTAATACGGCGAGTTGACGATCTTCAGCAACGAGCCGGAAAGGCCCGGGTCCTGGGAGATCAGCCGGGCAATCACTTCCAGGTCCGGGTCGGGCATGTACTGCTCCATCTGCAAATCCACCATGATTTGCGGTTGAGGCGGTACGCTGATGCCTTGCAGGGCCTGCTGGATCTGTTCGGCGGAAAGCTCTTGGGACATAAGTTCATACTCTGGGCTAGGCGGCGATTCTAACCCTTATAAAGGATGGGCCGACACCTTCCCGCACATCCGACGGCGCGATCAATTACTGCACAACAGGGTATACTCCCGCTCTTTTTTCCGGAGCGACGTCATGTCCCTGCCAAGCCTGCGTCTCAAAGCCAACGCCGATCGTCGTTTGCGCAACGGCCACCTGTGGGTCTACAGCAACGAAATCGACGTGGCCGCCACCCCACTTCATGGCTTCAAGGCAGGCGACCAGGCGATTCTGGAAGCGGCCGGCGGCAAGCCGCTGGGCATCGTGGCCATGAGCCCGAACAACCTGATCTGCGCCCGCCTGTTGTCCCGCGACGTCAAGTTGCCCCTGGACAAATCCCTGTTGGTCCACCGCATCAACGTCGCCCTGTCCCTGCGCGATCGCCTGTTCGACAAGCCGTTCTACCGTCTGGTGTACGGCGATTCCGACTTGCTGCCGGGCCTGGTGGTCGACCGTTTCGGCGACATCCTGGTGGTACAGATCGCCTCGGCGACCATGGAAGCCCATAAAGACGACGTGATCGCCGCGCTGACCCAAGTACTCAAGCCCAGCGGCATCTTGTTCAAGAACGACTCCGCCGCCCGCGACGCCGAAGGCCTCAACCGCTACGTCGAAACCGTATTCGGCCTGGTGCCGGAATGGGTTGCCCTGGAAGAAAACGGCGTGAAGTTCGAAGCGCCGGTCATCCAAGGCCAGAAAACCGGCTGGTTCTACGACCACCGCATGAACCGCGCCCGCCTGGCCCCTTACGCCAAAGGCAAACGCGTCCTGGACCTGTACAGCTACATCGGCGGCTGGGGCGTGCAAGCCGCCGCGTTCGGTGCCAGTGAAGTGTTCTGCGTTGACTCTTCGGCCTTCGCCCTCGACGGCGTCGAGCGCAACGCAGCGCTGAACGGTGTTGCCGAGAAAATGACCTGCGTCGAAGGCGACGTCTTCGAAGCCCTGAAAGAACTGAAAGCCAGCGAAGAACGCTTCGACGTGATCGTCGCCGATCCTCCTGCCTTCATCAAACGCAAGAAAGACATGAAAAACGGCGAAGGCGCCTACCGCCGTCTCAACGAGCAAGCCATGCGCCTGCTCAGCAAGGACGGCATCCTGATCAGCGCCTCGTGCTCCATGCATTTGCCGGAAGATGACCTGCAGAACATCCTGCTGACCAGCGCCCGTCACCTGGATCGCAATATCCAGATGCTGGAACGTGGCAGTCAGGGTCCGGATCATCCGGTGCACCCGGCGATTGCCGAGACTCGGTACATCAAGAGCATTACTTGCCGGTTGTTGCCCAATAGCTAAGGCCAGGACCGATTTCAAATTGAAACCGGCCCCACTGTAGGAGCGAGCTTGCTCGCGAAAAACGCAAGGGCACCGCGGGCTACCTGATAGCGCTGCGTTATCGTTGACATTCTTCGCGAGCAAGCTCGCTCCTACAGGAAACGAGACACATCCTGACCCACTGTCGAAACGACAACCTCCCGCTCCACGCCTACCGTTTCTCTTCCTATCACGGAAGAGGACGAAGGAATGTCCAACGCACCACATGCACATCATTTACGCACCGGGCGCTACTCGGAACCTGGGCGTTTCTACTTATTAACTGCCGTTACCCATCAACGACAACCGGCCTTCAAGGATTGGCGCATGGGTCGACTGGTGGTGAACGAATTCAGAAGAGCTGAGGAAGACGGCAAGGCCACTTCCGTGGCGTGGGTGGTCATGCCTGATCACTTCCACTGGCTGATTGAGCTACATAACGGTGACTTGCCGAAGCTGATGCAAGCCACCAAGTCGCGAAGCGCACGAGCCATCAATAAGGCGAGAGGTCTGCACGAGACGCTGTGGCAAAAAGGTTATTTCGACCGAGCACTGCGTCGCGAAGAGGATCTGAAAGCGATGGCTCGGTACATCGTCGGCAATCCATTGCGAGCCGGGATAGTCGACCATATCGGCGAATACTCGCTGTGGGACGCAATGTGGCTCTGAAATGCACACCACTGTAGGAGCGAGCTTGCTCCTACAGTTATTGCATTTTACGCACCCACACGTCTCGTAAGCGCTACCTCCACGCTTCTCGCCATTCCCTCCAGCCGCCAGCGGTGTAGAATCGGCCTATTCATCGCCAGTCATCCCCCGGCGGGTTTATGAGCTCAAGGCCAATGCGCACGGCGATCCCGTAACGTTTGAGGCAACTTCCGGACACACGGCCATTTCTGATGTGTTCCAGACGTCAATAGAAGCTCACTCCCCTTTGATACCTGATTAGCCGCCCGGAGTGCTCCATGCCAGATTACCGCTCGAAAACATCCACCCACGGCCGCAACATGGCCGGCGCCCGAGCACTGTGGCGCGCCACGGGGATGAAAGATGACGACTTCAAAAAGCCGATCATCGCCATTTCCAACTCGTTCACCCAGTTCGTACCAGGCCACGTCCACCTCAAGGACCTGGGGCAACTGGTGGCCCGTGAGATTGAACGCGCTGGCGGCGTAGCGAAAGAATTCAACACCATCGCCGTGGACGACGGCATCGCCATGGGCCATGACGGCATGCTGTATTCCCTGCCGAGCCGCGAGATTATCGCCGACTCCGTGGAATACATGGTCAACGCCCACTGCGCCGACGCCATCGTGTGCATTTCCAACTGCGACAAAATCACCCCTGGCATGCTGATGGCCGCCCTGCGCCTGAACATTCCGGTGATTTTCGTCTCCGGCGGTCCGATGGAAGCCGGCAAGACCAAACTCGCCAGCCACGGCCTGGACCTGGTAGACGCCATGGTCATCGCCGCCGATTCCAGCGCTTCTGACGAGAAGGTCGCGGAATACGAGCGTAGCGCCTGCCCAACCTGCGGTTCGTGCTCCGGCATGTTCACCGCCAACTCGATGAACTGCCTGGTGGAAGCCCTGGGCCTTGCCTTGCCGGGCAACGGTTCGACACTGGCCACCCACAGCGACCGCGAGCAGCTGTTCCTGCAGGCCGGGCGCACCATCGTCGAGCTGTGCAAGCGTTACTACACCGACAACGATGAGTCGGTGTTGCCGCGCAACATCGCCAACTTCAAGGCGTTCGAAAACGCCATGACCCTGGACATCGCCATGGGCGGTTCCACCAACACCATCCTGCACTTGCTGGCCGCCGCCCAAGAAGCCGAGATCGACTTCGACCTGCGCGACATCGACCGTCTCTCGCGCCATGTGCCGCAATTGTGCAAGGTCGCGCCGAACATCCAGAAGTACCACATGGAAGACGTGCACCGTGCCGGTGGGATTTTCTCGATCCTCGGCTCCCTGGCCCGTGGTGGCCTGCTGCACACCGACCTGCCGACCGTACACAGCAAGTCCCTCGCCGAGGGTATCGCCAAATGGGACATCACCCAGACTGACGATGAAGCCGTGCACACTTTCTTCAAGGCAGGCCCGGCCGGCATCCCGACCCAGACCGCATTCAGCCAGTCGACCCGCTGGGAAACCCTGGACGACGACCGTGAAAACGGCTGCATCCGCAGCGTCGAACACGCCTACTCCCAGGAAGGCGGCCTGGCCGTGCTGTACGGCAACATCGCCATCGATGGCTGCGTGGTAAAAACCGCCGGTGTGGATGAGTCGATCCATGTGTTCGAAGGTCGCGCCAAGATCTATGAAAGCCAGGACAGCTCTGTGCGCGGCATCCTCGCTGACGAAGTGAAGGCTGGCGACATCGTGATCATCCGTTACGAAGGCCCGAAAGGCGGCCCGGGCATGCAGGAAATGCTCTATCCGACCTCATACCTGAAGTCCAAGGGCCTGGGCAAAGCCTGCGCCTTACTGACCGATGGTCGTTTCTCCGGCGGCACTTCCGGCCTGTCCATCGGCCACGCTTCCCCGGAAGCCGCAGCCGGTGGCGCGATTGGCCTGGTGCAAGACGGCGACAAGGTGCTGATCGACATTCCGAACCGCTCGATCAACCTGTTGATCAGCGATGAAGAACTGGCGGCTCGCCGGGTCGAGCAGGACAAGAAAGGCTGGAAGCCAGTGGAGAAGCGTCCACGCAAAGTCACCACCGCGTTGAAGGCTTACGCCCTGCTGGCTACCAGTGCCGACAAGGGTGCCGTGCGTAACAAGGCGATGTTGGACGGGCTGTAAGCCTGCCCTTACCCATAAAAGCCGTCGCCCATAAAAATGCCCCGCCAAGTGCGGGGCATTTTTTTGTCTGGGTTAACCCAAAAACACTGGGTTCTACTGTGCGGTTGACCTTCTGTGGCGAGCGGGATTTTCCGCTCGCCACAACAGTTGGGGCTATTGAATCTCATCCGGCTTGACGATCACCCAATTCTTGTCCGCCGTGACCGGCAAGCCTTCCTTGGCCTGGGCCGCAGCGTGCTTGGCCATCATGCCGTTGAGCTGGGTCATGTATTTGTCCTTGCGGTTGACCCACAGGTGGATGCCGCCCTTAGCCACGTCAACATCGTGGAACAGCATGTAGCCGTCACTGGTCGGGGTGTCGCCGCCTACCAGCACCGGTTTTTTCCATTCGTCGATATAGGTCAGGATCGCCGCGTGTTTACCGGCCATCCAGGTCGCCGGGGTCCACAGGTAGGGAGTCAGTTCCAGGCCGAGGTTGGCCTTTTCGTCATACTTGCCTGCGGTGATTTGCTTACGGGCGGTGGTCAGCTCGCCGGTCTTGCGATCCTTGAGCAAAGTGGTGACGCCGATGACGTTCTGCGGTTTGACGTTGTAGCCGTACTTCGGGTCGGCGGCGACCATGCGCACCAGCTCTTCAGAGGCGGCGGTCATCACGTAGACCTCGATGCCGTTTTCCATCAATTTGTTGAACAGTTCAGCCTGGCCGGTAAAGATTTTCGGCGGCTGGACCTCCATGTTCTTCACCACGTCACCCTCGTAGTAGGTAGCCGGGACCGGCTTGCCGGAAGCCATCAACTCATCGACGTAGCCCTTGAGTTCCTTGAGGGTGAAACCGGAAAAAACCTGGGCAACCCACGGATAGCAGACCATGTCGTCGACTTCGCAAAGGCGATAGTAGTAACTGAACAGGCTTTCCTTGTGGTCAGCGGTGTCCTTGAACGGCATCAGCTTCAGCGAAGGATCGAGAGTGTCGCGGGTGATCAGGCCCTTGTTTTCCATGAACGGCAGCAAGGACTCTTCGAGGTCGTAGCGGTAACTGGTGTTGTCCATGTCGAACACCGCGAAGTTACCCTTATTGGCGTTGGCGGCGATCATTTCGTTCAGTTGCTTGGCGGCAGGTGCAGGCCAGTGCTTCAACTCGGTGGCGGCAAACGCCTGACTGGCGAGCCCCAGGCAAAGTGCGGCGGCAAATAATCTTGGCGCGAGCTTCATGTGCGTTTTCTCCCTGAGTGAAAGACATCGACGCTAACAAATCCCCGTGATGCTTCCCACCACGGGCACGACCGACTGCGTCCTGATCCCGCCACGGGCATACTCCTGAGCGCCAAGCCCTTATGCCAAAACCGACAGTCACCATTCCAACTCGGTATTAAATCAATAAATATCAAGCTGTTAGGATTTCCGGTTCGCAATCGCAGGCTCGCGCGATTGGCTGCCCTCTACATGGAGCTTCAATGAATCTGCCTCTGATTCTCAATTTACTGGTGTTTCTCGCCCTGTTGCTGGGCCTGGCACAAACCCGTCGCACCCACTGGAGCCTGGCCAAAAAGGTCTTGCTCGCCCTAGTGCTCGGCGTGGTTTTCGGTGTGATCCTGCACACCATTTATGGTGCCGGTCACCCGGTGCTCAAGGCGTCGATCGGTTGGTTTGACCTGGTAGGCAATGGTTATGTGCAGTTGCTGCAGATGATCGTGATCCCGCTGGTGTTCGCCTCGATCCTCAGCGCCGTAGCGCGGCTGCACAACGCCACGGCCCTGGGCAAGATCAGCTTCCTGACCATCGGCACGCTGCTGTTCACCACGGCTATCGCGGCGCTGATCGGTATTGGCCTGACCAACCTCTTCGGCCTCACCGCCGAAGGCCTGGTTGCCGGCACCCAGGAAATGGCCCGCCTGCAAGTGATCCAGAGCGACTACGCCGGCAAGGTCGCCGACCTGAATGTGCCGCAACTGCTGCTGTCGTTCATCCCGCAAAACCCGTTTGCCGACCTGGCGCGAGCCAAGCCAACGTCGATTATCAGCGTGGTGATTTTCGCTGCATTCCTGGGGGTTGCCGCGCTGCAATTGCTCAAGGATGACGTGGCGAAAGGTCAGAAAGTGATCAACGCCATCGACACCCTGCAAGCCTGGGTGATGCGCCTGGTGCGCCTGGTGATGAAGCTGACCCCTTACGGCGTACTGGCGCTAATGACCAAGGTGGTCGCCAGCTCCAACCTGCAAGACATCGTCAAGCTGGGCAGTTTCGTGGCGGTGTCCTACCTGGCCCTGGGGCTGATGTTTGTGGTCCACGGCCTGCTGCTGTCCCTGTCCGGGATCAACCCGCTGCGGTTTTTCCGCAAGGTCTGGCCGGTGCTGACCTTTGCCTTCACTAGCCGCTCCAGCGCCGCAAGCATCCCGCTGAGCATTGAAGCGCAGACCCGCCGCCTGGGCATCCCGCAATCCATCGCCAGTTTTGCTGCCTCGTTTGGTGCGACCATCGGCCAGAACGGTTGCGCCGGCCTGTACCCGGCCATGTTGGCGGTAATGGTGGCGCCGACCGTGGGCATCAACCCGCTGGACCCGCTGTGGATTGCCACGCTGGTGGCGATTGTGACCTTGAGTTCGGCGGGCGTGGCCGGCGTGGGTGGCGGTGCGACGTTTGCCGCGCTAATCGTGCTACCAGCCATGGGCTTGCCGGTGTCACTGGTGGCGTTGCTGATTTCGGTTGAGCCATTGATCGACATGGGCCGTACGGCGTTGAACGTCAATGGTTCGATGACAGCGGGGGCAATTACCAGCCAGATCATGCAGCAGACCGATAAAGAGCTGCTCAATGCCGATAAGCATGCCGAGTTGGCGCAGGCTTAGAATGAACTCTTAACCTGTCGAGATCGTTCCCGCGCGCGTGGGAACGATCTGTCGTCAGATCTTTTCCCAAACCTCAAAGTTGAACGCCGGCTTATCGCCTTCGGCCGGATTCTCGACATTCGATACCAGTTTCCACTGGTTCAAATCAAACTCGGGAAACCACGCATCCCCTTCAGGGCTCAACGCCACTCGCGTCAGATACAGGCGATCCGCCTGCGCAAGGCCCTGCGCATAAAGCTGCGCGCCACCGATCAGCATCAGCTCATCAACACCCTGCGCCAAAGCCCATTCTTCAGCTCGCGCCACCGCAGCATCAAGGGACGGATAAACTTGCGCACCTTCAAGCACCAGATCGGTCTGACGGCTGACCACGATATTCAAGCGACCCGGCAACGGCCGACCGAGGGAATCCCAGGTCTTGCGCCCCATGATGATCGGCTTGCCCAGCGTGGTGGCCTTGAAATACTTGAAATCCCCCGGCAAGTGCCAGGGCATGCTGTTGTCGACACCGATCACACGGTTTTCACCGAGAGCTGCGATCAGGCTTAAAGGGAGAGTTTTTTTCATGCTGGCGAGAATACCAGAGGCACACGCCGACAAACGAGCGGCATACCCCAACCCACGCCACAGCGGTTATGCTCCAACCTCACTTGCACAACAGGACGGCGCGTGACTGCTCTGACTCCCCTGCACCAACTCTGGCTAACGGAAACCGTGCGCCTGCGTGAAGAACACGCGGGCCCTTTGGAAGACCAAGAAGCCAATCGCCTGGCCCGTAGCACTGGCGGCGACTTGCCGACGCGCATTCAAAACCGCGCCCTGTGGCTGGCCGAACGTGATGGCCTGACCGCCGCCCTGCAGCATTGGCTGCAAGGCGCACGGCTGGCGCTGATGGTATTGGCCGTGATCGCCATCATCAGCGGCGCCGGCCTGGCATTCGCCGCGCTGGGCAACGGCCTGACGCCGGTCAATGTGTTCTGGGCCCTGGGCAGCCTGCTGGGCTTGAACCTGATCCTGCTCTTGAGCTGGGCCTTGGGCCTGTTGTTTGCCGGCGAGCATGGTGCCAGCCTCGGGCGCCTGTGGTTGTGGCTCAGCGAAAAACTCGCCCGTGACGCCAAGGCCGCGCAACTGGCGCCGGCACTGTTGCTCCTGTTGCAGCGCAAGAAACTCAATCGCTGGGCAGTGGGAGTGCTGGTCAATGGCTTGTGGCTGCTGGCCCTGTTCAGCGCGCTGGTGATCCTGCTGACTTTGATGGCGACCCGGCGCTACGGTTTTGTCTGGGAAACCACTATTCTGCGGGCCGATACCTTTGTCAGCGTGACCCAAACCCTCGGCGCCCTGCCCGCACTGCTGGGTTTCAGCGTGCCCACCGTCGAGATGATCCGCGCCAGCGGCGATTCGGCACTGAACATCGAAAGCGCCCGCCAAGCCTGGGCCGCCTGGCTGGTCGGCGTACTGCTGATCTACGGCATCCTGCCCCGACTGATCCTCGCATTGCTGTGCCTATGGCGCTGGAAACACGGACGCACCGCCTTGCGCCTGGACCTCAACCTGCCTGGCTACAGCCCATTGCGTGAGCGTTTGATGCCCAGCAGCGAGCGCCTTGGGGTCAACGACGCCGCGCCCGAACAGCTGCATCACGTGACCGGTGGCGTCAGCACCCTGGAAAGCGATGGCGCTCTGCTGGTGGCCATCGAGCTTGATGATCAACGCCCATGGCCGCCAAAACTGCCCGCCAACGTCAAGGACGCCGGCATCCTCGACAGCCGCGAATCGCGGCACAAGCTGCTGGAGCAATTGACCCGTTTCCCGCCCGCGCGCCTGGCCATCGCCTGCGACCCGCGCCGTTCGCCAGATCGCGGCAGCCTGGCGCTGATCGCCGAACTGGCCCGCAGTGCCACGGCCACCCGTGTCTGGCTGCTACAAGCGCCGCCGGGCCAGGCCCTGGATGCTGAACGCCTTGGCGATTGGCATACAGCCTTGCAGCAGTTGCAATTGCCATTCGCCGACTGCGCGCCGCTCAATTGGCTGGAGACAGGTCATGACTAAACCGCTGAAACTTGCCGTGGTCGGCCACACCAATGTCGGCAAGACCTCGCTTCTGCGCACCCTGACTCGGGATGTGGGCTTTGGTGAAGTCTCCCATCGCCCGAGCACCACCCGCCATGTCGAAGGCGCGCGCCTGTCGGTGAACGGCGAAGCTCTGCTGGAGCTGTACGACACCCCCGGACTGGAAGATGCCATCGCCCTGCTCGACTACCTCGAACGTCTGGACCGCCCCGGCGAACGCCTCGACGGCCCGTCCAGACTGGCGCGCTTTCTGGACGGCAGCGAAGCCCGGCAGCGTTTCGAACAGGAAGCCAAGGTCCTGCGCCAGTTGCTGGCCTGCGACGCCGGGCTCTACGTAATCGACGCCCGCGAACCGGTGCTGGCCAAATACCGCGACGAACTGCAAGTGCTGGCCAGCTGCGGCAAACCGTTGTTGCCGGTGCTCAATTTTGTCAGCAGCGCTGAACACCGCGAGCCAGACTGGCGCGAAGCCCTGGCCCGCCTCGGCCTGCATGCGCTGGTGCGCTTCGACAGCGTGGCGCCACCGGAAGACGGCGAGCGGCGACTGTATGAAAGCCTGGCCCTGTTGCTGGAGCATTCACGGCCACAACTGGAGCGGCTGATTATTGATCAAGAGGCCCAGCGCCAGGCCCGTCAGCAAAGCGCCGCCCGGCTGATCGCCGAGCTGCTGATCGACTGCGCCGCCTGCCGGCGTAGCGTGGTCAGCGAGGCCGATATCGAACAGCAAGCCATCAGCGAACTGCGCAAAACCGTACGCCAGCGCGAACAACGTTGCGTAGAAGCCCTGCTCAAGCTGTTCGGCTTTCGCCCACAAGATGCCGCCGCCAGTGATTTGCCGCTGCTGGATGGCCGCTGGGGCGACGACCTGTTCAACCCCGAAACGCTCAAGCAACTGGGTGTGCGGGTTGGCGGCGGTATCGCGGCCGGCGCGGCGGCGGGTGCGGGTGTGGATTTATTGGTCGGCGGCCTGACCCTTGGCGCTGCCGCCCTGGCCGGGGCCATCGCCGGTGGCGCGCTGCAAACCGCCCGCAGTTATGGCAGCCGCCTGCTGGGCAAGATCAAGGGCCAGCGTGAACTGACCGTCGATGACAGCGTGTTACGCCTGTTGGCCCTGCGCCAGCGGCAACTGCTCAAGGCCTTGAACCTGCGAGGCCATGCGGCCATGCACAGCATCAAGGTCGATACCCCCCAGGACAAGACCTGGCGCGAAGGCAAGTTACCTGAATCGCTGAACAAGGCCCGGGCCCATCCACAATGGTCGTCCCTCAACCCTCACGCAAAACTGAGCCAGGCCGAGCGCCAGGAACAGATCGAAGCACTGGCCCTGCGTCTGGACGAAACCTAAGCAGCCAACAAACGCTGGGCCTTGGCCTTCAAGAGGCCCAGGTCCAGCACCGGCACATGCATTTCCTTGGCCTGCTCATCCCAGTGGCGCATACGCAGACTCACGGCGCATAACGGGTCCTGCTCAAACGCCCGCGCTTCATCTGCCGTCATGACGCCACCCTGATAACCCAGTGTGCGGCGGCTGGCTTCACTCAGGCGCGCGTAGTAATCCGGCTGGCTGAACGTCAGGTAGCGCTTGGCCTGGACGTGGTACTCCACCAGTTTCGCCATCCGCTCGCTGAAACCGGCCCGCCGCAAATAATCAGCCCCCAGCCGCTCATGACTGACCACGCCATAACCGCCCATGTTCTCGCCGCCATGGCCGCAAAGATGGCCGATGTCATGGAAAAACGCCGCCAACACCACCTCATCATCAAAACCTTCGGCCATGGCCAATTGCGCGGCCTGGGACATGTGCTCGATCTGCGACACCGGTTCGCCGATGTAATCGGCTGCGCCATGTTGCTCGTAAAGACCGAAGACTTCGGCGATGGCGTGTTCAAGCGTCATGCAGCGTCTCCCCACAGATCGGTGATATTGCCCTCGGCCATCGCCGGCCCCACGCTCATGCCCACGCCGGTGTGCATCAACGCCGCACTCACGCCCGGCGCCACCCGCAAGAACGAAAACGGCCCTGGCCCGCGGGAACCATAAACGCCCTGCCAGCGTTCCAGCACCTGAATCTCACAGCCTAGCGTGTGCTCGGCCAGTTCGATCATCCAGTTATCCACCTGTTCGGCGTTGAATGGTGATGGATCACTACCGTAATGGTGAGAATCGCCGATGATCAGTTCACCATAAGGCGTCGGGCTGATCAGCAGATGGATGCCGTTTTCGTGCAGGTGTGGCGTGTCACGAAGGATTTGTGCCTGCACCGCCGCCGCTTCCGGCAGGTCAGCGAAGGCACCGTAATGCACGCAGCTCAGGCCGGTCAGCAGTGCGTGCTGCAGATTCAAATCTACCTGAGGCTTGACGCGCAGCATTTGCAGGCGGCAGGTTTGCAGATTGAGTTCGGCCATTTGCTCGGCCAGCAGGGCTTGGTAGTCATGACCGGAGCAGACGATGATCTGCTCACCGCGAAAAGTCCCGGCGGTGGTATGCACCTGACCAGGCTCGACGTCGCGTACCAGCGTGGAAAAGTGAAACTCCACCTTGAGTTCGCGACTCAGGTAGTTGATCAACGCCGGGATAGCTTCGCGCGAATACAGCTGCTGATCGTCCTGGCCAAGGAGCGCAGCGCGGTGATGGCGGAACTGGCCGCCATACAGATCACTCATCGCAGCGCCCTGTAGCAGCTCGACGCGGTAGCCATGCTCCCGGGCGCGGCCGGCGCAAAAAGCTTCCAGCAAATCTTCTTCCGCTTCGGTGCGGGCAAACAAGTAGGAGCCGTTGCGCTTGAGCTGGATGCCGGCCAACTGCGCCCATTGACCCCAGATGTCACGGCTTTCCAGAGCCAGGTCGAGCATCGGCCCTGGCGGCTGGCCGGTGACCAGGGCCTGGCCGAAGTTGCGTACCGAGGCGCCCAAGGGCGTGGCGCTGCGCTCGAACACCTTGACCTTGAGGCCGCGTTTGGCTGCGGCGTAAGCGTGGGAAAGGCCGAGGATGCCGGCGCCGATGATCAGTAGATCGCTGTGGTGTGTCATGAAGTGCTGTCCTGAATGTGAGACCGTCATCGCGGGCAAGCCCGGCTCCCACATTGGAATGCATTCCCCTGTGGGAGCCGGGCTTGCCCGCGATGGGGCCATCAGCTCAAACCGAAAAATTACTGCCCCGCCACCTTCTCCGACTTGCCGTCATAGCGCTTGCGCCACTCGGTCAGGATGTTGTCGCGGTTTTTCGAAGCCCAGGCGAAGTCGTTCTTGATCAGCCGCTGCTCATAGTCAGCCGGCAATTCGGTCTGCGGCTTGGCAATACCCGGCTGGGCGAGCACGGCGAAGTTCTCTTTATACAGGTCCATCGCGGCAGTGCTGGCAGAGAAGTCGGCGAGCTTCTTCGCCGCGTCCTCATGAGCGGTGCCCTTGATTACGGCGGTGGCTTCGATGTCCCAACCCAGGCCCTCTTTGGGCAGCACGATGTCCAGCGGCGCGCCTTGGCGTTTCAACTGAACGGCTGGGTATTCGAAGGAAATCCCGATCGGGAACTCACCGGAAGCCGCCAGCTTGCACGGTTTGGAACCGGAGTGAACATACTGGCCGATGTTCTGGTGCAGGTCGTCCATGTACTGCCAACCCTGCTTCTCGCCGAAAGTCTGCAGCCAGGCGCTGACATCCAGGAAGCCCGTGCCGGACGACGCCGGGTTGGGCATGACAATCTTGCCCTTGTACTCGGGCTTGGTCAGGTCTTGCCAACTGATCGGCTTGGTCAGGCCCTGCTTTTCAGCTTCGACAGTGTTGAAACAGATAGTCGCGGCCCACACGTCCATGCCGACCCAGGCCGGAGGGTTGGCGGCGTCACGGTAGTTCGCGCCGATCTTGCCCAGGTCTTTCGGGGCGTAGCTTTGCAGCATGCCTTGTTGGTCAAGAATGGCCAGGCTGGACGCCGCCAAGCCCCAGACTGCGTCAGCCTGCGGGCGGGCTTTTTCAGCCAGCAGCTTGGCGGTGATGATCCCGGTGGAGTCGCGCACCCATTTTATTTCAATGTCTGGGTTGGCGGCTTCGAAGGCTTTTTTGTAGGTCTTCAGCTGCTCGGCTTCGAGGGCCGTGTAGACGGTCAACTCGGTTTTCGCAGCGAAGGCATTCAGACTGAACGCAGCGAGCACAGCAGCGGCTAACGCCAGGGGCTTGAACATGGTGCAGTTCCTTTTTAATGGGGACGTTTTTTAATGGGGACGGATTTATTTATTGACCAGGCGCGGTTTGGCGCCAGGCCTGGGAGCGGCGCAACAAACCGCGTGAGGCCCACGCCAGCAGCAGCGATACGCCCGCCGAGGTGAACAGAATGAGCGTGGACATGGCCGCCGCACCGCCAACATTGCCGGCGTCGTCCATGTTCAGAACCGCCACCGCCGCGAGGATGGTGTTGGGGCTGTAGAGGAAGATCGCCGCCGAGACAGTGGTCATCGCCGAGACGAACAGGTAGCGCACGATGTCCAGTAACGCCGGCAGGCAAATCGGCACGGTGACCCGTAGGTAGTGGCGGTAAAGCGGCGCCTTGAGGGACAACGCGGCGGCTTCAAATTCCGCGTCTAGTTGGCGCAGGGCCGTGGTGGCGGTCATTTGTGCGGTGGTCAAGTAGTGAGCAATGGTGCACACCACCAGCAGGGTCATGGTCCCGTAGAACACATGCAGCGGGTTGCCGGGGAGGTTGAAAAAGAACACGTAGCCCAGGCCCAGCACCAGGCCCGGTACCGCCATCGGTACGAAACTGAGCATGCGCAATGCCAGGTTCAGGCCGCGTTGGCCGTGGGTCTTTTCCATCAGGTAGGCGCCGGTGAAGATCAGCACGCTGCCGATCAATGCCGTGCACAGGGCCATGGTCAAACTGTTGCGATAGGCCAGCCAGCCGCCGCCCGCCGTGTCGTTGAACTGGTAATGGTTCAGCGACAGCGACAGGTTATAGGGCCAGAACTTCACCAGCGATGAATAGACCGCCATGCCGAACACCAGCAGCAACACCGTACAGATCAGCAGGACGATGGCCAGGTAACAGCCGTCCCGCAGCCGCGATGGCGCAGGTTGAAAGACCTGGGCGCGACCGCTCATGGAGTCACCATGACGACGGCGCAGCCAGGCATCAACGCCAAAGCTGAACAACGCTGGCAGCAGCAGCACCATGCCGATCAAGGCGCCACGGCCAAATTGTTGTTGGCCGACTACCGCTTTGTAAGCTTCCAACGCCAGCACTTGGTAGTCGCCGCCCACCACCACAGGCACGCCGAAGTCGGTGATGGTCAGGGTGAACACCAGGCAGAACGCGGCGAATACCGCCTGGCGCGTTGCCGGCCAAGTGATGCTACGAAAAGCTCGGGCGGGGCTTGCGCCCATGCTCGACGCGGCGTCGAACAGCCGCGCATCCGCCAGGGACAGCGCCGACAACAGGATCATCAGCGCATGGGGAAAGGTGTAGATGACCTCACCAATGACAATACCCCAGAAGCCGTAGATGTTGTCCGACAGCAACCCGCGCAACATTCCTTGGTTGCCGAATAGATAGACCAGTGCGATACCCGGCAGCATCGAAGGCGCCATCAGCGGCAGCAATGACATGCCTCGCCAGATGACCTTGCCGGGGATCAGTGTGCGTTGCAGCGCGTAGGCAAACAGGTAGGCCAGCGGTACGACGATGGCCGAGACACTGAGGGAAACCTTCAGGCTATTGCCCAGCAGCCAGTGGAAATTGTCACTGGTGAGCAACTCGCGCGCAGCCACCAGGCCACCGCCCTGCCCATCTTCAGCGCTGAAACCACGCCAAAAGATCGCCAGCAGCGGTAGCAACACCGCCACGCCCAGCAGGAGCAACAGCAGCAGCTTGCCGCCCAGTACGAAAATGCGGTCGCCGAGTTCGGCACGGGAAGCCTGACGAGCCACGTTGTCGGGTACCGGCAAGGTCATGTCGGCAGCCATCTCAGGCAAACACCTGCAGGCTGCGCGGCGGCAGCGCAACCCAGATGTCCTGGGAGCCAAGGCGCGGCATGGCTTCCGGGGCCAGTTCGGCCAACAGTGAATGGCCGGGCAATTGGTCCAGCTCAAAGCTCATGCGGCAACGGTTCCCGAGGAAGGTGATCTCACGGACCTTGGCCGGGAACAGGTTTTCCTCATGCACTGGCGGGTTGACGCTGATGGCTTCGGGGCGGCAGAACAAACGACCCGATGCCGCTTTGCCGGAGTTCTCGGCCAACCGCACATTCATCCCGCCGACCTGGGCATGGCTGGCGCTGTTGCGGCTGAACGGCAGCCAGTTGCCTTGGCCGACAAATTCGGCGACGAAAGGCGTGGCCGGGCGATCGTAAATTTCCTGGGGAGTGGCGTATTGCTCAACCTTGCCGTTATTCATCACGGCGATGCGGTCGGCCATCAGCATGGCCTCGTCCTGATTGTGGGTGACCATCAGGGTGGTGATGCCCAGGCGCTGTTGCAATTGGCGCAGTTCGGTACACAGATGCTCGCGCACGCGGGCGTCGAGGGCGGACATCGGCTCATCAAGCAACAACAGCGAAGGTGCGGGCGCCAGGGCACGGGCCAGGGCCACGCGTTGTTGTTGGCCGCCGGAGAGTTGGCCGGGGTATTTCTTTTCGCTGCCCAGCAGGCCCACCAGTTCCAGCATCTGCCCGACGCGCTTGCGCACTTCATCGCGGCCGCTGCCGGCCAGGCCGTAGCCGATGTTCGCTGCGACGGTGAGGTTGGGAAACAGCGCGTAGGACTGGAACAGAATGCCGTAGTCCCGCGCCTGAGGGGCCAGTAGGGAAACGTCGCGCTCACCCAGGTACAACTCGCCACTGTCCTGGCGCTCCAGCCCTGCGATACAACGCAACAAGGTGGTCTTGCCGCAGCCGGACGGGCCGAGCAGGCACACCAGTTCACCGGCGGCGACATCCAGGGACACGTTGTCCAGAGCGGTAAAGGCGCCGAAACGCTTCTGGATACCGCGCACCTTCATCGGCGCGCCGGGGTTGGTCATGGCTGTGTTCATGGAGGCACCTCATCAAACTGATGAAGGCCATCCTAGGGAGCAAATGCGTAGCTCGTGTGGCAGGAAGGCAAAAGTGAGCGATAGTGGTATTGGTAGATTTGGGCAGGGCTGAACAATTATGTGTGGCGAGCGGGCTTGCCACAGAAAGTAGTCAGCCCGCTGGCGACATTTCCTGCGCCAACCCCAGAAAGGCCGCCGGCAACCGCGCGCCCTTTCGCTCCTTGAGGCAGTACAGGTATTCGGCAATCTGCGGCGCATTCTCGATGGTCAGTACCCGCAACTGCGGATCATGGGGCACTTCCTGGCGAGCAATGATGCTGATGCCAATATTGCGCAGCACCGCCTCGCGAATCGATTCCCGGCTGCCAATCTCCAGCAGCGGGCCGTAACTCACCCCCGCGCCCTGCAACATTTCTTCGGTCAGCCGCCGAGTGGTGGAACCTGCTTCGCGCATCAACAAAGTGTGCCCGGCCAGGGCGCTCAACGGCACAGGGTCCAGCACCGCCAGAGGATGATTGCGATGCACCGCCAGCACCAGCGGATCAGTGCCCAACACCCGACGAATCAGGCGCGGGTCCTCCAGCAATTGCGATGACGCGGCGATATCCACCCGGTAGTCTTCCAGCGCTTCCAGCACCTGCTGGGAGTTGCCGATCTCCACCGAGACTTCCACCTGGGGCAGCCTTTCGCGAAAGGTTTTTACCAAATCGAGGATGTAGTACGGAGCGGTCGCGGCAATTCTCAGCGTGCCCTGGACCTGGCCGCTGTTGCGCAGGAAAAACTCGATATCGCTTTCCTGCTGCAACAACGCCTTGACCATCGGTAGCAGCCGCGCACCTTCGTCACTGACCGTCAGGCGGCGCCCGCCCCGGTAGAACAGCTCAACCGAATACTGGCTTTCCAGATGGCGAACCTGGGTGGTCACCGTGGGCTGGCTCAGGCCTAGCTTTTTCGCCGCCTGGGTAATGCTACCCAGACGGGCGACCATATAAAACGCCTTCAGCTCAGCACTCAGCACACCACCCTCACATCGACTATTTGCGCAACAAGCGCAGACCATTGAACACCACCAGCAGGCTCACGCCCATGTCGGCGAACACCGCCATCCACATGGTGGCCATCCCGAAGAAGGTCACCGCGAGGAAGATCGCCTTGACCACCAGCGCCAGGGCGATGTTCTGCTTGAGGATACTCGACGTTTGCCGCGACAGCCGTATGAATGCCGGAATCTTGCGCAGGTCATCGTCCATCAGCGCCACGTCGGCGGTCTCGATGGCGGTGTCTGTACCGGCGGCGGCCATGGCAAAACCGATCTCGGCACGGGCCAGCGCCGGGGCGTCGTTTATACCGTCGCCAACCATGCCGACCCGATAGCCCTTGCCGTAGAGGGCTTCAATCGCTTGCAGTTTTTCGGTGGGCAACAGGTCGCCCCGGGCCTGATCGATGCCGACCTGGGCGGCAATCGCCTGGGCGGTGTGGGTATTGTCGCCGGTGAGCATCAGGGTTTTGATACCCAGGTCATGCAATTGCTGGATCGCTTCGCGGCTGCTGTCCTTGACGGTATCAGCCACGGCGAACAGTGCCAGCGGGCCGGATTTGTCCAGCAGCAGGACCACGGACTTGCCTTGCTTTTCCAGGGCGAAGAGTTTTTCTTCCAGGGCCGGTGAACATAGGCCCAGTTCTTCCACAAGGCGGTGGTTGCCCAGGTGATAGACCTCGCCGTTGATCTCACCGCGTACACCACGACCGGTCAGGGCTTCGAAGTTATCCACAGCATGCACGGGCAGATTTTTATCCACCGCCGCGTTGGCGATGGCCAGGGACACCGGGTGATCGGAACGACCGGCAAGGCTCGCCGCCAGTGCCGGCGCGCGGCCTTCAAAATTGGGGAGCAGCGCCAGGTAATCGGTTTGCACCGGCTTGCCGTGGGTGATGGTGCCGGTCTTGTCCAGGGCCAGGTAGTCGAGTTTGTAACCGCCCTCCAGGTACACGCCGCCCTTGATCAGGATGCCTTTGCGGGCGGCTGCAGCCAGGCCGCTGACGATGGTCACCGGGGTGGAAATCACCAGCGCACACGGGCAAGCCACTACCAGCAACACCAGCGCGCGGTAGATCCAGTCGAACCAGATGCCGCCCATGAACAGCGGTGGAATCACGGCCACGCCCAAGGCAAAGAGGAACACTACCGGGGTGTAGATTTTGGAAAAGCTGTCGACAAAGCGCTGGGTCGGCGCCCGCGCGCCCTGGGCCTGTTCCACGGCGTGGATGATCCGCGCCAGGGTGGAATTGTTGGCGGCCGCGGTGACTTTGTATTCCAGGGAACCGGCCTGGTTGATGGTGCCGGCGAAAACCTTGTCGCCGACGGTTTTCTCGATGGGCAGGCTTTCACCGGTGATGGGCGCCTGGTCGATGGTCGACTGGCCGGACACCACCTCGCCGTCCAGGCCAATGCGCTCGCCGGGACGAACCCGCACGATAGCGTCCAGTTCAATGGTTTTAACGTCTTTTTCAATCCAGCTTCCGTCAGCTTGACGAACCGTGGCCTGCTCCGGAGTCATCTGCATCAAGCCGCTGATGGCGTTACGCGCGCGGTCCAGGGACTTGGCCTCGATCAACTCGGCCACAGTGAACAGGAACATCACCATGGCCGCTTCCGGCCACTGGCCGATGAGGACCGCGCCAGTCACGGCGATGCTCATCAGGGCGTTGATGTTCAGGTTGAGGTTTTTCAGGGCTATCCAGCCCTTTTTATAGGTGGTGAGGCCGCCGCTGAGGATCGACACCAGCGCCACCAAGGCAATCACCCAAGTTGGCGCGGCATTGGTGAAGTGCAGCACTTCGGCGCCCAAGGCACCGAGGCCGGACAGCGCCAATGGCCACCAGTGTTTCTTGGCCGGAGGCGCGGCGGCGGCGATGCCTTCTTCGATCGGATCGGCCTGCATCCCCAGAGATTTGATGGCCTCGATGATCGGTGCCGTTGTCGGCAAGTCATGGGTCACACCGAGGACGCGGTTGATCAGGTTGAATTCCAGTTGTTGCACGCCAGCGAGCTTGCCCAGTTTGTTCTGGATCAGCGTCTGCTCGGTGGGGCAGTCCATGGCTTCGATGCGGAAGGTGCTCAGCCTGGAGCCTGCGGTGGGCGCTTCGCTCAATTGCACCAGGGACGGTGCCGCGGCGCCGGAGCAGCAAGAGCTGCCATGATTGTGCTTTTGCACAGGCTGAAGCTTTTCGCCGTGATCATGATCATGGTCGTGCTTGTGCGGGGCGTGGATAGAGTCGTTCATTAGTCGGGTCCGGAAAGGTGCCTGTTGCCAAGTAAAGACCCTGTAGCCACTATAGGGTCAAGCACCCTTTTGGAGATTGCTGCGATGAAGATCGGTGAGTTGGCAAAACTGACGGATTGTCAGGTGGAAACCATCCGTTATTACGAGAAGGAAGGCCTGCTGCCGCCGCCCGCGCGCAGCGAGGGCAATTACCGCTTGTACACCCAGGCCCACACCGAGCGGCTGACCTTTATCCGCAACTGCCGCAGCCTGGACATGACCCTTGAGGAAATTCGCAGCCTGTTGGGTTTGCGAGATAGCCCGCAGGACCAGTGCGAAAACGTTAATGCGCTGATCGACGAGCACATCCACCACGTCAAGGCGCGGATCGATGGGTTGTTGGCGTTACAGGAACAGTTACTCGACCTGCGCCAGCGTTGTGGCGAAGGGCCGGATATTGATCAATGTGGGATTTTGAAGCGACTGGAGGTCAGCGGAGGTGTGGCGGCGAGTGAGTCGGAGCATTCCCATGTGGGCAGGAGCCACGGGCATTGATGATCGTAATGGCCTGTGTGGCGAGCGGGCTTGCCCGCGTTGGGCGGCGCAGCAGCCCCAATAGGATCACCGCGCTCCGTCAGATAGATCGCGGTAGCCGATTTTAGGGCCGCTTCGCAGCCCAACGCGGGCAAGCCCGCTCGCCACCATAAGCCGGCCCGAGTGTCAGACCGCCATCGGCGCTGTCATCGGCGCATGGTGCTCGTAACCTTCCAGCGAGAAATCGCTCGGTTCGATCTGCTCCAGCCACTCCGGCTGGTACACACCCGTCTTGGCAAACTCCGGCACACGGTCACTGATCACCAGCTTGGGCGCCGCGAACGGCTCGCGCTTGAGCTGTTCGTTGAGCATGTCCAGATGGTTTTCGTAGACGTGGGCGTCACCGATGAAATAGGTGAACCAGCGCGGCGTGTAACCCGTCAGACGGCCGATCAGGCTCAGCAGCGCGGCGCCCTCGGTGAGGTTGAACGGCGTGCCCAGGCCCAAATCGTTGGAGCGAATATAGAGCGTCAAGGATATTTCCCTGGTCTCAACGTTGGGATGGAACTGGTACAGCAGGTGGCACGGCGGCAAGGCCATTTCATCGAGCTGGGCGCAGTTCCAACCATGGAACAGGATACGCCGGCTGCCCGGGTCCTTGATGATGGTGTCGACGCACTGGCGAATCTGGTCAATGGCCTTGTACAGCACCACATAGGCCTGACCGTCTTCCTCGCCTTCGGCGATTTGGCGGTAACCCTGGCTTAGGGTCTGCTCGATGGCAGCCTGGTTGCTGACCGGAATCTGCTTGTACGCCGGCCATTTGCGCCATTGCACGCCGTAGATCTCGCCGAGGTCGTCATTGCCCTGGCGGAACGGGTTGGCCAGCCATTGGGCGTTTTCGTTGGCGTTCTGGTCCCAGACCTTGCAACCCAGGGCGCGGAATTCGGCAGCGTTGTTCACCCCACGCAGGAAGCCGACCATCTCGCCAATCGCCGATTTGAAGGCCATTTTTCGGGTGGTGATCGCCGGAAAACCTTCCTGCAGGTCAAAGCGCAGCATCGCACCGGGAAAGCTGATGGTGTTCACGCCGGTACGGTTGGCCTGCTTGGTGCCGTTCTTGATGACGTGGGACACCAGATCGAGATATTGCTTCATGTCATTACCTGCATCGTTGAAGCCGAAGCCCTCAGGCCTCGGCGTTCGAATTTAAAGCGCGGTGTTCTTGATCGGTTGCGGGCGATTGTAAGCCCACCACAGCAGACCCAGGCCGGCGAGGATCATCGGGATGCTGAGAACCTGACCCATGGTCACCCAGCCAAACGCCAGGTAGCCCAGTTGCGCATCTGGCACCCGCACAAACTCGACGATAAAGCGGAAAATCCCGTAGAACAGCGCGAACATCCCCGATACCGCCATGGTAGGCCGCGGTTTACGAGAGTAAATATAGAGAATCAGGAACAGCGCCACACCTTCCAGGGCGAACTGATACAACTGCGACGGATGGCGCGGCAGTTGCGAAGGGTCGCTGAACGCCGGGAACACCATGGCCCACGGCACATCGGTCGGCTTGCCCCATAATTCGGCGTTGATGAAGTTGCCGATACGCCCGGCGCCCAGGCCAATCGGCACCATCGGTGCAACAAAATCCATCAGTTGGAAGAACGACTTGCCGTTGCGTCGGCCGAACCACCAGGCCGCGAGCATCACACCGATAAAACCACCGTGGAACGCCATGCCGCCTTTCCACACTTCGAAAATCAGCGTCGGGTTGGCGATGTAGGCACTCAGGTCGTAGAACAACACATACCCCAGGCGCCCGCCGACGATCACGCCCATCGACATCCAGAACACCATGTCGGAGAGCTTCTCCTTGGTCCAGGTCGGATCGAAACGGTTCAGACGCCGGGAAGCCAGCAGCCATGCACCGCCGATGCCAATCAGGTACATCAACCCGTACCAGTGGATTTTCAGCGGACCAATGGCCAGGGCCACCGGGTCGATATGCGGGTAAGGCAGCATTGCGACTCCTCGTTAAATCATTCGTTATTGCGCACGGACCATGCCGGGACGCGATTAAGCCTGCGTTACATAAAATAAGCTTCGTTACAGCAGAAAACTCAAACCGACACAAAACAACAGGCCGGCAAACAGCCGCTTGAGCAAGCGCGGCGACAATCGGTGAGCCAGGCGCGCGCCGAAACGGGCGGCTAGCATACTGGTCAGGGCGATACCCAGCAGCGCTGGCAAATACACGAACCCGAGACTATGAGCGGGCAACAGCGGATCGTGCCAGCCCAAAATCATGAAACTTAATGCACTGGCCAGGGCAATCGGCAAGCCGCAGGCCGATGAGGTAGCCACAGCCTGGCGCATCGGCACGCTGCGCCAGGTCAGGAACGGCACGGTCAGCGAGCCACCGCCAATGCCGAAAATCGCTGAAGCCCAGCCGATCACCGTGCCCGCCAGGGTCAGCCCGACCTTGCCCGGAACCGTTCGACTGGCCTTGGGTTTGACCTCCAGGGCCAATTGCACGGCGACGATCAGCGCGAATACGCCGATGATCTTCTGCAAGTGAGGCCCTGAGATGGCTTCAGCCGTCAACGCGCCAAAACCTGCGCCGATCAAAATACCGACGGTCATCCACACAAAAATCGGCCAACGCACCGCGCCAACCCGATGGTGCTCACGCACAGCATTGACTGAAGTGAAAATAATGCTCGCCAGCGACGTGCCTACCGCCAGGTGAGTCAATACCTGCGGATCAAAACCCTGCAAAGTGAAACTGAACACCAGCACCGGAACAATAATGATCCCGCCGCCCACGCCAAACAGCCCAGCGAGCACGCCTGCACAGGCGCCCAGCAGCAAATACAGTAGAAATTCCATGGGCACCCTCAAAATCAGACCGGCATGTTAACGGATGCGGGGCGCAAGGCGGAACTGGATGCGATGGATAGCTATGGGTACAGTGGGAAAAACACAAAGGGATCGCCTTATGTGCCTGATTGTTTTTGCCTGGCGGCCGGGCCATGTCCAGCCGCTGATCGTCGCGGCCAACCGTGATGAGTTCTATGCCCGACCCAGCCTGCCGCTGGCCCAGTGGCTCGATGCACCGCAGGTTTACGCCGGGCGTGATCAGGAAGCAGGGGGCACATGGCTGGGGGTTGGCGCGGATGGACGCTTTGCCGCGCTGACCAATATTCGCGACCCGCACCAGCCGCCGGCGCGTAAGTCCCGTGGAGAACTGGTAGCGCGATTTCTCAGCGGTTCGCTATCGCTGGACGCCTATTTGGCCGACGTTAACGGTAGATCGATTGAATATGCCGGGTTTAACCTGCTGATTGGGACGCGGGATGAGTTGTGGCATTACAACGCCAATGATTCTGCGCCCACTCAGTTGGCGGCCGGGATATATGGGTTATCCAATGCCGGGCTGGATACGCCGTGGCCCAAATTGCTCAAGGCCAAGGCGGCGCTGACTGAAGTGCTGGACGACCCGCGACCTGAAGCCTTGCTGGGCATTTTGAGCGACCCGCAGACCGCGCCTTTCGCCGACTTGCCGGATACCGGCGTAGGTTTGGCGACTGAGAGTTTGTTATCTAGCGTGTTTATTGCCAGCCCCAGTTATGGGACGCGGGCGAGTACGGCGCTGATCGTGAATGCCGATGGGTCGCGGCACATCGTCGAGCGCAGCTTCGGGCCCTATGGTGGGCAACTGGGAGAAGTCGAGCTGAAGCTTTAGACAGGCATTTGTGGCAAGCGGGCTTGCCACAAAAAAACCACTCGCTGCCAGGTTTAGAGGGTCTTCGCCGAAGCCGGATTGATCATCCGCGCCAACCCAAGGTTCTTCAGCGCCAGTTGCAGCGAGCTGTGGATAACTTGCGGGTTGTCGATGGTCATCAGCTCAGCCAGCAGCTCCTTGGCCTTGCTCAGGTTGATCTGGCGCAGCATCCATTTCACTTTCGGCAGGTTGGTGGCGTTCATCGACAGGCTGTCAAAGCCCATCGCCATCAACAACACTGCCGCCGCCGGATCGCCGGCCATTTCGCCGCAGATACTCACCGGCTTGCCTTCGGCATGGGCGTCGCGCACCACGTTCTGCAAGGCTTGCAGCACTGCCGGGTGCAGATAGTCGTAAAGATCGGCCACCCGTGGGTTGTTGCGGTCCACCGCCAGCAAGTACTGGGTCAGGTCGTTGGAGCCCACCGAAAGGAAGTCCACCTGCCGCGCTAGCTCCTTGGCCTGGTACACCGCTGCCGGAATTTCGATCATCACGCCAATGGGCGGCATCGGCACGTCGGTGCCTTCGTCGCGTACTTCGCCCCAGGCCCGGTGGATCAGGTGCAGCGCTTCTTCCAACTCGTGGGTGCCAGAGATCATGGGCAGCAGAATGCGCAGGTTGTTCAGGCCTTCGCTGGCCTTGAGCATGGCGCGGGTCTGGACGAGGAAGATTTCAGGATGGTCGAGGGTGACGCGAATGCCACGCCAGCCGAGGAAGGGGTTGTCTTCTTTGATCGGGAAATACGACAGTGACTTGTCGCCGCCAATGTCCAGGCTGCGCATGGTCACTGGCAACGGATGGAAGGCGGAAAGTTGCTCGCGATAAATCGCCAGCTGCTCCTTTTCGCTGGGGAACCGCTGATTGATCATGAACGGCACTTCAGTGCGGTACAAGCCTACCCCTTCGGCGCCACGCTGCTGCGCTCGGGCTACGTCCGCCAGCAAGCCGGTGTTAACCAGCAGCGGCATGCGGTGGCCGTCGAGGGTTATGCACGGCAGTTCCCGCAGGGCATCGAGCCCCTGGGACAGCTGGCGCTCTTCTTCCACCACTTCGGCGTATTGCTTGCGCAGCACTTCGCTGGGGTTGGTGTAGACCTCGCCGTGGTAGCCGTCGACGATCATCTGAATGCCGTCGACCTTGGAATACGGCAGGTCCACCAGGCCCATCACCGTGGGGATGCCCATGGCCCGTGCCAGGATCGCCACGTGGGAGTTGCCCGAACCCAATACCGAAACCAGGCCCACCAGCTTGCCCTCCGGCACTTCGCCGAGCATGGTGGCGGTCAGTTCCTCACTGATGAGAATGGTGTTGTCGGGGTAGACCAGCGTCGTGGAACGTTCTTCCTGCAGGTAAGCCAACAGACGGCGACCGAGGTCCTTCACGTCCGAGGCTCGCTCGCGCAGATAGGCGTCGTCCATCAATTCGAAACGGTTGACGTGATCGGTGACCACCTGGCGCAGTGCGCCCTGAGCCCACTGGCCAGTCTTGATCACGTCCTTGACTTCGCTGCCCAGGGACGCGTCGTCGAGCATCATCAGGTAAACGTCGAACAGTGCCCGCTCTTCGGGCCGCAGTTGGGTAGCCAGCTTGGTCGACAGGGTGCGCATGTCATTGCGCACGCCTTCGAGGGCGGTCTTGAACAGGCCGATCTCAGCCTCGATATCGGTAACCGTCTTGTCCGGTACCACGTCGAGGTCGGCCGGTGGCAACATGACCACGGCGGTGCCGACAGCAGCGCCTGGCGAACCGGGCACGCCGACGAACTTTGCTTCCTGGATGCCTTTGCCCTGACGGCCCAGGCCGCGGATCGAGCCGGTGGCCTCGGCGTGGGCAATAACCCCGGCCAATTGCGCGCTCATGGTCACGAGGAAGGCTTCTTCACCTTCGTCGAACTGGCGACGCTCTTTCTGCTGAATGACCAACACGCCAACAACGCGGCGGTGGTGAATGATCGGTGCACCGAGGAACGAGGCGTAACGCTCTTCGCCAGTTTCGGCAAAGTAGCGATAGCGCGGGTGATCGGCGGCATGTTCGAGGTTCAGGGGTTCTTCACGCGTCCCCACCAGGCCCACCAGGCCTTCATTGGGCGCCATGCTAACCTTGCCGATGGAGCGCTTGTTCAAGCCCTCGGTGGCCATCAGGACAAAACGGTTGGTCTCGGGGTCCAGCAGGTAAACCGAGCAGACCTGGCTGCCCATGGCTTCCTTGACGCGCAACACAATAATCCCCAACGCCGCCTTGAGATCCTTGGCGGAGTTAACTTCCTGGACGATCTTGCGCAGCGTATTGAGCATGGCTCGGGGTCGAACTCCGTCGTCAGTCGCGCGCTAAAAGGCGCGGGGCAAGCTCTTTGAGAGCGCGACGATAAACCTCGCGCTTGAATGTCACCACCTGGCCCAACGGATACCAATAACTGACCCAGCGCCAGCCATCGAACTCCGGTTTACCGGTCAAATCCATCCGCACCCGCTGCTCGTTGGAGACCAGGCGCAGGAGAAACCATTTCTGTTTCTGGCCGATGCACAGCGGTTGGCTGTGAGTCCTGACCAGACGTTGCGGCAAACGATAGCGCAACCAGCCCCGGGTACAGGCGAGTATTTGCACATCTTCTCGCTCAAGGCCTACTTCTTCGTTCAACTCACGGTACAAGGCGTCTTCAGGGGTTTCGTCGGGGTTGATTCCGCCTTGAGGAAACTGCCAGGCATCTTGGTTGATACGGCGAGCCCATAGCACCTGTCCGGAATCATTCGTAAGAATAATCCCGACATTAGGACGGAAACCATCGGGGTCGATCACGGCAACAACCTCGCAAACGCATGTCGCCGCATTGTTCCACAAAGGTTGATCCAGCGGCAACGAGGCTGCTTACCTTATGTGCACTCTTGTGAAAAGACCGTATTCTGGACGCCTTTTTACAGACTTTTCAGCGAGTAACCGCAATGCGCCTGGCTTTATTCGACTTGGACAACACGCTTTTGGGCGGCGACAGTGACCACGCCTGGGGTGATTACCTATGTGAACGGGGCATCCTCGATGCCGTCGCCTATAAGGCCCGTAACGACGATTTCTACCAGGATTACCTGGCCGGCAAGCTCGACAACGCCGCCTACCTCAACTTCTGCCTGGAAATTCTCGGCCGCACCGAGATGGCCCAACTGGACGAATGGCACCGTGATTATATGCGCGACTGCATCGAGCCGATCATGTTGCCCCTTGCCGTTGAATTACTGGCCAAACACCATGCTGCTGGCGATAAGTTGGTAATCATTACCGCCACCAACCGTTTTGTCACCGCGCCGATTGCCGCACGCTTGGGCGTTGAAACGCTGATCGCGACGGAATGCGAGATGGCGGATGGCCGTTATACCGGGCGCAGTACCGATATCCCATGCTTTCGCGAGGGCAAGGTGACGCGCTTGAATCGGTGGCTGGAAGAGACCGGGTACAGTCTGGAAAACAGCTATTTCTACAGTGATTCGATGAATGACTTGCCGTTGCTGGAGCAGGTGACACACCCGGTGGCGGTGGACCCGGACCCAAACTTGCGGGCCGAAGCCGAGAAACGCGGCTGGCCCGTGATTAGCCTGCGTAGCTGATGACCCACTGTAGGAGCGAGCTTGCTCGCGAAGAACGTCAACGATGACGCTGGCATTCTGAGTGAACGCGGCGCCCTCGGGCTTTTCGCGAGCAAGCTCGCTCCTACGGGGGTTGATAAGCCTTAAACCGGCTTGGCACCCATCAACCCAGCAATGGCAACAAAGCCCACCAGACTGACAACTGCCAGCGCCAAGGTGAAACTCAGGCTGCCTGCCCCGCCCAGTCGCAGTCGATTAAGCCGCGCCACCAACCAGAACCAGCTCAACGCCGCCACGGTGTAGATCACGCTGGAACCCAGTATCCAGGTCTGCCCCAGCGGCCAGCCGATCAGATGCGCCAGCCACCAACCGGTGAACGGCATGCTAACCAGGCAAATCCCCATCAACAACCAGACGAACACCCACGGCCGTTGCACGGTATAGGCAGGCCCTGCGCTGCGTTTGCGCCAGGCCAGCATGGCCAGCCCGATACCACTGAGTAGCAGCAATACGGTGGCTGCTATGTGGATAACTTTGAGGGTAGTCAGCGTTTCCATGTTCTCAATTCCTTAAAGGCCGCCCAATCAGCGTAGTCGTTCAACCGAGGAACAGTTGGTAGGCCGGGTTATCACTTTCATCCCAATACGGGTATCCGATGGCTTCCAGCGCCGCCGGCACCAGGTGACGCTCGCTCGCCGGCACTTGTAAGCCGGCGACCACACGTCCATCGGCCGCGCCGTGGTTGCGATAGTGGAACATCGAGATGTTCCAGCGCCCGCCCAACTTGTTAAGAAAGTTGAACAACGCCCCAGGACGCTCCGGGAACTCGAAGCGAAACACCACTTCATCGCTGACCTTCGCCGCATGGCCGCCGACCATATGGCGGATATGCAGCTTGGCCAGTTCGTTTTCCGTCAGGTCCAGCACCGGGAAACCCTGGCTGGTCAGGCTGGAGATCAGGGCGCTGCGCGGGTCGTTTTCCGGGTGGGTCTGCACGCCGACGAAAATGTGCGCTTCGCTGCCGGAATGGTAGCGGTAGTTGAATTCGGTGATCTGGCGCTTGCCCACGGCTTCACAGAAGGCTTTGAAGCTGCCCGGTTTCTCGGGGATGGTCACGGCAATAATGGCTTCGCGACCTTCACCCAACTCGGCACGCTCGGCCACATGGCGCAAGCGATCGAAGTTGACGTTGGCCCCGGAATCAATGGCGACAAAGGTCTGACCAGTGACGCCACGGGTCTCGACATACTTCTTGATCCCCGCCACGCCCAGGGCGCCGGCAGGCTCGGTGATGGAGCGGGTGTCGTCGTAGATGTCCTTGATCGCCGCGCAGATTTCATCGGTGCTGACGGTGATCACTTCATCCACATAGTCTTTGCAGATATCGAAGGTGTGCTGGCCGATCTGCGCCACTGCAACGCCGTCGGCGAAGATGCCCACGGTCGGCAGCACCACACGTTCACCCGCCGCCATGGCGGCTTGCAGGCAGTTGGAGTCGTCAGGCTCGACGCCGATGATCTTGATTTCCGGGCGCAGGTATTTCACGTAGGCCGCGATGCCAGCGATCAGGCCACCACCGCCCACCGGTACAAAAATCGCGTCCAACGGACCTGGATGCTGGCGCAAAATCTCCATCGCCACGGTGCCCTGCCCGGCAATGGTGTGCGGATCATCGTAAGGGTGAATGTAGACGAAGCCTTTTTCGTCGACCAGTTTCAGCGAGTACGCCAACGCTTCCGGAAAGGAATCACCGTGCAGCACTACTTTGCCGCCACGGGAGCGCACGCCTTCAACCTTGATCTCCGGGGTGGTCTTGGGCATCACGATAGTGGCCTTGACCCCCAGCACCTTGGCCGCCAGGGCCAGGCCCTGGGCATGGTTGCCGGCAGATGCGGTGACAACGCCGCGGGCGCGCTCTTCAGCCGTCAGTTGCGTGAGCTTGTTGTAAGCGCCGCGAATCTTGAAGGAAAACACCGGCTGCAAGTCTTCACGCTTGAGCCAGACCTTGTTACCCAGTCGCTCGGAGAGCTGGCGGGCGGTCTGCAACGGGGTTTCTACGGCAACGTCATAAACGCGCGAGGTGAGGATCTTCTTGACGTACTGTTCGAGCATCGGAAAGCATCACTGAGCGGTTTGGGCAGGGCCAAGGAGTCTAACCCAGCGTTTGGCCGGGCGACCACACGAATACAAAGGTTTTGTTGGGTTATACTCGCGCCCCTCTTTACTCCCCGCCCGTTCCGGAGCCCGCATGACCCAGGATCAACTCAAACAGGCAGTGGCCCAGGCCGCCGTCGATTTAATCCTTCCCAAGCTCGACGATAAAAGCATCGTCGGTGTCGGCACCGGCTCCACTGCCAACTGCTTTATCGATGCGCTGGCCCTGCACAAGGGCGCGTTCGACGGCGCCGTCGCCAGTTCCGAAGCCACCGCCGCACGCCTCAAGGGCCACGGAATTCCGGTGTACGAACTCAACACCGTCAGCGACCTGGAGTTCTACGTGGACGGCGCCGATGAAAGCGACGAACACCTGAACCTGATCAAAGGCGGCGGCGCAGCCCTGACCCGCGAGAAGATCGTCGCAGCCGTGGCCAAGACCTTCATCTGCATCGCCGACGCCAGCAAGCTGGTACCGGTCCTCGGCGCGTTCCCGCTGCCAGTGGAAGTGATCCCCATGGCCCGCAGCCACGTGGCCCGCGAGCTGGTGAAGCTGGGCGGCGACCCGGTGTACCGTGAAGGTGTGCTGACGGATAACGGCAACATCATCATCGACGTGTTCAATATGCAGATCACCAACCCGGTGGAGCTGGAGCGTCAGATCAATGCCATCGTTGGCGTGGTCACCAATGGCTTGTTTGCAGCGCGTCCTGCGGATGTGTTGCTGCTGGGCACTTCTGAAGGCGTGAAAACCCTTAAGGCTTGACCCTCCCCACTGATGGTTCCCACGCGTGGGAACCATCAGCGCTTGTAACAAAAACGCTACTTTCCGCAGCATTTCCGCCCAGCCCCTTCCAAAACTGCGCACCCCATCACGGCATCCCACGCCGTATCAGGTATCAAATCCGTTACAAATTACACCGAGGCGACCCACGCTTTTAACAATGCGCCAATTCGCGACCCTCCATGGAATGAGGCGCACATTGTGCAAAGGGTCTCGGCTCACGAATCCCAATCACCTCAAGGAAGACCTGTGATCAAGCCTCTAGCCCTCGCTATCAGCGTTGCCAGTGCCCTGCTGTCGACCCACTCCCTGGCCTACGATTACGGCCAACACGCCAACACCACCCTGGAAAAGCTGATCAACGACTACCCCGGTCGTTATCGCGGCACGGCCAATTTCGCCGGGGCGGCCGACTGGATGCAGAGCCAGATGGGCAGCGCCTACAACATCAGCCGTCAGGATTTTTCCTGGAGCGGTGGCAGCCGCGCCTCGCAAAACGTGGTCGCTTATGCCGCCGGCACAAAACCGCAGTACGTGGTGATCGGCGCGCACTTCGACACCTATTTCGGCCGCCCAACCTTGCAAGGCCTGGACGATAACGGCTCCGGCGCCAGCGTGCTGACGGAAGTGGCGAAGAACCTTGGCGGCCTGCAACTGGAAAACGGCCTGAAAATCGTCGGCTTTGGCGCCGAGGAAGAGGGTTTGCGCGGCTCAAAGGCGTTCGTCGACTCGCTGAGCGCCAGCCAACGGGCCAACATGTTGGCGATGATCAACCTCGACAGCCTGATAACCGGCGACATGATGTATGCCCACGCAGGCCAGAACAGCACCGCCAACCCGGCCCTGGCTTCACTGCGCGAACACACCTTACAGATCGCCAAGGAGTTGAACATCAACCTGTTCACCAACCCCGGCCTCGACCCGCAATACCCCGCTGGCACCGGCTGTTGCAGCGACGGGGAAGCCTTTGAGGGGCTGAATATCCCGATCCTTTATATCGAAGCCACCAACTGGGAGCTGGGGGACCTGGACGGCTACACCCAGACCGACAACCCGGCGATTCCCGGTGGCTCGACCTGGCACGACCCCAACGAAGACAACAAGGCCGTGCTGACCAACGCCTTCGGCCAGGAGCGCATCGACCAGCGTTTGCGGGACTATTCACGCCTGCTCAGCCGCCTGGTACTGGAGTTGACCAACGCCGACTTGATGGCATCCACCGCTTCGGGCGGCGCGGTTGCACGCAATATGCAGGACAATCTGCAACGCCAGCACCAGTCCATGGTGCGTCTGCATGATCGCCGCTGGCTGACACTGCAATCGGCCAGCCGCGAGGTGGGCAGCTTCGATGGCGAGATTGGCGTCGACGGCGAGTACAACCCGGACAGCGGTTTCGACACTGCGCCCAACCCCGAAGCCCGGCGCTTGGGGCTGCACGCCTTGGGCGACTACCAGTTGAGTTCAACTCTGAATATCGGCGCCAGCCTCAGCTATCTCAACGGGCGCGACAAGCTGGAACATCGCGGAAAACTGGAAAGCGACACGTGGCAAGCAGCGGTCTACGCCCTGCTGAACGATGGCGGCCCGACCTGGCTGGCGGGCGACCTGAGCATCGGCCACAGCAGCTTCGATTCCCAGCGCAACCTGGTGATCCAGGCCAATGGTGGGCCAGTACTGCTCAATCAGCACCTGACCGGCGAAACCGATGCCTTGTCCCTGGGCGCGCGGGTGCTCGGCGGCTACGACTTCGACTTCGGCGCCATCAAGAGCGGGCCGTTTGCCGGGCTGGACTACAGCCACTACCGCATCGATAAATTCCACGAGAAGCAGAACCTGCGAACTGCCCTTGAGTATCAGGAACAGTCCTTCGAATCCCTGGAAGCCAGCCTTGGCTGGCGCGTGCGTGGCGCCGTCGCCCTGCCCTATGGCTTGAGCCTGATGCCTTATGGCGATATCGCCTGGGTCAAGGAGCTGGCGGATGGTCGACTGGACGATCTTGACTTGATCGCCCGCGCCGATGGCCAGGCACGTACAGCCAAACTCGGTTCAGTGGACAAGACCTTTGGCCGGGCGCAAGTCGGCAGCCAACTGGCAATCACTCCGCAGCTTGGGGTGTACGCCGAAGTAAATGGCCGCCTGGGCCACTCCGAGGGCAGCCAGACCGGCTACTCATTGGGCGTGCAATGGATGTTTTGATTGAGGTGGCCCCTGCAGGAGCGAGGTGGGTTCGTTGGGTTCAGGGTGCCGGCTTCTTGAACACATAGAACAGGTTCGGCTCACTGACCATATAGAGCGTGCCGTGGTCGTCCATGGCAATCCCTTCGGCTTGGGGTACGCGTTTTTTCAAACCATGGCGTCCCTTGAGCAGCGACAAACTGCTCAAGGGACGACCGTCGATATCCAGCTCCAGCACCAGAAACGACTCATCGGACAGCGCCAGCAAATGGCCGCTGCGCTCATCGTATTGCAGGCTGGACAGGTCGCGCACAAACAGCCCTGCATCGCGCTTGGGGTTGTTGATGACGTGTACCGAGTAGGTTTTTTCTGGTTTGAAATGGGGGAAACCGTGCACTTCGTAGATCAGCATCGGGTCCTTTTCCTTGGCGACAAACAGCCGTTTGCCCACCGAGTCGTAGGCCAGGCCTTCAAAGCCCTTGTTGCTACCCAGGTGCAAACCCAAGGTCATTTGTTCGGCATCGGCGGCATCGAGAAACTGGGTGTCGTCCTTCAGGTGAACCTTGATCAACCGTTGCTGGTATTCGTCGCTGATGACGTAGGTGTTCTCGCTGATAAATTCCACCGCCTCGGCATCGCCAAAGCCCACCAAATGAATACGCCGCACAATTTTGCCACCCAGGGACAGCTCGATCAGTTCGGCGTTTTTATTGGTGACAGTGAACAGACTGTTGCGCACCGGATCGTAGGTCAGCGCCGAGACGTCATTGTCCAGGCCGTCGATGACCTGGGCCTCCACAGCGACTTGGTAGCCCGCCAGGCCAATGGAGCGCTCGTCGGCAGGCTGGCGCCAGGACTGCCAGTTGAACCAGGCACGTTCAAACAGGCGGAACTGCTGAGCGAGCACCCCCACGGCAACGAGGGCGATCAGCAACAGGATAAAAAAAGCGGGCTTGGGGCGGGCAAGTCGACGCATGGGAGCGGGCTCAAAGTAAAAACTGGCGAATGAATATCACGGCCGCCTGAATTTAAGCTTAAACGCACCTGACAGTCTGGTGAATGCCGCTGACAGAGAAGAGTCCGACGTAATCAGTCTGCTATTTCTGCTTCTCGAAACGATAGAACAGATTTGGCTCACTGACCATGTACAGGGTGCCGTTCTCGTCCATGGTCACACCTTCAGCACGGGGAATGGTGTTCTTCAAGCCGTTGAAGCCGCCGAGCAAGGTCATGAAGCTGACTTGCTCGCCTGTTCCATCCAACTCCAGCAGCAGGTGGGAATCGGCCGACAGCGCCAACATATGGCCGGTGCGCGGGTCGATGCTCAGGGCCGAAAGGTTGCGCATGTCCAATTCGGTGCTGGGGTGCTTCTGTTTGTCGCCAACCAGGGCCTGGCTGCCGTCGCTTTTCCAGGTGAACAAGGCCGGTGGGCGTTCCTCACCCAGTACGAGTTGCTGGTTGCGTTTGTCCCAGGTGATGGCTTCGAACGCTTTGTTCTGGTCCTTGGACGGGCCAAGGTCATAGGTCGGGAAGTCGGCGAAGGTCAGTTGGCGGGTGCCTGCATCGACCTTGACCAGGGTCAGGGTGTGCATGCGCTCATCGACAATGGCCAGCACGCCGTTCTCCATCACGGTCACACCTTCCGGGTTGTTCCAGCCAAGCAGCGGCATCTTGCGCAGCACATCGCCTTGCAGGCTCAGCTCGACCAGGAACGGGTTCTTGCCCATGACCGAGAACAGCGTTTTGGTTTGCGGGTTGTAGGCCAGGTCCGAAGCTTCGTCCTTTTCCATCCCCGGCAGTAGCTTGGCGTCGATCACCGCGTGATAGTCCGGAAGCCAAACGCTTTCCTGGCGCTCTACCGGGCTTTCGAAGCGCTCCAGCACCCATAACACGCCACGGTCGTCCCAGTGCATCGCCCAGGAGACGCCATAGATGATCGACCCGGCCAGGAACAGCCAGGAATACCAGCGCATGACGAAGCGTGAACGGCGAGAGGGTTTTACTGACGGAAGAGGCACGGCCATTGAGAACTTTCCAAAAAGTCAGCTATAGGTGATAGCACAGGATCGACAGGCCCGCGTGCCGCAGTCTAGGGATTATCCAGATGAGCTGTGAAAAAAATGCAACACGCCAACGCTGGGCAACCTGGGAACGGGCTTGTCGTGGCGAGCGGACTTGCCCGCTCGCCACAAAGTTTTAGCGAACGCTGCTTTCGAAGCGACTGACACCCGGTAATTCCAGCACCAGTTCATCACCGGCATTCAACGGCCCCACGCCGGCAGGCGTACCGGTGAGGATCACATCACCCGCCTGCAGCGAAAAGCAGCCAGCCATGTGCTGGATCATCGGGATAATTGGATTGAGCATGCTGGCGCTATTACCATCCTGGCGCACCTCACCATTGATGGTCAGGCGAATGCCAATGTCGGCGATGTCCGCAAAACTGCTGCCCACTACAAACGGTGCAATCACCGCCGCGCCGTCGAAGGACTTGGCGATTTCCCACGGCAGCCCCTTGGCTTTCAGTTCGGCCTGTTTGTCGCGCAGGGTCAGATCCAGGGCCGGAGCGAAGCCAGAGATGGCGTCCAGCACTTCTTCGCGGCTGGGCTTGGTCGACAAGGGCTTGCCGATCAGTACCGCAATTTCCGCTTCGTAATGCACCGAACCACGCTCGGCAGGAATGGTGAAACCGCCTTCCAGCGCCACGACGCAACTGCCCGGCTTGATAAACAGCAGGGGCTCGGTGGGTACCGGGTTATCCAGTTCCTTGGCGTGTTCGGCGTAGTTGCGCCCGATGCACACCACTTTCCCCAGGGGAAAGTGGATATTGGTCCCGTCGACGTACTTATGCTGATAGCTCATTGACCCACTCCTGGTTCGTGACTGTTAAACAGCGAAAATCTTGCCTGGGTTCATGATCCCGTTCGGGTCGAACACTGCCTTCACTGCCTTCATGTATTCAATTTCTACTGGCGAACGGGTATAGCTCAGATAATCGCGCTTGGTCATCCCAACGCCGTGTTCGGCGGAGATCGAACCGTTGTACTTCTCGACGGTTTCGAACACCCACTTGTTGACGGTGGCGCACTTGGCGAAGAACTCGTCCTTGCTCAGGTTTTCCGGCTTGAGGATGTTCAAGTGCAGGTTGCCGTCGCCGATGTGGCCGAACCAGACAATTTCGAAGTCTGGGTAGTGTTCGCCGACGATCGCGTCAATTTCCTTCAGGAAAGCCGGGACTTTCGATACGGTGACCGAGATGTCGTTCTTGTACGGCGTCCAGTGAGAAATAGTCTCAGAGATGTACTCGCGCAGCTTCCACAGGTTGTGCAGCTGGGTTTCGCTCTGGCTCATCACGCCGTCCAGTACCCAGCCCTGCTCGACGCAGTGCTCGAAGGTTTCCAGGGCATCGTTGGCCACTTCTTCAGTGGTCGCTTCAAATTCCAGCAGCGCGTAGAACGGGCAGTCGGATTCGAACGGCGCCAGCACGTCGCCACGGGCGAGGACCTTGGCCAGGGCTTTGTCGGAGAAGAATTCGAAGGCGGTCAGGTCCAGCTTGCTCTGGAAGGCGTGCAACACGGGCATGATCGAGTCGAAATCGGCGGTACCGAGAACCATGGCGGTGAGGTTTTTCGGCGCACGGTCCAGGCGCATGGTCGCTTCAACCACAAAGCCCAAAGTGCCCTCGGCGCCGATAAACAGCTGGCGCATGTCGTAGCCGGTGGCGTTCTTGATCAGGTCTTTGTTCAGTTCCAGCAGGTCGCCTTTGCCGGTGACCACTTTCATGCCCGCGACCCAGTTGCGGGTCATGCCGTAGCGAATCACCTTGATCCCGCCGGCATTGGTGCCGATATTGCCGCCAATCTGGCTGGAGCCGGACGACGCGAAGTCCACCGGATAGTACAGGCCCTTTTCTTCGGCGGTGTTCTGCAACTGCTTGGTGACCACGCCCGGTTGGCACACGGCGGTGCGATCGGTGAGGTTCACGTCGAGGATCTGGTTCATATAGTCGAACGACACCACCACTTCGCCATTGGCGGCTACCGCTGCGGCCGAAAGGCCGGTGCGGCCACCAGATGGCACCAGCGCGACCTTGTGTTCATTGGCCCAGCGAACAATGGCCTGCACCTGCTCAGTGGTCTTCGGGAAGACAATGGCGGTAGGGGCCGGGGCGAAATGCTTGGTCCAATCCTTGCCGTAAGCATTCAGGGAGTCGGCATCGGTCAGGACCTTGCCAGGCTCAACCAGGGTCTTTAGCTCATCAATCAGGGCAGGATGGGTCATCGACAGAACTCTCGAACAATTCATGGTCATCCTGAGAACGCTTCACGTCGCAGGAATGGGTGTTTAGCGGGGCACGTATGCTAGCATACCGCCCCCGCAGGATAGTGCCCAAGGGCGTTCTGCGGTGACGGCTTTCCTGCCGTCCGGGTCAGCTTGCGCTGCTCGACTCCCTGCCAATTTTCTCCGGGATACAGGTTTACGCAGATGAGCAAGACTTCTCTCGATAAGAGCAAGATCAAGTTCCTTCTTCTGGAAGGCGTCCACCAATCGGCCGTCGACGTCCTGAAGGCCTCCGGGTACACCAGCATTGAGTACATCACCAGTTCTCTGCCGGAATCCCAGCTCAAGGAAAAGATCGCCGACGCGCACTTTATCGGCATCCGCTCCCGCACCCAGTTGACCGAAGAAATCTTCGACCATGCCAAGAAACTTGTGGCTGTAGGGTGTTTCTGCATCGGCACCAACCAGGTCGACCTCAACGCGGCGCGCGAGCGCGGCATCGCGGTGTTCAACGCACCGTATTCCAACACCCGTTCCGTTGCTGAACTGGTGCTGGCCGAGGCCATCCTGCTGCTGCGCGGTATCCCTGAGAAGAACGCTTCCTGCCACCGTGGCGGCTGGATCAAAAGCGCGGCCAACTCCTTCGAAATCCGCGGCAAGAAGCTGGGTATCGTCGGTTACGGCTCGATCGGCACGCAATTGTCGGTCCTGGCCGAAGGCCTGGGCATGCAGGTGTACTTCTACGACACCCTGACCAAATTGCCGCTGGGCAACGCCACTCAGGTCTCCAGCCTGACTGAGCTGCTGGGCATGTCGGACATCGTCACCCTGCACGTTCCGGAAACCGCTGAAACCCAGTGGATGATGGGCGAGAAAGAAATCCGCGCCATCAAGAAGGGCGGAATCTTGATCAACGCTGCTCGCGGCACCGTGGTCGAACTGGACGCCCTGGCCGACGCGATCAAGGACAAGCACCTGATCGGCGCCGCCATCGACGTGTTCCCGGTAGAGCCTCGCTCCAACGACGACATCTTCGAAAGCCCGCTGCGTGGCCTGGACAATGTGATCCTGACCCCGCACATCGGCGGTTCCACCGCTGAAGCCCAGGTCAACATTGGCCTGGAAGTGGCGGAGAAGCTGGTCAAGTACAGCGACAACGGTACATCGGTGTCCTCGGTCAACTTCCCGGAAGTGGCTCTGCCGGCTCACCCTGGCAAGCACCGCCTGCTGCACATCCACAAGAACATTCCGGGTGTGATGAGCGAGATCAACAAGGTCTTCGCGGAAAACGGCATCAACATTTCCGGTCAGTTCCTGCAGACCAACGAGAAAGTCGGCTACGTCGTCATCGACGTCGACGCCGAGTACTCGGACCTGGCGCAAGAGAAGCTGCAGCACATCAACGGCACGATTCGTAGCCGCGTGTTGTTCTAGGTTTCAAGCGTCCACGAAAAAGGGAGACCCTCGGGTCTCCCTTTTTTTGTCTGAACAAATCTTACTTAACGTTAACCGTAATGACTTTAGACGCTACAGTCGGGTTGAACTGCATGTGCAGTTTGTCGCCGGCCACCAGTTGCAAGGTGTGCTTACCTGGAGTGAGGGTCAGTTCGGTTTCGGTCTGGGCCTTGCCGTAGTGGATCACGGTGTCGGTAGCCGGAATCGGCACGCTGGCGTCAGGCAGTGCTTTCTGGTCGACCAGCAGGTGGTGGTGACCGGTGCCTGGGGTCTGGTCGGTGGCTGGGGCCAGTTTCAGGCCTCCCATGCCGAACTTGACGGTGAAGGTCTTATCGACAGTGGCGCCGTCTTTGGGCGAGACGATGAAGACTTTGGCATCAGCCGGTGGTTCGCTACGAGGGATACCGTCTGCGGCAGTCGCCAGCATCGAAGCACCCAGCAATAGGCTGGCCAGGGTTGCACGGGACAAAAAGGCTTTCATTAACTTCTCCAGTTTTTTTGTGAAATCTGTAGGGTTATGACAACTTAGCGACAAATCGTTGTCCAAGGCACTCAACACCATAGCAAAGCAAAGCGAGTCTGAACGACGCCTCGCACATTCGAATTCTTTAGGAGTGACCATGCATTTTTTGCCTGGCCTGTTACTTTTGCTACCCCTGATAAGCCCCTTGGCTCATGCCGAAATGTTCGATGATGTGTTTGATCGCGGCGAATTGCGCATTGCCCAGGAGGCCAACACACCGCCCTTCAACTTCAAGGAAGGCGACAAGCTCACCGGCTTTGAAGTGGAACTGGGTGAGTTGCTGGCCAAAGAGATGGACGTACGCGCCTCCTTTATCACCACCGATGCCACGGACATGCTGCCCGGCGTGGAAAGCGGTAAGTACGACGTGGCGATCAACCATATCGCTGTGACTCCTGAACTGCAGGATCGTTTCGATTTCAGCGAACCCTATAGTTATTCCAGTGCCCAGTTGATTGTGCGCAAGCAGGAAAACCGCCCATTGGGCAGCCTTGACGCGTTCAAGGGCAAGGCGCTGGGCGTGGCCCAAGGCAGTCAGTTTGTGGAGCAGGCGCGCACCGCCGAAGGTGTCGACCTGCGCAGTTACGCCGACGCCAAACAACCGATCAAGGACGTGGCCGACCAGCAGATCGATGCGGCCATCAGTGATCGGCTGCTGATTCCCTACGCGATTCGCGACAGTCAGTTACCGGTTAAGGAAGGTGCAACCGTCGGCCCGACCTTGAGCCTGGCGATTCCCTTCCAGAAGGGCAACCCCGCGTTCAAGTCGAGCCTGGACAAGGCGCTGCAACGAATCAAGGCGGATGGCCGGCTGACGGCGTTGTCAGAGAAATGGTTCGGGATGGATGCGAGCAAGCCGATGGCGAAGGCTGACTAAACTCGATCAATGTGGGAGCTGTCGAGCCCACATTAGGTCAGTGCGGATTTGAGAGGTGCGCCAGCGCCTGTGCCGCCTCGGGCAGCTCCAGCTCACTGAACACCAACACCCCATGGCGCTTGAGCAACGCCGCTGTCACTCCTTCGCCGCTCACCTTCACGCCGGTGAAGGTGCCGTCATAGGTCAGCAGATTGCCGCATGACGGGCTATTGGCCTTGAGCACCGCAATACGAATACCGTGGCGCTGCACCAACGCCAACGCCTGACGCGCGCCGTCGAGAAAGGCTTCGCTGAAGTCTTCACCTTCAGCCGTCAGCACCTTAGCGCGGCCTTCCCAGACATCAACGCCCTGCCCGCCCGCAATCTCGGCAGACGGACGTGGCGTCGGCAAGCCACCGGCCACTTCTGGGCACACTGCAACCACGCGGCCTTCGGCCTGCCAAGCGGCCAGTTGATCAAAGGGCCCGCTGGCCCCGCCGTCGTATCGCACGCGATGCCCGAGCAGGCAGCGGCTGATCAAGATTTTTTCCATGATTAAAACGGCTCGTTGCCCCGCCGGCGAAACCAGCCCGTCAAGGACAGGCGCTCGCGGGTGGCGGGCAGGACTTCATGGGGCACTTCACCCGACAGGAACACCACGAGGCAACCGCCGATTGGCACCACATCGTGCTCCAGACCCTCGTCAAGGTACATGCGTAACTGGCCGCCATGCTCAGGCAGCCAGGCATTGTTCAAGTAGATCACCGCAGAGACCATACGCCGGTCGTCGTCGCGAAAGCGGTCAATATGCCTGAGGTAAAACGCTCCCGGTGGGTACAGGGCGAAATGGCTTTCAAAATCTTCCAGACCGAGGAACAGGCCTCGATTCATCGCCACCCGCAGGCTGTCCATCAGGTCGAGGTAATTATCGCAGGCAGCGACCTGGCCGGCTTCCAGCCATTGAATGTGATCACCACGAATACCCTCGCGAATCTCCTGAAACGGCCCGCGCCCAACGGCTGCTGGTGCCAATTCACCTTCAGCGGCACGTTTATGGCACTCAGCCGCCAGTTCCAGGGTCAGAGCCTCTGGCAGGAAGATGTTCTGCTGCGACCAGCCTTTCACAGCCAAGTCGTCGACGATGCGTAACAACAGCGGGTGATCAGAGGGTATTTGCATGGCGCGCATAGTATCCATACCCCTGTGAATCCGACAGCACCGCTGAGCGTCTGAATACACTTTAGTCAGGTGACTGATAGGACTTCTCGACAAATCCTACGCCCGACACGGACAATAGTGGCCGACTGACAGGAGTCCATATGCGTCGTTTGTTTTTTTCCTTGCTGATGTTCTGCGTTTTACCCGCTTGGGCAGACAGCCATGACCAGTTGTACACGGTCGCCGGCTGGCCAGAACAACGCGCGCATTTTAATGACGCCTTGAGTGCCGCTCAGCAACGCTATCGCAACAGCTTGCCGCCCGCCGTATACCAAGCGCTGGTGGACAACAGCAATAAGCGCTTCAACCCCAAGGCCATGGATCAGCGGGCCGAGGCGCAGTTGCGCAAAAATCTGGTGGACCCAAAACCTGCACTGGCCTTCTTCCAGTCGCCCTTGGGCAGCAAGATCGTCGCCGCCGAATTGCTCGCGACCCGTCGGGATCAGTTGGCGAAAAACGCCCAGGGCCTGCCGCAAATCCAGGCCGATGCCACCCGTAGCCTGATCATCGGCCACCTGGCCCAGGCGCTACCCGCCCGAGAGGCCGGCGCGGAGGTTAGCCTGGCGATTGCCGGTGTGGCGGCCGACAGCTTGAGCCAGATGATTCCCGGCCTACTGGGCGGCGGTCAGGCCCAAGGTATGTTGAACGGCCAGCGCGAGCGGTTAATGCAGCAGATTGGCAATGACTTGAACAACACGCTGTTGTACGTCTATCGCGATTTGTCCGACCCGGAGTTGGAAGAATTCGCTACGTTTGCCGAGTCGCCGGAAGGCAAGGCTTACTATCAAGCGGCCTTGGCCGCGATCCGCGCCGGCCTGGCCGTCGGCCAAAGTACATCGAGCCTGGCTCCGTAATAAATGTGGAGCGGGCAAGCCCGCTCCCACCTGTAGATTTCGGTCAGCTCAGGTGGTCGGTGAGGAACTTGAAATACTCTTGGCGAATCTGTGAAATCTCATTGGCCAAATGATGCCTGCCACGCGGCAACATCAAAATCTCAGGCTGATCAAACTTCCCCTGCAGCACTTGCAAGTTGTGCTGCCAATCCACCGTCATATCTTCTTCACCCTGCACAATCAGCGGCCGCCGACTGCTGCGCGGTGCGGCTTCGATACGCTTGATCCAGCGTGCCAGCGCACCCACCCAGGCGGTGGGCAGTTGCCGCGGCTGCAACGGGTCCGCTTCCAGGAACGGCCTGAACGCAGGGTCGTTGGTGTTATCGCTGAAGCGTCGGGCAATGCCTTTGACGAACGGTTTGAGCAAGTAATAGCTGAGCTGCGACCAACCCCAGGCTCGAGGCCGGACCAGCGGTGACAACAGGAACGTCTTGCCTTGCGCCGGGCTGTCGACGCCGTGGTTGAGCAGGTGGTCCACTACAATCGCCCCGCCGGTGCTTTGCCCGAACAGGTGCCACGGCTGAGGCAGTTGCAACGCCTTGGCCTGCTCGAACAGCGCCTGCACCACGCTCTGGTACACCGCGAAGTCGTCGATGCTGGCCCGCTCGCCACTGGACAGCCCGTGGCCCGGCAGGTCGCAGGCGATCACCACGAAACCCTGGTCCAGGCCCCAGTCCACCACGTTGCGATACAGGCCCATGTGATCGTAGAAACCGTGAAACAGGAACATCGTTGCCACAGGTTGCCGTGGCCACCAGACCTGGCTGACCACCTCGAATCCGTCGACCTCAAAACGCCCCAGGCGGCTGACAACCGGCTCCTTGCGGGCCGCCAGGTCCAGACCATAGAAGCGCTGATAGACCCGGGCCTCGGCTGAGAGCGGCTGCGCATCCACCAACGGCCGCAAGCTTTCGCGAAGGTGATCGGGGTCAAAGGTCACGGGCATAAGAGGTTCCAGACTAGAGGCTTGGTGCGCTGCACAGGTTTTATCGAGCTGCGATATTCATCTGTCAGGGCAAGCATGGCAAGCTACGCGTCCTTCGAGGATTGATCTGAATGCGAAAGCCTTACCGCACGGACCTGTTCGCCAGCCTGATCGTACTGATCTGCGCGGTGGGGTTGTGGGCGGCGTATGACTGGTTCCAGGATCGCTACCTGCGAGCCTTCAGCGAACACACGGCGGTGTTTTCCGGGGACATGCTCAAGCTGCCCAACGACCTCGCCGGGCCCGGCCCGATTCGCCTGGTGCATTTCTGGGACCCTGCGTGCCCGTGCAACGTCGGCAATCAACAGCACCTCAGCGAATTGATCGAGCAATACGCGCCCCAGGGCGTGGAGTTCTACGCCCTGCAAAAAGCCGGCAGCCACGGCCAGTTGCCCACGACCCTCGGCGCAATGAAAGTCCTCACGGCCCTGCCCGGCGCCGAACACGTGCCCGCCAGCCCCGCCGTGGGGATTTGGGATCGCACGGGCAAGCTGGCCTATTTCGGGCCTTACAGCGAAGGGCTGACCTGTAATTCCAGTAACAGCTTTATCGAACCTATCCTGCAGGCACTCAAGGGTGGACGCGACGTGAACGCAACCCACACCCTGGCGGTGGGCTGCTATTGTTCCTGGCCGGAAGGTTTGTAGTCTGCTGCCCCATTCTCACTAAGGAATTTCCATGAAGCGCGTGTTGTCGGTCCTCACAGCCCTACTGGTGCTGATCGCCCTCAGCGCCGGCTGGTACGTCTACAGCAAGCAGCCGACCCGCCAGGGCACGGTAGAGATAGCCAACCTGCAAGGCTCGGTGACTGTTCGCTATGACGACCGTGGCGTACCCCATATCCGCGCCGAGAACGAAGCCGACCTGTACCGCGCCCTTGGCTATGTGCATGCCCAGGACCGGCTGTTCCAGATGGAAATCATGCGTCGCCTGGCCCGTGGCGAACTGGCCGAAGTGCTCGGCCCCAAGTTGCTGGACACCGACAAACTGTTTCGCAGCCTGCGCATCCGTGACCGCGCCACCACTTATGCAGCGCAGATGGACCGCCAGTCGCCCCACTGGAAAGCCCTGCAAGCCTACCTGGACGGTATCAACCAGTATCAGGACAGCCACGCCAAACCCATGGAGTTCGACGTACTGGGCATCCCCAAGCGCCCGTTTACCGCCGAAGACACCATCAGCATCGCCGGCTACCTGGCCTACAGCTTTGCCGCCGCCTTTCGTACCGAGCCCTTGCTGACTTACGTACGCGATCAACTCGGCAGCGACTACCTGAAAACTTTCGACCTTGACTGGAAACCCAGGGGCGATCTTGGCCTGGCCGCCGGCGACTGGAAAGACCTTGGCGCCATCGCCCGCCTGAGCGAGCAGGCTTTGGCCGATAACGGCCTGCCGCAGTTCGAGGGCAGCAACGCCTGGGCCATCAGCGGCGCACGCACCAAGAGCGGCAAGCCGTTGCTGGCTGGCGACCCACATATCCGCTTCTCGGTGCCGTCGGTGTGGTACGAGGCGCAGTTGTCGGCACCGGGCTTTGAACTCTACGGTTATCACAACGCGCTGGTGCCGGTAGCGTTCCTGGGGCACAACAAGGATTTCGGCTGGAGCCTGACCATGTTCCAGAACGATGATCTGGACCTGATCGCCGAACAGGTCAACCCGGACAACCCCAATCAGGTCCGCTACCACGACCAGTGGGTCGACATTACCAGCAGCGAGCAGCAGATCGCCATCAAGGGCCAGGCCCCGGTGACGCTGACCCTGCGTCAATCGCCCCACGGCCCGATCATCAATGACGTGCTCGGCGCAAACGCTGGCAAGACGCCGATCGCCATGTGGTGGGCGTTCCTCGAAACCGAGAATCCGATCCTCGACGGCTTCTACCAGCTCAATCGTGCCAACACCCTGGCCAAGGCTCGCAGCGCCGTGGCCAAGGTCCACGCACCGGGACTGAATATTGTCTGGGCCAATGCCAAGGGCGATATCGGCTGGTGGGCGTCGGCGCAGTTGCCGATCCGCCCGGCCGACGCCAAGCCCGGTTTTATCCTCGATGGCAGCACCACCCAGGCCGACAAGCTCGGCTTCTACCCGTTTAGCGCCAACCCACAGGAAGAAAATCCGGCGCGTGGCTACGTGGTCTCCGCCAACGCACAGCCCGTGTCGCCCACCGGCATGGAGATTCCTGGCTATTACAACCTGGCGGATCGCGGCCAACAGTTGAACGCGCAATTGAGCGACAACCGCGTGAAATGGGATCTGGAAAACAGCCAGGCCTTGCAGCTCGGCACCACCACCGCCTACGGGCCAAGGCTGCTGGCGCCGCTGTTGCCAGTGCTGCGTGATGTGGTCAAGGACCCGGTAGAGTTGAAACTGGTGGAGCAACTGGCCGCGTGGAAAGGTGATTACCCGCTCGACTCCACCAGCGCCACGCTGTTCAACCAGTTGCTGTTTGATCTTGCTGATGCCGCGATGCGTGACGAGCTGGGCGACGCCATGTTCCAGACCCTGCTCTCGACCCGGGTCATCGACTCCGCCCTGCCGCGCCTCACAGCTGCCACCGACTCGCCGTGGTGGGACAACCGCACCACCCCACTCAAGGAGACCCGCACCGACACCGTCCGGCTCGCCTGGCAAGCTAGCCTTGCGCACCTCAAGGCCACCTTCGGCGATGACCCGACGCAGTGGCAGTGGGGCAAGGCGCATACCCTGACTCATGGCCATCCGCTGGGATCGCAGAAGCCGTTGGACCAGATCGTCAATGTCGGCCCCTTCGCGGCCCCCGGCACCCACGAAGTGCCAAATAACCTGTCTGCCGCCATCGGCCCGGCGCCCTGGCCGGTGACTTATGGGCCGTCAACCCGGCGCCTGATCGACTTCGCCGACGCCGCGCACGCCCTGACCATCAACCCGGTAGGGCAAAGCGGCGTGCCGTTCGACAAGCACTACGCCGACCAGGCAGAAACGTATATCGAGGGTGGGTATGAGCAGGCGCACCTCAATGATGAGGAAGTGACGGCCAATACCCGAGGTACGCTCAAACTGTTGCCGGCCAGAGCCGCGCAATAGCGCTCAAACTGGCGCCGCGAAATTCAGCCTGAATTGTTGCGGCGTCACTCCAAGCCTGCGATTGAACACGCTGCGCATGTGCTGGGCTTGTGACAAGCGGGCTTTGTGGCGAGCGGGCTTGCCCGCGTTGGGCTGCGCAGCAGCCCCAGTAAGGCCGCCGCATTCTTACAGACAAAGTCGCAGCGCCAGGTTTGGGGCCGCTTCGCGACCCAACGCGGGCAAGCCCGCTCGCCACAAAAACCCGCGAGGGGATCAGATGTCTGGGTTCAGGCCGATGAACTTTGTCGAGGTGATTCGCCAGTCGCCCTGGACTGCATAACCGACTTGCAATGCAATCAAATGTGGGAGCTGGCTTGCCTGCGATGGCGGGGTATCAGTCAACCAATCAGTCGACTGACAGGGCCTCATCGCAGGCAAGCCAGCTCCCACATTTTGATCCAGTTTCTTCAGGTAGACCTGATTAAACTGGCGCAGGCGCCCGACGCACATCTGGCTGCTTCCAACCGTCCGCTGCAGCTTCTTCAATCGCCTGCTGGATCGCCTTCTTGCGGCGCTCTTCGGCACGGCGGCTGAAGAACCACACCAGGAAGGTCACCAGCGACACCGCCAACAGAATCAGGCTGGCCACGGCGTTGATCTCGGGTTTAACCCCCAGACGCACCGCCGAGAACACTTCCATCGGCAACGTGGTGGAACCCGGCCCCGAGACAAAGCTGGCCAATACCAGGTCATCCAGGGACAGCGCGAAGGACATCATCCCACCCGCCGCCAACGACGGCGCGATCATCGGGATGGTGATCAGGAAGAACACCTTCCACGGCCGCGCACCCAGGTCCATCGCCGCTTCTTCGATCGACAGGTCCAGCTCACGCAAACGCGCCGACACCACCACCGCCACATACGCCGAACAGAACGTGGTGTGAGCGATCCAGATGGTGACGATGCCACGTTCCTGGGGCCAGCCGATCATCTGCGCCATGGCTACAAACAGCAGCAACAGCGACAGACCGGTGATCACTTCTGGCATCACCAGCGGCGCCGTAACCAGGCCGCCGAACAGCGTGCGGCCCTTGAACTGGCTGATGCGCGTCAGCACAAATGCCGCCAACGTGCCCAACGCCACTGCCGCCACCGCCGTGTAGCAGGCGATTTCCAGGGAGCGTGCTACCGAGCCCATCAGTTGGGTGTTATCCAGCAGGCCGATATACCACTTGATCGACCAACCGCCCCACACCGTCACCAGTTTCGACTCGTTGAACGAATAGATCACCAGAATCAGCATCGGCAGGTAGATAAACAGCAGCCCGACGACCAGCATAAAGCTGGAGAAACTGAAGCGCTTCATATCTTGCCCTCCATCTCTTTGGCTTGGCTGCGGTTGAACAGGATGATCGGCACGATCAGGATCGCCAGCATCACCACCGCCAGGGCAGAAGCCACCGGCCAGTCACGGTTGTTGAAAAATTCTTGCCACAACACTTTACCGATCATCAGGGTTTCCGGACCGCCCAGCAGTTCAGGGATCACGAACTCGCCCACCACCGGGATAAACACCAGCATGCAGCCGGCGATGATGCCGTTTTTGGACAGTGGCACGGTGATTTTCCAGAAACTGTTGAAGGTACTCGAACCCAGGTCCGACGCGGCTTCCAGCAGACTCTGGTCATGTTTGACCAAGTTGGCGTAGAGCGGCAGGATCATGAACGGCAGGTAGGAATAGACCACGCCGATATACACCGCGATGTTGGTATTGAGTATCTGAAACGGCTCGTTGATCAGTCCGATGGACATCAGGAAGCCATTGAGCAAGCCGTTGTTGCTGAGGATACCCATCCACGCATAGACGCGGATCAGGATCGCCGTCCAGGTCGGCATCATGATCAGCAGCACCAGCACGGTCTGCATTTCCTTGCGGGCGCTGGCGATGGCATAGGCCATCGGATAACCGATCAGCAGGCACAACACTGTGCTGAAAAACGCCATCTTCAGCGAGCCAAGATAGGCTGCGATGTACAACTCGTCATCGCCCAGCATCGCGTAGTTGGCCAGGTTGAGCACCAACTGCAGCTTCTGTTCAACGAAGGTGTAGATCTCAGTGTACGGAGGGATCGCTACGTCGGCTTCGGCAAAGCTGATCTTCAGGACGATGAAGAACGGCAGCATGAAGAACAGGAACAGCCAGAGGAAAGGTATCCCGATGACCACATGCCGGCCACCGGGGGTTATTCGTTGCAACTGGCGCTTGAGTTTCTTCATGTTCATGAACGAAGTACCACGCCGCTGTCGTCTTCCCACCACACGTAGACCTGGTCACCCCAGGTCGGCCGCGCGCCACGGCGTTCAGCGTTGGCGACGAAGGACTGCACCAGCTTGCCGCTGGGCAGCTCGACGTAAAACACCGAGTGCCCTCCCAGGTAGGCGATATCGTGGACCTTACCGCTGGACCAGTTGTGCTCGCAGGTCGGCATTTCGGAGGTCACCAGCAGTTTTTCCGGGCGGATGGCGTAGGTCACCGACTTGTCTTCTAGCGAGGTGGCGATGCCGTAGCCGACATAGATGTCGCGGTCCAGGTCAGGGCACTTGAGCAGCGCGTGGCCTTCGGCGTCGTCCACAACCTGGGTTTCGAAGATATTGACGTTGCCGATGAACTCGCACACCAGGCGGCTGGTTGGCGTCTCGTAGATGTCGATGGGGCTGCCGATCTGCGCGATCCAGCCCAGGTGCATGATCGCAATGCGCTCGGCCATGGTCATGGCCTCTTCCTGGTCGTGGGTCACCATCACGCAGGTCACACCCACGCGCTCGATGATTTCCACCAGCTCCAGTTGCATTTGCGAACGCAGCTTCTTGTCCAGGGCGCCCATCGGCTCATCGAGCAACAGCAACTTCGGCCGCTTGGCCAGGGAGCGGGCCAGGGCCACGCGCTGACGCTGGCCGCCAGACAGTTGGTGCGGCTTGCGCTTGGCGAACTGGCTCATCTGTACCAGCTTGAGCATTTCCGCGACGCGGGCATCCACCTCGGCCCTGGGGATCTTGTCCTGTTGCAGGCCGAAAGCGATGTTCTGCGCCACCGTCATGTGCGGGAACAAGGCGTAGGACTGGAACATCATGTTGATCGGCCGCTCGTAGGGCGGCATGTCGGTGATGTCCACACCGTCGAGGAAAATCCGGCCCTCGGTCGGGCGCTCGAAACCTGCGAGCATACGCAGCAGGGTGGACTTGCCTGAACCCGAACCGCCGAGCAAGGCGAAGATCTCGCCTTTCTTGATTTCCAGGGACACATCGTCCACGGCAATCGTCTCGTCGAATTTCTTCGTGACCCGGTCGATTTTGACCAGCACCTTTTTCGGTGTCTGGTCGCCCTCGAGGGCTTTCTTATAGGCGCCGGAGGCAACTGCCATTTACGAAACTCCCAACAAGAAGAGTGCAGTTCGCCCGAGGCGGGCGAACCTTGGATAGTTTGAGCTTTGAGCCTTACTTGCCCGACTTGACCTTGGTCCAGCTGCGGGTCATTAAGCGTTGCACCTTCGGGGGTAGCTCGCCGTTGACAAAGGTCCGGTCGAGAACCGCCTGCGGTGGGTAAACCGCTTCGTCGGTGCGTATCGATTGCTCCATCAGTGTGTCCGCCCCTGGGTTAGGGTTGGCGTAACCGACGTAATCACTGACCTGAGCGATCACTTCAGGTTTCAGCAAATAGTTGATGAAAGCGAGGGCTTCCTTGACGTTGGTGGAATCCTTGGGGATCGCCAGCACGTCGAACCAGAGGTTGCCGCCTTCTTTCGGGATGACGTAGGCGATGTTCACGCCCTTGCCCGCTTCGGCCGCACGAGCCTTGGCCTGGAAGACGTCGCCGGAGAAGCCGGCGGCGACACAGATCTCGCCATTGGCCAGATCGGAAATGTACTTGGAGGAGTTGAAGTAAGTCACGTACGGACGCACCGCCATCAGCTTGGCTTCAGCCTTTTTATAGTCTTCGGGGTTCTGGCTGTTGGGGTCCAGGCCCATGTAATTGAGCACCGCCGGCAACATTTCATCGGCCGAATCAAGGAACGCCACGCCGCACTTGGAGAGCTTCTTGATGTTTTCTGGCTCGAACAGCACCGCCCAGGAGTCGATCTTGTCGACGCCCAGCGCCGCTTTGACTTTCTCGACGTTGTAGCCAATGCCGTTGGTGCCCCACAGATAGGGCACTGCGTACTGGTTGCCTGGATCGTTCTTTTCCAGCCGCTTGAGCAGCGCCGGGTCCAGGTTGGCGTAGTTACTCAGCTGGGACTTGTCTAGCTTCTGGAATGCGCCGGCCTTGATTTGCTTGCCTAGGAAGTGGTTGGACGGCACTACCACGTCATAGCCGGTACGACCGGCCAGCAACTTGCCTTCCAGGGTTTCGTTGGAATCGAACACGTCGTAGACGGGCTTGATGCCGGTGGCCTTTTCAAAGTTGGCCAGGGTGTCGGGGCCGATATAGTCCGACCAGTTATAAACATGCACGGTTGAAGCGGCCTGCACGCTGACTGCCAACGTGACGCCCGCACCGACCAGCAAGGCTTTGCGAAATAAAGAAATTGGCAAGTGGAGGTCCTCTCAACTAGTTGGGCCAAGTTACCCGAGCGGCATGGCAGCAACACTGCGCGGCAACAAAACCGGCGCGCAACTTACCCTCGATAAACCGATCCGGCAAAACTTTCTGTCATTTAATTGTTTCGTTAACCACCGCGCGCATCGCGGCGGTTAACGAAGACCTCATCAAACCAGCTTATTTGCCCGATTTGATCTTGGTCCAGCTGCGGGTCAGCAAGCGCTGAGTGGCGGCCGGCAAGTCAGCAATTGCATACAGCTTGGCCATGACGTCCGCTGGTGGATAAACACCTGGGTCGCTGGTGATTTCCTTGTCGACCAGTGGAGTCGCCGCCGCGTTACCGTTGGGGAAACGCACCGCGTCGGTGATCTCGGCCATGATTTCCGGTTTCATCAGGAAGGTCATGAACTTGTAGGCGCCGTCGACGTTTTCGGCATCTTTAGGGATGGCGACCATGTCGAAGAAGCTGCCAGCGCCTTCCTTGGGAATGTTGTAGCTGACTTTGACCTTGTCACCCGCTTCGGCGGCACGGGCCTTGGCCTGGTAGATATCACCCGAGTAACCGACTGCCACGCAGATGTTGCCGTTGGCCAGGTCCGAGATGTACTTGGAGGAGTGGAAGTAACCGACCGAAGGACGGATCTTCAGGAACAGTGCTTCGGCTTCGGCCAGCTGTTTCTTGTCCTGGCTGTCGGTCGGGTAACCGAGGTAATGCAGGGCAATCGGCAACATTTCGGTTGGCGAGTCGAGGAAGCTGATACCGCAGGATTTCAGCTTGGCCGCGTTTTCCGGCTTGAACAGCAAATCCCAGGAATTGGTCGGTGCGTCGGCACCCAGTGCGGCCTTGACCTTATCGGCGTTGAAGCCAATACCGATCGAGCCCCACATGTAAGGGAACGCGTGTTCGTTGCCCGGGTCGCTGATCGAAACAGCCTTGAGCAATTCAGGATTGAGGTTTTTCCAGTTTGGCAGCTTGGATCTGTCCAGCTTCTGGTAAACACCGGCCTTGATCTGCTTGGCCAGGAAGTTGTTGGAAGGCACGACGATGTCATACCCGGATTTGCCCGCCAGCAGCTTGGCTTCCAGGGTTTCGTTGCTGTCGAATACGTCGTAGACCACCTTGATGCCCGACTCCGCTTCGAACTTCTTCACGGTGTCCGGTGCAATGTAATCGGACCAGTTGTAGACGTGCAGCACTTTGTCGTCTGCCTGGGCCGCGCCCGCCATCACGCCCATCAGGGACAAGGCCAGGAGGGTCTTGCCAGCGTTCTTCAAACCTAATGCCTTCATTCGGTCATGCTCCAATTTTTCTTTTTGGGCCACATTCTTTATCTATAAACAGCTGCAAAGTGTTGAGTGGCCCCTCGAAGGGCAACAAAACAGGGCGACAGTCTGGCAAGTTCAAGGGCCGGCTTTCAACCAAAGCCCCACATTTATAACGGAGCGGCCAAAGGCCACTCCGTCCTGAGCCTAACACTTAGCCCTGCAATGCCGCCAAAGTCAGGTCCAGGCACTTGCGCGCCTTGGTCACCAACTCGTCAATCTCGGCCTTGCTGATCACCAGCGGCGGCGAAATGATCATGGTGTCGCCGACAGCGCGCATGATCAGGCCATTCTCAAAACAGAAGGTGCGGCAGATCATGCCAACGCCTTTCCCTTCGTAACGCTTGCGCGTCGCTTTGTCCTGCACCAGCTCAATGGCACCCAACAGGCCGACACCGCGTACTTCACCCACCAGGGGATGATCACTCAGCTCTCGTAGGCGTCGCTGCAAATAGGGTGCCGTTTCGCTGTGGACGCGCTCGACAATTTTTTCATCGCGCAGGATGCGGATGTTTTCCAGGGCCACTGCGGCGGCCACCGGATGACCGGAGTAGGTGAAACCGTGGTTAAAGTCGCCACCTTCATTGAGCACAGCAACCACTTCGTCGCGCACGATTAGACCGCCCATGGGGATATAACCCGAGGTCAGGCCCTTGGCGATGGTCATCATGTCCGGCTTGAGGTTGTAGAAATCGCTACCGAACCACTCACCGGTACGGCCGAAACCACAGATCACCTCATCGGCGACAAACAGGATATCGTACTTGGCGAGGATTTCCTTGATGCGCGGCCAGTAGCTGTCGGGCGGTATGATCACGCCACCGGCACCCTGGATCGGCTCGGCAATAAAGGCGCCGACGTTGTCCACGCCCAGTTCCAGAATCTTCTCTTCCAGTTGGTTGGCGGCCCAGATGCCGAACGCTTCGGGGCTCATGTCGCCGCCTTCGCCGAACCAGTACGGCTGGGCGATGTGGACGATGCCCGGGATCGGCAAGTCGCCCTGTTCGTGCATGTAGGTCATGCCGCCCAGGCTCGCGCCGGCAACGGTGGAACCGTGGTAGCCGTTCTTGCGGCTGATGATGATTTTCTTGTTCGGCTGGCCCTTGATCGCCCAGTAGTGACGAACCATGCGCAGCATGGTGTCGTTGCCTTCGGAGCCGGAGCCGGTGAAGAACACGTGGTTCATGCCTTGAGGGGCAACGTCAGAGATGGCCTTGGCCAATTCCAGTACCGGCGGGTGGGCGGTCTGGAAGAACAGGTTGTAGTACGGCAGCTCTTTCATCTGCTTGGCGGCGGCGTCAGCCAGTTCATCGCGGCCATAACCGATGGCCACGCACCACAGGCCGGCCATGCCGTCGAGAATCTTGTTGCCTTCGCTGTCCCACAGGTAGACACCGTGAGCTTTGGTGATGATTCGCGGGCCTTTCTCTTTCAACTGTTTGAAGTCGCTGAACGGCGCCAGGTGGTGATCGCTGCTCAAGGCTTGCCATTTACGGGTTTGCGGGTTGCTGCTGGTCATACCAATCTCCAAAAGTAGCAGGTGAAGGTGCGGCGTGTAACGGCCGCACCCGGCGCATCAGACGGCAAAAAGCAGGAATTCCCGCTCCCACGAACTGATCACGCGCTTGAAGTTTTCATGCTCGGCCCGCTTGACCGCGACATAGCCTGTGATGAATTTGTGACCCAGGTATTTCTCGATGGTCTTGCTGTTTTCCATCCGCTCCAGGGCGTCTTCGATGGTCAACGGCAGGCGCAGGTTGCGACGCTCGTAACCGCGACCGACCACCGGTGCACTTGGGTTGATGCCTTCGACCATACCGATGTAGCCGCACAACAAGCTGGCGGCAATCGCCAGGTACGGGTTGGCATCGGCGCCCGGCAGGCGGTTTTCCACCCGACGGTTCTGTGGGCCGGCATCCGGCACCCGCAGGCCGACGGTGCGGTTTTCTTCGCCCCATTCCACGTTAACCGGTGCCGAGGTGTCCGGCAGGAAGCGGCGGAACGAGTTGACGTTGGGCGCAAACAGCGGCAACAGCTCGGGGATGAATTTTTGCAGACCGCCGATGTGGTAAAGGAACAGTTCGCTCTTGGACCCGTCTTCGTTGGAGAAGACGTTTTTGCCGGTGGCAATGTCGATGATGCTCTGGTGCAGGTGCATGGCGCTGCCGGGCTCGCCGGTCATCGGCTTGGCCATGAACGTGGCGGCCACATTGTGCTTGAGCGCGGCCTCACGCATGGTGCGCTTGAACACCAGGATCTGGTCGGCCAAAGACAGGGCATCGCCGTGACGGAAGTTGATTTCCATCTGCGCCGTGCCGTCCTCGTGGATCAGGGTGTCGAGGTCCAGCTCCTGCAGTTCGCACCAGTCGTAGACGTCTTCGAACAACGGGTCGAATTCGTTGGCCGCTTCTATAGAGAAGGACTGGCGACCGGTTTCCGGGCGGCCAGAGCGGCCAATCGGCGGTTGCAGCGGAAAGTCCGGGTCTTCGCAGCGCTTGGTCAGGTAGAACTCCATCTCCGGCGCCACGATGGGCTGCCAGCCTTTGTCGGCGTAGAGCTTGAGGACTTTTTTGAGCACGTTGCGCGGCGACAACTCGATAGGGTTGCCTTGCTTGTCGTAGGTGTCGTGGATCACCTGGGCCGTGGGCTCTATGGCCCAAGGCACAAGGAATACCGCGTTCTCGTCCGGGCGGCAGATCATGTCAATGTCGGCAGGGTCGAGCAGTTCGTAATAGATGTCGTCTTCGACATAGTCGCCGGTCACGGTCTGTAACAGAACGCTCTCGGGCAGGCGCATGCCTTTTTCGGCGATGAACTTGTTGGTCGGCGAGATCTTGCCCCGGGTGATCCCGGTGAGGTCGCCAATCATGCATTCGACTTCTGTGATCTTGTGGTCTTTCAACCAATCGGTGAGCTGGTCGAGGTTGTTACTCATAAATGCCTCTGGGCTGAGTTTCCTGACATCCATTAAAGGTCAGGCGTTGGTTGACGCATCATCCGCGTCGCGTTGTGTCGCCCGCTTTCGACAGGCATTGCCAAATGCCTGGAAGATCGCGAGATAGTGCGGGTTAGAGCTTACCTGCCATTCGGGGTGCCATTGCACTCCCAAAGCAAAAGCCTTGCCGTCTGTCACCGAAAAGGCTTCGACCAAGCCATCGGGAGCTGTTGCTTCAACGTGTAGCCCAGGCGCCAGACGATCAACGCCCTGCCCGTGAATCGAGTTGACTTGGATCGTTTCTGGCAAACCCAGGCTTGCCAATACACCACCTGCAGAGATCGTCACCGGGTGAGCCGGGCCGTACTGGACGTCCAGCGGCTGGGTGTCGTCTTCGCGATGATCCATCATGCCCGGCACCTCATGAACCTTCTGATGCAGGCTGCCGCCAAACGCCACGTTCATTTCCTGGAAGCCACGGCAAATCCCCAGCACCGGAACGCCTGCGACAATCGCGGCGCGAATCAACGGCAAGGTGGTTTGGTCCCGTGCAGGGTCATGAGCAGTCCCGGGCGCGCTGGCCGGACCGTCGTAATAAAAAGGTTCGATATTGGAGGGTGAGCCGGTAAAGAGAATGCCGTCCAGACCGTCAAGAATATTGGCCGGGTCGAGCAAATCCGCCAGAGACGGAATAATCAATGGCAAGCCCTTGGCAGCGGTGGCCACTGCACGGACGTATTTGTCGCCACTGATGTGATAAGCATGCAGACCGACCTGTTTGGAACAGGCGGCGACGCCGATTAACGGCAGGCGAGACATGAAGCACCCCGATATTATTGCTGTTATGGGTTTGAATCGAGCTTAGCCTTGTTCATTTTTTTACACAACACCCCCGTAAAAAATACAACACGGCCCGCTCAAACGTGCTGGTTCCAAGAGACTCAAATACAAAAAATCGCCCCAAAAAGCCTCGAAAATGCCCTCAGGGCGCTTTTTTAGGGCAAAAAAGGCCTCGCTTGACTTCGGCATGCCGTTCGGGTTGACTGAAACCCGAAGATTTCAATGATTGATATTTTTAACAACAAAGGTGTTGCATCATGTCGGTACCCCCGCGTGCCGTTCAGCTTAACGAAGCGAACGCGTTCCTTAAGGATCATCCTGAGGTTCTGTACGTAGACCTTCTAATTGCGGATATGAATGGTGTGGTGCGCGGCAAGCGCATCGAACGCACCAGCCTCCACAAGGTTTACGAGAAAGGCATCAATTTGCCGGCCTCTTTATTTGCCCTGGATATCAATGGCTCGACGGTGGAAAGCACCGGCCTGGGTCTGGACATCGGTGATGCTGACCGAATCTGTTATCCAATCCCTGACACCCTGTGCAATGAACCCTGGCAAAAGCGCCCAACCGCGCAACTGCTGATGACCATGCACGAAATCGAAGGTGAACCTTTCTTCGCCGATCCTCGCGAAGTGCTCCGCCAAGTTGTGAGCAAGTTTGATGACCTCGGTCTGACCATCTGCGCCGCATTCGAGCTGGAGTTCTACCTGATCGACCAGGAGAACGTGAATGGCCGGCCACAGCCGCCCCGCTCGCCGATCTCCGGCAAACGCCCGCACTCGACACAGGTCTACCTGATCGACGACCTCGACGAATACGTCGACTGCCTCCAGGACATTCTGGAAGGTGCAAAAGAGCAAGGCATCCCTGCCGACGCCATCGTCAAGGAAAGTGCCCCGGCGCAGTTCGAAGTGAACCTGCACCACGTTGCCGACCCGATAAAGGCCTGCGACTACGCGGTACTGCTCAAGCGTTTGATCAAGAACATCGCCTACGACCATGAGATGGACACCACCTTCATGGCCAAGCCTTACCCAGGCCAGGCAGGCAACGGTTTGCACGTACACATTTCGATCCTGGACAAGGAAGGCAAGAACATCTTTGCCTGCGAGGATCCCGAGCAGAACGCCGCACTGCGACATGCGATCGGCGGTGTGCTGGAGACCCTACCCGCCCAAATGGCGTTCCTGTGCCCCAACGTCAACTCCTACCGTCGTTTCGGCGCACAGTTCTACGTGCCGAACGCGCCGTGCTGGGGGCTGGATAACCGCACTGTTGCGGTACGCGTACCCACCGGTTCCGCCGACGCGGTCCGCCTGGAACACCGCGTGGCCGGCGCCGATGCCAACCCGTACCTGCTGATGGCTTCGGTCCTGGCGGGCGTGCACCACGGCCTGACCAACAAGATCGAACCGGGCGCTCCGGTGGAAGGCAACAGTTACGAGCAGAACGAGCAAAGCCTGCCGAACAACCTGCGCGATGCATTGCGCGAGCTGGACGACAGCGAAGTGATGGCCAAGTACATCGATCCGAAATACATCGATATCTTCGTCGCCTGTAAGGAAAGTGAGCTGGAAGAGTTTGAACACTCCATCTCCGACCTTGAGTACAACTGGTACCTGCATACCGTGTAAGCGGTTGCGACAGTAAAAGGAACGCCGCAGGCTTTTGCTGTGGCGAGCGGGCTTGCCCGCGTTGGGCCGCGAAGCGGCCCCAACTCCTTTGATCTGACTCCATCAAGATTACGGCGATACCCCGGGGGCTGCTGCGCAGCCCAACGCGGGCAAGCCCGCTCGCCACAAAAGCCCACTCGCCACAGGTATGGATCATCTTCAGGCTCTGCGTACAATGCCCACTGCCCTGTAGGAGACTTCCATGACCCGCCCCGCAGCCCCTCGCAAACCCCGCGCCCGCAGCCAGGCCCGGATCGACGCGATCCTCGATGCCGCCCGCACCTTGCTGGCCGCCGAAGGCGTGGCCAGTTTGTCGATCTACAGTGTGGCCGAACGGGCGCAGATTCCGCCGTCGTCGGTCTACCACTTCTTCGCCAGCGTCCCGGCGCTGCTGCAAGCGCTGACGGCTGATGTTCACGCCGCCTTCCGCGCCGCCCTGCAAGCGCCTATCGATCATGAAAAACTCAACCATTGGCGCGATCTGTCACGCCTGGTGGAACTGCGCATGCTGAGCATCTACAGCAAGGATGCCGCCGCCCGCCAGTTGATTCTCGCCCAGCATGGGCTGACCGAAGTGACCCAGGCTGACCGTCAGCATGACCTGGAGTTGGGGGACTTGATGCTCACCGTGTTCGACCAGCACTTCCAACTGCCGGCCCTGCCCACAGACGTCGACGTGTTCGCCCTGGCCATGGAGCTGAGCGACCGGGTCTACGCCCGCTCGGTGCAACAAAATGACCACATTACGCCGCGTATGGCCGAGGAAGGGATGCGCGTATTTGATGCGTATTTAGGGCTTTACCTGCCGCCCTACCTGCCCAAGCGCAGCCACTGAAATTCCAGGATGGGCTCATGCAGCAAGTCCCCGAACACTATCTGGGCGTATGGAAACGACGCCTGATCAGCTATCAGAACGGCGAAATCGATCAACACACCTCGGTGTACTGGCTGCAAACACCGCGCCTGTTCGCCGACCTGCGCATCCCGACAGACATGCCTGCTCACTCCATCAGTCATGCCGACCGCCTGGCCCTGTGCGAACAAAAAGGCTTTGCCGGCGTGACCCAGGTCGACGGCGATATCTGCCAATGGCATCGACACATCGACTTTCAGCCCGCCAGCAATGAGGCCGATATCGGCCGGATGCATTTTGAAACCCGCGACCGCCTGATCGAAACCGCCCTGGACGATGATTATTACGAAATATGGGAGCGGCTTGCCGACTCTAAAGGTCTGTGTCGCAGCCAATGGCTACAAGCCAACGACAACCCGACCCGCAGCGCGTGCCTGGTACTCGCGGGCGACTATTTTTTGTTCGCCGCCGACCGGCATGCACCACTGGCACCCAACGGCCACTTGCGTGAACGTATCGACAGTGAAAACCGGCAGGCACTGCTGGCCTGTGAACTGTCCTTCGGCCAACATCGTGCTGGCGCCATGCCCTGGCACATCGACTACTCCACCCTGCCCGCGCAGATCGGCCAGCGACTACTGCCGGCCAGCGTGGAACCGTTGGCCGACGATCTGTTCAGCCATGCCATGGGTTATTTCGCCCCAACCAACGGCTGGAAACTCGCTTCAGATCCCTCCCCAAAACGCTGAAAACCCCGAAGGGCTCATGCCGTCCGGGGTCGTCTGTCGCACATCGATCACAACTTGGCGATCGACACCTCGGTGGACTTAACGAACGCAATCACTTCACTGCCAATCACCAACTCCAGCTCTTTTACCGAGCGGGTGGTGATCACCGAAGTGACGATGCCCGAAGCGGTCTGCACGTCGATTTCCGACAGTACGTCGCCTTCGACGATTTCCTTGATGGTGCCTTTGAACTGGTTACGCACGTTAATGGCTTTAATAGTCATGTTGTTCTTCCTTCATGGGCAAGTGAGTTATTGCGCCCAACGCAATTGCGTAGGCAACGGTGAAACAGGTTCGGGTTCCGGCGCAGTACCAGGCAATGACAGCACGCGGTTGAGCACTTCGGCTTCCAGTGCTGCCAGGCGGTGCGAACCACGGGCCCGTGGGCGTGGCAGGTCGACGAGCAGGTCGAGGCCGATTTCGCCGTCTTCAATCAGGATCACCCGGTCGGCAATGGCCACGGCTTCGCTGACGTCGTGGGTCACCAGCAACACGGTAAAACCGTGTTGCTGCCAAAGGTTCTCGATCAGTTGCTGCATCTCGATCCGGGTCAGGGCATCCAGCGCACCCAGCGGCTCATCGAGCAGCAGCAAGCGCGGCTGATGAATCAAGGCACGAGCCAGGGCGACGCGCTGCTTCTGGCCACCGGACAAGGCCGCCGGCCATTCATCGGCGCGTTCGGCCAGGCCGACGGCTTCCAGCGCTTCCAGTGCCTTGGCGCGCCAGTTGCCCTTGAGTCCAAGACCGACGTTGTCGATGACTTTTTTCCACGGCAACAGACGCGCTTCCTGGAACATCAACCGCGTGTCTTCAATGGCTTCGCTCAGCGGCGCAGAACCTGCCAGCAATTCACCACTGCTGGCTTTATCCAGACCGGCAAGCAGGCGTAGCAAGGTGCTTTTACCGCAACCACTACGGCCGACCACTGCGACGAATTGGCCTGCCGGAATGTGCAGGTCAATCTCACGCAGTACTTCCCGAGCGCCAAAGGATTTACGTAGCTTGCGCACTGCCAGCGGAATACCGCGCAGCAGGCGTGGGGGTTGTTGAGCGGTCATGCTGCACCTCCCTTGGCCACTTGATAAGCCGGATGCCAACGCAACCAGACACGTTCCAGGCCGCGAGCCGCCAGGTCGGCGAGCTTGCCGAGCACGGCGTACAGCACAATCGCCAGCACCACGACGTCGGTTTGCAGGAACTCGCGGGCATTCATTGCCAGGTACCCAATACCGGAACTGGCGGAGATGGTTTCCGCAACAATTAAGGTCAGCCACATAAAGCCCAGGGCAAAACGCACACCCACCAAAATCGAAGGCAAGGCACCCGGCAGAATCACCTGGCGAAACAGGCTGAAACCGGACAGGCCATAACTGCGGGCCATTTCCACCAGCGCCGGGTCGACGTTACGGATGCCGTGGTAGGTGTTGAGGTAGATCGGGAACAACGTGCCGAGGGCGACCAGGAAAATCTTTGCCGTCTCATCAATGCCGAACCACAGGATCACCAGTGGGATCAGCGCCAGGTGCGGCACGTTTCGGATCATCTGCACCGAACTGTCCAGCAGGCGTTCACCCCACGCCGACAGGCCGGTGATAAAGCCCAGGGCCAGGCCGATACCGCCGCCAATGATAAAACCAAGGCCCGCACGCCAACCGCTGATGGCCAGGTGCGTCCAGATTTCGCCGCTGCGCACCAGGTTGATGCCGGCTTCGATTACCGCGCTGGGCGCTGGCAGAATTCGAGTGGACAACCAGCCCGCCGAGACCGACAACTGCCACACCGCCAGCAAGAAAATCGGTAGCGCCCAAGGCGCCAGTCGATGGCTTAACTTTTCAATATTCATGGTAGCGCCTCAGCTCTTGGACGCAGCTTTGGGGAGGATATCGTTGGCCACCATCTCGCCAAACGGGCTGACGTAACCGGCGCTTTTAGGCAGCTGCGGACGCTCGATGTCCAGGTGCGGGAACAACAGTTCGGCGACCCGGTACGACTCTTCCAAGTGTGGATAACCGGAGAAGATAAAAGTGTCGATGCCCAAGTCCGCGTATTCCTTGACCCGCGCCGCAACGGTCGGCCCGTCGCCCACCAGCGCCGTGCCCGCACCGCCACGCACCAGGCCGACACCTGCCCACAGGTTGGGGCTGACTTCCAGGTTGTCACGGCTGCCACCGTGCAAGGCAGCCATGCGTTGCTGGCCCACCGAATCGAAGCGCGACAGGGACGCCTGGGCGCGGGCGATGGTGTCGTCGTCCACATGGGAAATCAGTTTGTCGGCCGCTTGCCAGGCTTCGGCGTTGGTTTCACGCACAATCACATGCAGGCGAATGCCGAAGCGTACGGTGCGCCCCAGCTTCGCGGCCTTGGCCCGTACCTGTTCGATTTTTTCCGCCACGGCTGCCGGCGGCTCACCCCAGGTCAAAACCATTTCCACTTGTTCGGCTGCCAAATCCTGCGCGGCTTCCGAAGAGCCGCCGAAGTACAACGGCGGACGTGGTTGCTGGATCGGTGGATAAAGCAATTTGGCGCCTTTGACACTGATGTGCTGACCGTCGTAATCAACGGTTTCGCCTTCCAGTACCCGACGCCAGATGCGGGTGAATTCCACCGAGGCTTGATAACGCTCTTCATGGCTGAGGAACAAACCGTCACCGGCCAATTCTTCCGGGTCACCGCCAGTCACCAGGTTGAACAACGCCCGCCCGCCCGACAGGCGATCCAGCGTTGCTGCCTGACGTGCTGCCACCGTCGGGGAAATGATCCCGGGGCGCAGGGCGACCAAAAACTTAAGGCGCTGGGTTACTGGAATCAACGAGGCCGCCACCAGCCAGGAATCTTCGCAGGAGCGCCCGGTGGGGATCAGTACCCCGCCAAAACCAAGGCGATCCGCCGCCTGGGCCACTTGTTGCAAATACCCGTGATCAACGGCGCGAGCGCCTTCAGCGGTGCCAAGGTAATGGCCATCGCCGTGGGTAGGCAGGAACCAGAAAATATTGAGGCCCATGGAGTTGTCTCCTGAAGAAGTCGGATTACGGTGCTTTGGCAACGGTCGCAGGCGGCGTCCAGATCACGTCCTTGATGCTCAAGGGTTTGGGGATCAGTTTGAGTTGGTAGAAGGTGTCGGCGATTTTCTGTTGGGCACCGACCACTTCCGGCGTCAGGAACAGCGCGCCGTAGCCCTGGCGTTTCACTGAGGTCAGGGTGATGTCGGCGGGCAGGCCGAGCAGCGGCGCGACTTGGGTGGTGACTTCTTCAGGGTTGGCCTTGGACCACTCGCCCACGGCACGTACTTCTTCCACCAACGCCTTGATCACTTCAGGGTGTTTTTCGGCGTAAGGCTTGGTCGCCAGGTAGAACTGATGGTTGTCGGCGATGCCGGTGCCGTCACGCAGGGTGCGGGTTTGCAGTTGTTTCTCGGCGGCGGCCTGATACGGGTCCCAGATCACCCAGGCGTCGACACTGCCACGCTCAAATGCGGCGCGGGCGTCGGCGGGCGGCAGGAATACGGTCTGCACGTCGGTGTATTTCAAGCCAGCATCTTCCAGGGCACGCACCAGCAGGTAGTGCACGTTGGAGCCTTTGTTGAGTACGATTTTCTTTCCCTTGAGGTCCTGCACCGATTTGATCGGTGAGTCCTTAGGCACCAGGATCGCTTCACTGGTGGGGGCCGGTGGTTCGTAGGCGACGTAGAGCAAATCAGCACCGGCGGCCTGGGCGAACACTGGTGGGGTTTCACCGGTGACGCCGAAGTCGATGGAACCAACGTTCAGCCCTTCAAGAAGCTGCGGGCCACCGGGGAATTCCGTCCATTGCACCTGCACGCCCTGCTCAGCCAGGCGCTTTTCCAGCGAGCCCTTGGCCTTGAGCACTACCAGGGTGCCGTATTTTTGATAGCCGATACGCAAGGTTTCGGCCGCTTGAGCTTGAACAATGGCGCCGAAGGACACAGCCGCAGCAAACAGTGCGACCAGACCACGACGCAAGATGACAGTGCGCATGGCGCTCTCTCCAATTATGCGATTAGGATTTTGGCTGCACCTGCTTGGCCGTTGGCGGCTGAGTAAGGTGAGTGTTTCTAGATCAGGGTGAAGCTCAGATGCTCCAGCGAGCACTCAACAAACGTTCATTCAACACATGGGGGTCAAGGGGCTTGGGGCGGCGGGCCATGGCGCTGTAAAACTGATCCAAGGCCTCGCTTAAGCGTTGTTCAAGAATCGGCACCAATTGCGCCTGGGCACTGCCTTCGCCGTACGCGATCTGGCTGTCTTCGGCGAAGATCCCGTGGAGCAACTCCTGGGCTTTCAGGGCTGACAGCACCGGCTTCAAGGCATAGTCCACCGCGAGCATGTGGGCGATGCTGCCGCCGGTAGCCATCGGCAATACCACTTTGTGGGCCAGGGCACGCTCGGGCAGCAGGTCAAGAACGGTTTTCAACGCGCCCGAAAACGAAGCCTTGTACACTGGCGTGGCGATCACCAGGCCATCCGCGTTTGCCACTTGCGCCAGCAGGTCGATGACCTTGGGGCTGTCGAAGCGCGCATGCAGCAAGTCTTCGGCCGGGAAGTCCCGTACCTGATAACTCACCACTTCCACGCCTTGCTGCTGCAACCAGCGCCGGGAATGATCCAGCAAGACCCCGGAGCGGGAGCGCTGGCTGGGACTGCCACCAAGTGTTACGACCAGCATCTAGAGAATTCCTTGAGCAAGTGTCGGCGGTTCGCTGTGCGGCGATGGCGCCAAGATGGGACAGACCTTATCAGCAGATTTATATATCTATAAATCTCATTTTTTCATTTGTTTATTCTTTAAATGCATATACGGATACTCAATCGCCAAACGAAAAAAAAGGCCGTAAAAACGGCCTGAAAACCCCTGCTTTCCTGTAGGAGCGAGCTTGCTCGCGAAGAACGCACAGGCACCGCGGGCAACCCGACACGCTGCGTTATCGTTGACGTTCTTCGCGAGCAAGCTCGCTCCTACAGTTGATTCGGTTGATTCGGTTGATCTTAACGGTTGGGTTGAGGTGTCAGTCGCAGGTACGGCTTCGCCGCACGATAACCCTTGGGAAAGCGCTTCTTGATCTCTTCCTCATCCTTGAGCGAAGGCACGATCACCACTTCATCACCGTCCTGCCAATTGGCCGGGGTGGCGACTTTGTAGTTGTCGGTCAGCTGCAACGAGTCGATAACCCGCAGGATTTCGTGGAAATTACGGCCAGTGCTGGCCGGGTAGGTGATGGTCAGGCGAATCTTTTTATTCGGGTCGATCACGAACAATGAACGCACAGTGAGGGTGTCGTTAGCGTTCGGGTGGATCAGGTCATACAGGTCGCTGACCTTACGGTCGGCGTCGGCCAGGATCGGGAAGTTGACGACAGTGTTCTGGGTTTCGTTGATGTCTTCGATCCACTTGTGGTGCGAATCCACCGGGTCTACCGACAGGGCAATGGCCTTGACACCGCGCTGGGCAAATTCGTCCTTGAGCTTGGCGGTGAAGCCCAACTCGGTGGTGCATACCGGGGTGAAGTCTGCCGGGTGGGAAAAGAGCACGCCCCAGCTATCGCCCAACCATTCGTGGAAGCGAATCTTGCCGGCGCTGGAGTCCTGTTCGAAGTCGGGGGCGATATCGCCCAGTCTGAGGCTCATGGTGTGGCTCCTGATGAGTGCTTATGGAGTTCACTGTGCCTGTGCTTGCGATAATTTAAAAAGAATAAATATCGATTTATTTAGACGATATAGGAATATTAAAAATCTGTTCACTGGACCGTGGAAAAGGCGCAGGCCAACATGCCCGTCAAGGTTCGAGAAGGCCTTGAGACGCTGTAAACAGAGGGGTTCAGGAAGGGCTTGCGGGGGTAGCCCGACTTGAAAGCAACAGCACCTTGCCCGGCATTGCGCCGGGCAAGGTTATATCCGATTTAGAAAATCGGCAGGGTGTAGCTGAGGATCAAACGGTTTTCGTCCTGATCGCGCGTGCTCGCAATGTTGTTGCGCCACGAAGCGTTTTTCCAGGCCACGCCAACGTTCTTCAGCGGGCCTTCTGGTACAACGTAGGCCACGGTGATGTCACGTTCCCACTCGGTCTGGTCTTTACCAGTCGACTGGCTGTTGGCACCGACGGTGTCAATGTTGTCACCACGCAGGTAAACCACACCAGCGGTCAGGCCTGGCAGGCCGGCCTTGGCGAAGTCATACGAGTAGCGTGCTTGCCAGGTGCGTTCGCCGGCACGGCCGAACTTCTGGATTTGCATGTCGGTGATGGTGTAGTTCGACGAACCGTCGCCTTGGTTCAACCAAGGGAAGTCGCTGCTGCCATTGCTGACCTGGTAGCCGCCGCCGAAGGTGTGACCGGCAACGGTGTACAGGAACAGGCCGCTGTACAGGTTGTTGTCAACCTTGCCCTTGCCGCTGGCCGCATTGTAATTACCAGTGGTGTAGTACTTCGGATCGCTACCGTTGGCACCGTCGTCGCTGCTGTTGAAGTAACGCAGGTCAGACTTCAATACACCCGGGCCGATCGACCAGTTGTGAACCAGACCCAGGAAGTGCTGCTTGTAGAAATCTTCCAGGTTGCCGTAGTAGTACTGGGCAGTCAGGTCTTTGGTGAGTTTGTAGTCACCACCGGCGTAGATGAACTTGTTGCTGTCGCGCCAGTTCACGCCACGGGTGTTGGCGCCAGCAAGGGAGAAATTCTCTTCGTTGCTGGAGTTACGCCCTTTGGTTTTCTCAACTTGACCACCAACCAGAGTGAGGTTGTCGATGTCGTTGGAAGTGATCTGACCACCTTGGAAGGTTTGAGGCAGCAGGCGACCGTCGTTGTACGAGATCACAGGCAGCTTAGGCATCAGGGTGCCCAGTTTCAGCTCGGTTTTCGAGATCTTGGCTTTGGCGGTCAGGCCAAGGCTCGAGTAGTTGTCAACGGCTTCGCCATTGGACTTGCTCGGGAAGATCGTGCCGCCGTAGGAGGCTGAAGTGGCGCCGTTGGTGCCGCCGCCCGAATCCAACTTGATGCCCAACAGGCCAATGGCATCGACACCGAAGCCGACAGTCCCTTGAGTGTAGCCAGAGATGAAGTTGAGCTGGAAGCCTTGGCCCCACTCTTCGTTCTTGCTCTGGGTGTTGGCAGCAGTCCGTGCAGCCGAGTCACGGTTGTCGTTGTTGATGTAAAAGTTACGTGCGGAAAAAGTAAGCTTGCTGTCATCTACAAAACCTGCGGCGCCTGCCTGCTGAGCCAAAACCCCAACAGCTACAGCCAACGCCAATGTGGACTTCTTCATGTACCGCTCCTCTCATTTCTAATTTTTGTAGTTCTTGGTCTCGGGTCTGACGCCCTTGATCCACAGATGCGCGATTAGCGCCAGATCGTGACTGACAAGTCAACGTAACATTGTGTGTCTACGACCTTGGTCTAACCGCAGTTATTTGGTCCCTGCAGGGTAATGAGTTTTCCATACACCCAAAAAGAATTATTTCATCATTTTTCATACGATCCAGGAATAAGGCTTTCCATGGGGCGATAGACCCGACAACGAGGACACCGCTCCATAAGCTAATTCCTAAAGGGTATTTGTTGGCCATTTTTTAGATCGCTTAGTGTGAACGTACAGTTGCATACGTCACTCACGATCAAAAAGGCGACGCCATCATGGCCAAACGGACATCCTCTCGTCAATTTGTTACAGTTTTTGTATTGCTAGCGCTTTCTTTTAGCGTGCAGGCGGCCAACCTCACCATTGGTTATCAAACCGGCATCGACCCCAGCAAAGTGCCCCAGGCAGACGGCTTGTACGAAAAAGCCATCGGCGAAAAGATCGACTGGCGTCGCTTCAACAGCGGCCCGGACGTAATCACCGCGATTGCCTCCGGCGATGTGCAGATCGGCAACCTCGGCTCAAGCCCATTGGCAGCAGCCACTTCGCGCAATCTACCCATCGTGGCGTTCATCGTATCGGCCCAGATCAATAGTTCTGAAGCCTTAGTAGTGCGTAACGGCAGCGGCATTGACGCACCCCAGGACCTGATCGGCAAAACCATTGCCACGCCGTTCGTCTCAACCTCCCATTACAGCCTGCTTGGCGCCTTGAAGCATTGGGGGCTGGACACCTCGAAAGTCAAAGTGGTGAACCTGCAACCGGCCGAGATTGCTGCCGCGTGGAAACGTGGAGATATCGACGGCGCATTTGTCTGGTCGCCGGCGCTGGGGGAGATCCGCAAGACCGGGAAAACCCTGACAGATGCGGCGCAGGTGGGTCAGTGGGGCGCGCCGACGTTCGAGGTGTGGGTGGCGCGCAAGGATTTCGCCGAAAAGCATCCTGACGTCGTGGCCAAGTTTGCCAAGGTCACCCTGGATTCATTTGCCGACTATGCGGCCCATAAATCCGAGTGGACGGTCGACTCCGCACCCGTGAAAAAAATAGCCAAATTGACAGGTGCTAATGCTGCTGACATCCCTGAGTTGCTGACCGGCTCGACGTTCCCCGATGCCAGGGCGCAGCAAACCGACGCCTTGCTTAACGGCGGAACGGCCAAGGCGATTGGGGAAACCGCGAAGTTTCTCAAGGAACAAGGAAAAGTGGAGACGGTGCTGCCGGATTATTCGGCGTTTGTGACGGGGAAATTTGTCAGCGATTAAAGAAGAGCTAAATGGAGCGAGCGTGCTCGCTCCTGGCAAGAAAGGGGGTTACAGCGTTTTTTCGAAGATCTTCGAATTACGCTGGAAGTTGTACAGCGAAGCCCGCGCCGACGGCAGACGATCTACGCTGCTGGGCACAAAGCCCCGCTCACGGAACCAGTGGGCGGTGCGGGTCGTCAGCACGAATAGCGTCTTCAACCCCTGGGCCCGGGCGCGGGTCTCGATGCGTTCCAGCAGTTCATCACCCCGACCACCATGACGGTACTCCGGGTTGACCGCCAGGCACGCCAGCTCGCCAGCATCCGACTCGGCGATTTGATACAGCGCCGCACAGGCGATGATCATGCCTTCACGCTCGACCACGCTGAACTGCTCGATCTCCCGCTCCAGCACTTCGCGCGAGCGACGCACCAGAATCCCCTGCTCTTCCAGCGGGCTGATCAGGTCCAGCAAGCCGCCGACGTCTTCAATCGCCGCCTCGCGCACTAGTTCGAACTGCTCCTGGGCCACCAGCGTACCGCCGCCGTCACGGGTAAACAGTTCGGTGAGCAAGGCGCCGTCTTCGACGTAGCTGACGATATGGCTGCGCCCAACTCCGCCACTACACGCCTGGGCGGCGGCATCCAGCAATTCGCCCTGGTAGTCGCTGCCCAGGCGCTGCAAGTGCGCGGGCACTTGTTGCGGCCGCAGCTCACGCACCAGGCAACCGTTTTCATCGATCAGGCCCAAGTCGGCGCCAAACAGCAGCAATTTGTCAGCACTCAGGTCGATGGCCGCACGGGTGGCGACGTCTTCGCAGGCCAGGTTGAAAATTTCTCCGGTAGGCGAGTAGCCCAACGGCGACAACAGCACGATGGAGCGCTCGTCCAGCAGGCGGTTGATGCCCTTGCGGTCGACCCGGCGCACTTCGCCGGTGTGCTGGTAATCGATGCCATTCAGCACGCCGATGGGACGCGCTGTCACCAGGTTGCCACTGGCCACCCGCAGGCGCGAGCCCTGCATCGGCGAAGAAGCCATGTCCATGGACAGGCGTGCTTCGATGGCGATGCGCAAGTGGCCAACCGCGTCGATCACACACTCCAGGGTCGTAGCATCGGTGATGCGCAAGCCTTCGTGGTAATGCGGGGTCAAGCCACGAGCGATGAGGCGGGTTTCGATTTGCGGGCGCGAACCGTGGACCAGCACCAGTCGCACGCCAAGGCTGTGGAGCAGCACCAGGTCATGAACAATGTTGCCGAAGTTCGGATGGTCCACACCATCGCCCGGCAGCATGACCACAAAAGTGCAGTCGCGGTGGGCGTTGATGTAGGGCGAAGCATGACGAAGCCAATTGACGTATTCGGGCATAAAACCTGGGCCTGTAATAAAAAGCAGCCGAAAAAGGATGAATCGTGAAAACACACAGCGGGCTGTTGCTTATCGTCGGAACAGGCTTGGCGACACGCTCACTCTCCTTTATGTACGGGATGGTCAGTGGTTAATTTATGCAGGCTTCAGGCAGTAATGTTCAATCAGTTCCCGCAATAGACGCACTGTAGGCGTCAAGCGTGACATTTCGAGGTACTCGCCCGGCTGGTGGGCGCAGGCGATGTCGCCAGGGCCAAGCACAATGGTTTCACAACCAAGGCGCTGAAGATAAGGCGCTTCGGTGCCGAACGCTACTGCTTCGGCACGATGGCCGGTCAGTCGCTGCGCAACGCGCACCAATTCAGTGTCTTCTGCCTGCTCGAACGGCGGCACTTCGGGGAACAGCGGCGCATAGTCGATCTTCACCTGATGGCGCTCGGCCAAGGGTTCCAGTTTCTGTCGGATGGCGGCGCGCAAGACTTGCGGGTCCATGCCCGGCAAGGGCCGCAGATCAAACTCCAGGGAGCACTGGCCGCAGATGCGGTTGGGGTTGTCGCCGCCATGAATGCAGCCAAAGTTCATAGTCGGTTGCGGCACACTGAACTGCGGGTTGCGGTATTCACGCTGCCAGGCCAGGCGCAGGCCACGCAGTTCGCCGATGGCATCGTGCATGGCTTCCAGGGCGCTGTGGCCCAGGCTTGGGTCCGACGAATGGCCGCTGCGTCCGAGAATATCAATGCGCTCCATCATCACACCCTTGTGCAGGCGGATTGGCTTGAGGCCCGTCGGCTCGCCAATCACCGCTGCGCGGCCCAGCGGGCGCCCCGCCTCAGCCAACGCACGGGCGCCGGCCATGGAGCTTTCTTCATCACAGGTGGCGAGGATCAGCAGCGGTTGCTTGAACGGTTGATCCAACAGCGGTTGCACGGCTTCGATCACCAGGGCGAAAAAACCCTTCATGTCGCAGCTGCCCAAGCCTACCCAGCGACCGTCCACTTCCGTCAGCTTGAGTGGATCGGTCTGCCACAGCGCGCCGTCGTAAGGCACCGTATCGCTGTGCCCCGCCAGTACCAGGCCACCAGGTCCGGTACCGAAGCTGGCCAGCAGGTTAAATTTACCGGGGCTGACCTGCTGGATGTCGCAGGCAAAACCCAGGTCGCCGAGCCAGGTTGCCAGCAAGTCGATCACCGGCCGGTTGGTTTGATCGAGAGACGCCTGGGTACAACTGACCGAAGGTGCGGCAATCAGCGCGGCAAATTGATCTTTCATGGGTGGTAAAGGCATGCGCTGTCTCTCAACTTCCACAGATGAAACCCATCATAGAGCCATCTGCGCCGAGGAATAAACCGTTGCGGCACGTTGCCGGGCTCAGTCCTGTACACTGCACGACTTTGGCAGCCACACATTTCCCCGGCTGCGCTCCCGATCCTGGATTTTCCGGCCATGCAGAAAGAAACCGAAATCAAGCTCCGCGTCAGCCGCGAAACCCTCGCCGCGCTGCGTGAGCACCCGTTACTGAAAAAGCGCAACAAAAGTGGCTGGGAACGCCGTGAGCTGATGAACCAGTACTTCGACACGCCTGAGCGTGACCTGGCCCAGGCCAAGGTGGCCCTGCGCCTGCGCAAGGATGGCGACGAAGTGATCCAGACCCTCAAGACCCGTGGCCAGAGCGTCGCCGGCTTGTCGGAACGTAACGAATACGACTGGAAACTGGCCAAAGCCAAGCTCGACGTGAAAAAGCTCGACGGCGAATGCTGGCCCGAGCAACTGGCCGATCTGGACAAGAAGACCCTCAAGCCGATCTTCACCACCGATTTTGTCCGCGAACGCGCCGAAATTGCCTGGGGCCGTGGCAAGGCCAAGGTGGTGATCGAAGCCGCCCTGGACCTGGGCCACGTGATTGCCGGCAAACAGAAAGAAGAAATCTGCGAACTGGAACTGGAACTGCGCGAAGGCGAACCCGCCGCGCTGCTGGAACTGGCTGCGGAATTGGCGGCGACCCTGGCGCTGATGCCCTGCGACATCAGCAAGGCCGAGCGTGGTTATCGCCTGTTCGACGCCAACAGCTATTCCCTGAGCCTGCCAGCGCCGGTGCTGCACGCCGAAACGCCGCTGGACGACGCTTTCGCCGCCGTGATGTGGCATTTGCTGGGCAGCAGCCAGCGCCTGGCCGAGCAGTACCGTTTCAACGGTCACTGGCGCCTGTTGCAAGACTGGGTGGAAAACCTCGGCGAACTGCGCGCCTTGATTGGCAGCCTCGGCCAAGCCGCGCCACGCCAATCCACCAGTGAACTGCGCAGTGCGCTGGACGCCTTGCTGGAAGACTGGCGCCCGTTGGTTCAGGCCGGCGACGAAGATGAAGACGTGCGCAAAGCTGCGCCGGAACAGTTCGCCGATGAATTGGAAGACGTGCGCTGGGGCCTGTTCTCACTGAACACTTCCCGCTGGCTGCTGGCCCGTACCTGGGCTGCTGATCGCAACGTACGCGGCAACCGTCAGGGCGCTGCACAAGTCGCCAACTGGCTACCGCGCCTACTGGCCGACGAAGCCGTCGCCCTGCAACTGCAGCGCTATCAGCAACAGCCGGAAGACTTGGCCGAGCAACTGCCACGCATCGAACGCATCCTGGCCTGGTTGCACCATGCGCGTCAGGTACTGGAAATTCCGGAGATGGATCGCTTGTACGGTGAGCTAAATAAGTTGGCGCACCTGGCCAATCAGCCGATCACCGATGAATCGTTGGATGCGCGGATGCACCAGGCGATTGCGGTGTATCAGAATCGGGCGTGGAAGACTTTACTGCGCCTGTAAAAAACCTGTGGCGAGCGGGCTTGCCCCGCTCGCCACAAGGGCCGCCTAGCGCAACACCGGTAAGCTCGTCGTTGATTTGATCTCCGACAAGGCCACAATCGAATTGACCTCCTGAATCCCCGGCACCATCGACAGTTTTTCGAAGAAAAACCGCTCATACGCCTCGATGTCTGACGTGACGATCCGCAGCAGAAAATCCACCGCCCCCATCAACACATAACACTCCAGAACTTCCGGAAAACCGCGAATCGCCTCGGTGAATTCGGTGAAGTTGGAGCGCCCGTGAGCATTGAGTTTGACCTCGGCGAAAATTTGCGTGTTCAGGCCGATTTTCTTGCGGTCGAGCAAGGTCACCTGTCCACGGATCACCCCTTCCTCCTTGAGCCGCTGAATCCGCCGCCAGCACGGCGACTGCGAGAGGCCGACCTGTTCGGCAATCTGCGCGCTGGAAAGCGAAGCGTCTTCCTGTAGCAGCGCCAGAATCCGGCGGTCGTATATATCCAACTCACTGTGCATAAAAATACCTTTAAGCGTCATATCTACGAATTGATTTATTCATTTATAGGCCAATACGTCCAAACATAGATAAGAAATACCCGCTGCAGCATGTAAAAATTTCTCCAGTCGAATCCGGAGAATTGCCATGCACTCAGTCGAAGCTACTCGCCCAGCCACCCGCGTCGATGCCTGGGCAGTCAACAACAGCCATTGCCGGGCCCACTATCAAATCCTCGCCGAGGCGGAACCCGACGTGTTGTGCCGGGTGCTCAACTACTTCGCCCTGCAGTTTTTGGTGCCGCAGCAGGTGAGTGTGATGCGCGACGATGACCTGTTGACCATCGACGTGGTCATGGACGGTTTGAGCTGGCATCGGGCCCAGGTGATCGGTGAAAAACTTCGTAACCTGATCAGCGTCTGTTCGCTGGAGCTGCAACCGCTTGAATCCACGCGGCTACAAGCGGTACAGGCGGTGGCTCAGTAAAAGCCTGCAATACCCTGCTGGACGACAAGGCCCAAGGCGCAACTAGCCTTGTTGCACCTCTCGATATCGTCCAGGAAATTCACCATGCCCGTTGCGCCAACCCCTCAGGATCGCAGGCTGACGCTTGATGAGCTGCTACCCGCGTTGATCACACAAGGACTGATCAGCGAAGACATGGCCAAGCGGTTGTCGAACGAGACGGACAACGGACTGCATCCCCTGGAGTTTCTCGCCAGCCGGCAGCTCGCCGATCCCGCCCACCCCGGCCAGTCGCTGTCCCTGGAAACCCTGACGCAATGGCTCGCCTGTCACGTTGGCCAACCCTACCTGCGCATCGACCCGTTGAAGATCGACGTGGCGACGGTGGTGCCACTGATGTCCTACGCCTTTGCCCAACGGCATAAAATCCTCGCCATCGCCCTCGACTCCCAAAGCGTGACGGTCGCCAGCGCCGAGCCTTATCTGTGCAGTTGGGAATTAGGCCTGGCCCATGTACTGAAACGCTCGATCAAACGCGTGCTGGCCAATCCCCAGACCATCCAGCGCTGTAGCGTGGAGTTTTTCAGGCTGGCCAAGTCAGTCAGCGGAGCTGATCAAAAAACACTCAGCGCGTTCAATCCCGAACAGTTGCTCAACCTCGGCGCCAGTGACCAGGAGCCCGACGCCAACGATGCGCACATCGTCAACATCGTCGATTGGCTGCTGCAATACGCCTTTGATCAGCGCGCCAGCGATATTCATGTCGAACCCTGTCGCGATCAGGGCCGCGTGCGCTTTCGCATCGACGGGCTGCTGCACGATGTCTATCAATTCCCGCCCCAGGTGACGACGGCCGTGGTCAGCCGCCTGAAAAGCCTCGGGCGGATGAACGTGGCGCAAAAGCGCAAACCCCAGGACGGCCGCGTGAAGACCAAAAGTCCGACCGGAATAGAAATGGAACTGCGCCTCTCGACCTTGCCCACAGCCTTTGGCGAAAAGCTGGTCATGCGGATTTTCGATCCCCAGGTGCTGCTCAAGGACTTCCACCAACTAGGGCTCTCAAGTAACGACCTGCAACGCTGGAAAAGTATGACCGGCCAGGCCAATGGCATCATTCTGGTTACCGGTCCCACCGGCTCGGGCAAGACCAGTACGCTGTACACCACCCTCAAACAGCTGGCGACCCGCGAGGTCAACCTGTGCACCGTGGAGGACCCGATCGAGATGGTAGAGCCGGCCTTCAACCAGATGCAGGTCCAGCACAACATCGACCTGACCTTCGCCAGTGGCATACGCGCACTGATGCGCCAGGACCCAGACATCATCATGATCGGTGAAATCCGCGACCTGGAAACCGCCGAAATGGCGATCCAGGCCGCGCTGACCGGGCACCTGGTGCTGTCGACGCTGCACACCAACGACGCGCCGAGCGCCATCAGTCGCCTGCTGGAACTGGGGATTGCTCACTATTTGATCAAGGCAACTTTGCTGGGGGTCATGGCTCAACGTCTGGTGCGCCTGCTGTGCCCGCACTGCAAACAGGCCATGGCCCTGGCGCAAGAGGATTGGCAAAGCCTGACCCAGCCTTGGCCGGTCCCTCGCCCAGAGCAGGTTTATCAGGCCGTCGGCTGCCCGGAATGCCGGGAAAGCGGTTATCGCGGGCGGGCCGGCGTTTACGAAATCATGCGGATGAGCGATGACGTCAAGGCACTGATCAGCCCGGACACCGATGTGCAGGCCCTGCGGCGCGAGGCGCTCAAGGAAGGCATGCACAGCCTGCGGTTATCGGGCGCGCTCAAGGTGGCCGAAGGGCTCACAACCCTTGAGGAAGTGTTGCGGGTAACGCCTCAAAACGAAGTGCGATAAAGATTGCGTCGCCAAAGCTGCCAGCAACATCAGCACACTTATTTAACAAAATGACCGACGGGGCGGGGCCAAAGATCATGAAAGCACGCCGTAGAGGGGGCAGGGTTTGCCCTTAAGGTCCGCCACGTCACCACGAGTGGCGCAATCCCTTAATTGTTCACCGAGTAAACCGTTCTTATCTCTGACAAGCCCGTTACAATCAGCCAAACCTCGCTTTACCGCCACCATCCAGACAGGGAATAGTTATGCAGATCGGTACCGTATTGCTTCTTTTTGTAGGCTTAGCTATCGCCATCCTCTTCATGGGTTTCAAGGTCGTGCCACAGGGCTATCAGTGGACGGTCGAACGCTTCGGGCGCTACACCAACACGCTCACACCCGGCCTGAACATCATCATTCCGGTCATGGACCGCATCGGTCGCAAGATCAACGTGATGGAAAGCGTGCTGGATATTCCGCCCCAGGAAGTCATCACCGCCGACAACGCCACGGTACAGATCGATGCCGTGTGCTTCTTCCAGGTGGTCAACACCGCCCAGGCGGCCTACGAGGTGAACAACCTCGAACACGCCATACGCAACCTGCTGCAAACCAATATCCGTACCGTGCTCGGATCCATGGAACTGGACGCGATGCTCAGCCAGCGTGACGGTATCAACGAAAAACTGTTGCGCACCGTCGACGAAGCGACCGCGCCGTGGGGCATCAAGATCACCCGGATCGAAATCAAGGACATCAGCCCGCCTGCCGACCTGATGGCCGCCATGTCCGGCCAGATGAAGGCCGAGCGGATCAAGCGTGCCCAGATCCTTGAAGCCGAAGGCCTGCGGGCGGCGGCGATCTTGACGGCTGAAGGCAAGAAGCAGGCACAGATTCTTGAAGCCGAGGGTGGTCGCCAGGCCGCATTCCTGGAATCCGAAGCTCGTGAGCGTCAGGCCGAGGCAGAAGCCCGCGCCACCAAAGTGGTATCGGAGGCAATTGCCACCGGTAACGTGCAAGCCATCAATTATTTTGTTGCGCAGAAGTACATCGACGCCCTCGGCAAGCTGGCCTCGGCCAACAACAGTAAAGTGATCCTGATGCCTCTGGAAGCCAGCCAGGTGATCGGTGCGGTGGGCGGCATCGGCGAGATCGTCAAAGCCACCTTCGACAACAAGAAAGCCTGAGGCACACGCCATGTGGGAATTCTTGCAGAACCTGTCTTTTTGGGACTGGCTGGCACTGGGCACCGTGCTGTTGATCCTTGAAGTGTTCGGTGCCGGTGGCTATCTGTTGTGGATGGGTATCGCGGCGGCGGCCGTCGGCGTGCTCAAGTTCCTGATCCCAGGGCTTGGGCTGGAACTGCAACTGCTGCTGTTCGCCGTGCTGTCCATATTGACGGCGGTGTATTGGTGGAAACGCCAACGCAGCAGCGCCAAGGTCAGTGACCAACCGGGGCTGAACATGCGTGGTTCGGAGCTGATCGGTCGCACCTTTGTGGTGCATCAAGCGATTGTCGATGGCCGGGGCAAGATCAAAGTCGGCGATGGCGTGTGGATGGCCACCGGTGAAGATGCGCCGGTGGGGGCTCAAGTCCGAGTGATTGGCCAGGATGGCGTGGTTCTGCGGGTTGAAACTGTTTAGTCAGCCAGGGAACTAGGCTGGGCTATCTATAATCCAACGATTTAGATAACCCAGTTGGAGTCACCCATCATGCGTCTCAAATATGCTGTCGCAACCCTCGCCGTGCTATCCCTTCCTGTCGGTTCAGCCATGGCCGACAGCTTCTGGCGTAATGTCATCTCGTCGGGCGCCACAACCGGCTCGACGTACCTGACCTTCAAGGACCACAAACTCGTGGTCGCAGCCCAGGACGACGCCGGCAGTTTCGTCGCCAGTGACGGCGGCATCCGTGGCCCGTACCTGGAAGCCGCAATGCAGAAGGTCCGCGCTGACAACCCTGGCCTGAAAGCCACAGACATGGAGCTGGCCAACGCCATCCTGGCGAAAAACGCCATCGCTTCCGAGTAAAACCGCCTCATGAGAAAGCCGCTTTTGAAGCGGCTTTTTTTTGCCTGGAGGGTGACAATTCGTTCACAGATGACAGGCTATATTCAGTCTCTGCATGTAACCATGTTGATATGTTCTTACCCATTGCCTCTCTTAAACGGATACCTGCCACGTCATGAGCCAGTTGCCCTTCCTGCCGTTTTCAAAGCCCACCATTGATGAAGCCACCATCTCGGCGGTTGGTGATGTGTTGCGCTCTGGCTGGATCACCAGCGGGCCCAAGGTGCAAGCGTTCGAGGCGCAGTTATCGGAATATTTTGGCGGCCGGCCGGTGCGCACGTTCAACTCAGGCACCTGCACGATGGAGATTGCCTTGCGCATCGCTGGCGTTGGGCCTGGGGATGAAGTCATCACCACGCCGATCTCCTGGGTGGCCACGGCCAACGTGATTCTTGAAGTGGGCGCCACACCGGTGTTTGCCGATATCGACCCGGTCACCCGCAACATCGACCTGGCCCAGGTGGAAGCGGCCATCACGCCGCGCACCAAGGCAATCATTCCGGTGTACCTGGCGGGCCTACCGCTGGACATGCCAATGCTCTACGCGCTGGCCAATAAGTACGGCCTGCGCATCGTCGAAGATGCCGCGCAGGCACTGGGCTCCAGCTGGGATGGCCAGCGTATTGGTGCCACCGGAGATTTTGTGTCGTTCAGCTTCCAGGCGAACAAAAACATTACTTCCTCTGAAGGCGGCTGCTTGGTGTTGAACAACGCCGAAGAAGCCCGACTGGCAGAGAAATATCGCCTGCAAGGCGTTACCCGCAGCGGCTTCGACGGCCTGGACGTGGATGTGCTGGGCGGCAAGTTCAACATGACTGATATTGCGGCGGCCATCGGCCTGGGTCAGTTTGCCCATATAGAGAACATCACCGCCCATCGCCAGGCACTGGCCCAGCACTATTTCGAATGTTTTGGCAGTGATTTTGAAGAGAAGTACGGCGCGCAACTGCCGCCGACAGACTTCGAGAACAGCAACTGGCACCTGTTCCAACTGGTGCTGCCGGAGCGCCAGGACGGCCTGCCGGCACGCGCCACGTTCATGGAGCAGATGCAGGCCCACGGCGTCGGCATTGGCTATCACTACCCGCCGATCCACCTGCTGAGCCTGTATCGGGCACAAGGATTCAAGGAAGGCATGTTCCCGGTGGCGGAAAAAGTCGGGCGTTTGATTGTTTCGTTGCCGATGTTTACGGCGATGACGAAAGCGGATGTAGAGCGTTCGGTGGCGGCGGTCAAAGCAGTGTTGAAGGCAAGCTAAACAACGATTTTTAGCCTCCTCCAATCAAATGCAGGAGCTGGCTTGCCAGCTCCCGCACTGATTTGTGCCGTTGCAGCTCTCGGGCTTATTCGCCGATGGCGGCCTTGTAGCCGGCAGCATCCAGCAGTTTGTCCAGTTCCGCGGCATTGCTTGGCTTGAGCTTGAAGATCCAGGCGCCGTACGGGTCGGTGTTCAGCGACTCGGGGCTGCCACTCAAGTCTTCATTGACTGCAATCACTTCACCGGCAATCGGTGCATAGATGTCCGAGGCCGCTTTCACCGACTCTACCACGCCAGCCTGATCGCCCTTGCCAAACACCTTGCCCACTTCAGCCAACTCGACGAACACCACATCCCCCAGAGCTTCCTGGGCATGGTCGGAGATTCCGACAGTTACGGTGCCATCAGCTTCCAGACGGGCCCATTCGTGACTTTCGGCAAAACGCAGGTCGGCAGGGATATCGCTCATAATCTGTGTCCTCAAGAAGAAATGTCAGCGGCCATTGGCCCGCCGGAAAATTTAAATCAATGTTTTGCCATGGCGCACGAAGGTCGGTTTGACCACCCGGACCGGGTACCACTTACCGCGAATTTCCACTTCGGCACGGTCAGCGGTCGCCATCGGTACACGCGCCAGGGCAATGGATTTGCTAAGCGTAGGAGAGAAACTACCACTGGTGATCTCTCCTTCGCCAACATTGGCGATACGGACCACCTGATGAGCACGTAAAACCCCGCGTTCTTCCAGCACCAGGCCCACCAGCTTGAACTTCACACCGCCTGCCCGCTCGGCTTCCAGCGCAGCGCGGCCGATGAAGTCGCGGCAGGCAGGTTCCCAGGCGATGCTCCAGGCCATATTGGCGGCAAGCGGCGATACATTCAGGTGAATATCCTGTCCGTAGAGGTTCATCCCGGCCTCAAGGCGCAGGGTGTCACGGGCGCCGAGGCCGATGGGCGAGATACCCGCACCTACCAGGTCGTTGAAAAACGCCGGGGCCTGATCGGCAGGCAGGATAATTTCCAGGCCGTCTTCGCCGGTATAGCCGGTACGCGCAATAAACCAGTCGCCGTCGGCCTGACCTTCAAAAGGTTTGAGCTGGTGAATCAGGACGCCACGGGACTGAGTCACTAGTTCGGCAATTTTGTACCGCGCATGGGGGCCCTGAATGGCGAGCATGGCCAAGTCCGCGCGCTCGTGCAGTTGCACCTGGTAGCTGCCCAAATGAGCCTGCATCCAGGCGATGTCCTGGTCGTGGGTGGCAGCGTTGACCACTAGCCGATAGCCGGCTTCAGTGCGGTAGACAATCATGTCGTCCACCACGCCGCCTTGCTCGTTGAGCATGGCGCTGTACAAGGCACGGCCGCAGCCATGCAAACGATCAACATCATTGGCCAATAAATACTTGAGCCATTGCGTGGCCTGCAGGCCGGTGACGTCGATCACGGTCATGTGGGAAACATCAAATACTCCGCAGTCACGTCGCACCTGATGGTGCTCTTCGACCTGCGAGCCGTAATGCAGAGGCATATCCCAACCGCCAAAATCGACCATTTTCGCGCCAAGGGCGAGATGCAGGTCATACAGAGGCGTACGCTGTCCCATGGGTTTCTCCTTCCGGGCGTGGCGAAGGTGCGGACGGTTGCCGTTCGGGCCACACACCTTGCAATACAAGGCCTGCAGCCACGTTCAGTCACCCGATCTAAAAGATGGACCGCACCGAATGCCGCGCATTGTAGCCTCAAGCCGTAGGACTGGCACCTAACCGATTCGTCGCGCTGAGCGCCGGATCAATCCGATGACCGGTAATAGGCCCACCAGCACCAGGGTCAACGCTGGCAGAGACGCGCGCGCCCACTCGCCTTCACTGGTCATTTCGAAGATTCGTACCGCCAACGTGTCCCAACCGAACGGGCGCATCAGCAGGGTCGCAGGCATTTCCTTGAGCACATCGACAAACACCAGCAGCGCCGCGCTCAAGGTCCCCGGCAGCAATAACGGCAGATACACTTTGCAAAACAGTCGCGGGCCACTTACCCCCAAACTGCGGGCGGCTTCAGGCAGCGAGGGTCGGATTTGCGCCAGGCTGTTTTCCAGCGGCCCGTAGGCCACCGCCATGAACCGCACCAGATAAGCCAACAGCAATGCCGACAGGCTGCCCAACAGCAACGGCTTACCCGCACCGCCCAACCAGCCCGACACCGGGATCACCAGTTCACGGTCCAGGTAACTGAATGCCAACATGATCGACACCGCCAGCACCGAACCCGGCAAGGCGTAGCCGAGGTTGGCCAGGCTGATACCCGAACGAATGGCCCGGGTCGGCGCCAAGCGATGGGCAAACGCCAGCACCAACGCCACGCTAACGGTGATCAACGCCGCCATGGCGCCCAGGTACAAGGTATGGACGATCAGCCCGGCGTAACGCTCGTCGAGGTCGAACCGGCCACGCTGCCAGAACCAGGCCACCAGTTGCACCATAGGGATGACGAAAGCGCAGGCGAAAACCAATCCGCACCAGCCGCTGGCCGCTGCCGCCTTGAACCCGCGCAGGTGATAGAGCGCCTTGCCACGCGGCCGTTCATTGCTCGGCCGGCTGGAACCCCGGGCACGACGCTCGCCGTACAGCACCAGCATCACCACCAGCAGCAACAGGCTTGCCAATTGCGCGGCGCTGGAAAGGCTGAAAAAGCCGTACCACGTCTTGTAGATGGCGGTAGTGAAGGTGTCGAAGTTGAACACCGAGACCGCGCCGAAATCTGCCAGGGTTTCCATCAGCGCCAACGCCACACCAGCCCCGATGGCCGGCCGGGCCATGGGCAAGGCCACGCGCCAGAACGCCTGCCACGGCGATTGCCCCAGCACCCGCGCCGCTTCCATCAGGCCCTTGCCCTGGGCCAGGAATGCGGTGCGCGCCAGCAGGTAGACGTAGGGGTAGAACACCAGCACCAGCACGATGATGACGCCACTGGTGGAGCGCACCCGCGGCAGGCGCAGGCCGCTGCCGAACCATTCGCGCAGTAGGGTTTGCACGGGGCCGGAGAAGTCCAGCAGGCCGACGAAGACAAATGCCAGAACATAGGCGGGAATGGCGAACGGTAGCATCAGCGCCCAGTCCAGCCAGCGGCGGCCGGGGAACTCGCAGAGGCTGGTCAGCCAGGCCAGGCTGACACCCAGCACCGTAACGCCCACGCCAACGCCCAACACCAGGGTCAGGGTATTACCCAGCAGGCGCGTCATCTGGGTTTCCCATAAATGGGACCAGATTTGCTGGTCGATGCTTTGCCATGACAGCAACAGGACGCTCAGCGGCAACAGCACTAGGGCGGCGACGATGAAGACCGGCAGGTACCAGCGGCGTTGAGCGGGGTGGGCCAAGGAAAACTCTCGATCAAGGTAGGAATATGTGCGCTTTGCAGAATACGCCGCGGCTCTACTGTACGAGCGAGCTTGCTCGCGAAAAACGTCAACGGCAACTCGGGCTTGCCTGGAAGAATGCGGCGCTCTCAGGCTTTTCGCGAGCAAGCTCGCTCCTACACAAAGCAAAGCCCGTTAAGCAAAACGCCCCGCAAATGCGGGGCGCAGTATAGCGTTTGGCTTAGTTCCAGCCAGCGCGATCCATCAGGCGAATGGCTTCGGCCTGGCGCTTGCCAGCCACTTCAACCGGCAGGGTGTCGGCGACAAACTTGCCCCAGGCGGCCACTTCGGCCGACGGCGGCACAGCCGGATTGGCCGGGAACTCCTGGTTCACGTCTGCAAAAATTCTCTGGGCCTCAGGTGTGGTCATCCACTCCACCAGCGCCTTGGCCGCTTGCGGGTGAGGCGCGTGCTTGGTCAGGCCAATACCCGACAGGTTGACGTGCACGCCACGGTCGCCCTGGTTCGGCCAGAACAGTTTCACCGCCAAGCCCGGCTTCTGCTTGTGCAGGCGGCCGAAGTAGTAAGTATTGACGATGCCAACATCGCACTGGCCGGCGTTGATGGCTTCCAGCACGGCAATGTCATCGGAGAACACGTCGGTGGACAGGTTATTGACCCAGCCCTTGACGATTTCTTCAGTCTTGGCCGCGCCGTGGGTTTCGATCAGGGTGGCAGTCAGCGACTGGTTGTAGACCTTTTTCGACGTGCGCAGGCACAGGCGGCCTTCCCATTGCTTGTCGGCGAGGGCTTCGTAAGTGGTCAAGTCGCCCGGTTTTACGCGATCGGTGGAATAGGCGATGGTCCGCGCCCGCAGGCTCAAGCCAGTCCAGGCATGGGTCGATGAGCGGTATTGCAGCGGGATGTTGGCGTCGATCACCTTGGAGGTGAGCGGTTGCAGGATGCCCATTTGCTCGGCTTGCCAGAGGTTGCCGGCGTCGACGGTGAGCAGCAGGTCGGCGGTGGCGTTTTCGCCTTCGGCCTTGATGCGCTGCATCAGCGGCGCTTCCTTGTCAGTGATGAACTTGATCTGTACGCCGGTTTTTTTGGTGTAGGCATCGAAGACTGGCTTGATCAGTTCGTCGATACGCGAGGAGTAGACCACCACCTCGTCAGCCGCCTGGACGGTGGTGCTGCCAATTAGAGTGAGTGCCAGGGCAGTCAGGAGGCGCTTGGGTACCAACATGAGTGCGGTCTCTCGTAGCGAAATGAGCGTAAATGATAAGGACTCACATTTAGCTTCTCAACTGAACACTTGGCGAAGGCGTTACGAGATGTTGCGCAACCGGAATTTCGGGTGAGGCCATCAGCCGCACCCTCTCCTTCACGCCTTGGCCAGTTCCGGCAAATCCCCGGTCAACCCCAACGCCTGACGCACGAACATCGCCTTGGCCTCAGGCATCTGGTCCACCACTTTCAAGCCGGCATTGCGCAGCCAGCGCAACGGCAGTTGATCGGCCTGGAACAACCGCTCAAAGCCTTCCATTGCCGCCATCAGCGCCAGGTTATGGGGCATGCGCCGGCGCTCATAACGGCTGAGCACTTTCACATCCGCCAGCCGCTCGCCGCGCTCCGATGCCTGCAACAACACCTCAGCCAACACGGCTGCATCCAGGAAACCCAGGTTCACACCCTGCCCCGCCAGCGGGTGAATGACATGAGCCGCATCGCCGATCAGCGCCAGGCCTTCGGCCACATAGCGCTTGGCATGGCGTTGACGCAGCGGCACGCACAGTCGCGGGTCGGCGCTCACCACGGTGCCAAGACGGCCTTCAAAGGCACGCTCCAGCTCACGACAGAAGCTTTCATCATCCAGCGCTATCAGGCGTTCGGATTCGCTCGGCGTGGTCGACCAGACGATCGAACACCAATCTTCCTGGCCGTCCCGTACCAGCGGCAGGAACGCCAGCGGGCCATGGTCGGTAAAGCGCTGCCAGGCGGTACGCTGATGCGGCAGGCTGCTGCGCACGCTGGTGACGATGGCGTTATGCAAGTAATCCCATTCACGTGTCGCGGTACCGGTCAGACGTCGCACCGCCGAATTGGCGCCGTCAGCGGCGATCACCAGCGGCGCGCGCAAGGTGCGGCCGTCGGCCAGGGTCAGCAGCCAGTCGTCGCCGGAGCGGCGCATCTGCTCCAGCCGCGCATTGGCCAACAGGCCCAGGTCGCAGTCGTGCAGGCGGTCGAGCAAGGCGTCCTGGACCACGCGGTTTTCGACGATATGCCCGAGCACCTCGGCATGCACGCTGGCCGCCGAAAAGTGGATCTGCCCGGTGCCGCTGCCGTCCCACACCTGCATCTCGCCATAAGGGCTCGCGCGGCGCTCAACGATGCCGTCCCAGACGCCGAGGCGCTCCAGAATTCGCTGGCTGGCGGCCGACAAGGCGCTCACCCGCGGTTCGAACGGCGCATCCACGTCGAAGGGCTTGACGCTCAGCGGGCTGCCATCGAGCAGCAGCACTTGCAGGTCACTGCCCTGCAACGCCAGCGCCAGGGCGCTTCCGACCATTCCGGCCCCGACAATCAGAACATCTGCGCGCATGTCCATGCTTTAAGCCTGTCTCGCTTGCGGCTTGCGCCGCACGTAAAGGGTTTTGTCGACCCCCGCCACCAGGGTGCCGGAGCCGTCATGAATCAGGACCTTGAGGTGCGGCAAATACTTGTCGCCGCTATCGGTCTGTCGGCGAATCTCGTCCAGCAAGGCTTCGTCAATGGAAAACTCGGCAAACACCGGGCCTTTACCCGGCGAGATAAAGTCGATGGCCGCAGCCTTGTCCCATACGATGTAGTCGCGGCCCAGGTTCTCCATCAGCATCAGCATGAAAAACGGGTCGACCATCGAGTACAGGCTGCCGCCAAACTGCGTGCCTACGTAATTACGGTTGTACCAGCCCAGGCCCATGCGCACCTTGACCTGACGAAAGTCGCTGCTGATGTGCTGCACGCGAACCCCGGCGCCGAGGTACGGCGGGTACAGGGTCATGACCCAGCGCAACAGCCGCGCCTTGCCCAGCCGCTCGATCAGCCACCTACGCATCGGGACGGGTGCCCAGGCCCATGGCCTGACGGGCGAACCAGCGCTTGGCCGGTGGCAACAAGTCCAGACCGAGCAAGCCCATGTTGCGGCCCAACGCGACCAACGGCTGGGCACTGCCAAACAGGCGGGTGACCTGATCGGAGAAACCCACGGTCAATTTCTGATCCATGCGCTGGCGTTCGCGGTACGCCTGCAAGGTCGCCAGGTCACCCGGCACCGCCGGCCCGGCCAACAAGGCCTCGGCCAGGGCGTAGGCATCGCGCAGGGACAAGTTGAAACCCTGCCCCGCAATCGGGTGCAGGCTGTGGGCGGCGTTACCCAGTATCGCCAGATGGGAGCGCACCTGCTCCTCGGCTTCCACCAGGGTCAACGGATACAAATGCCGAGCGCCCACCTGTTTCAGGGTGCCAAGGCGATAGCCGAACACACCTTGCAACTCACTGAGAAAACTACGTTCGTCGAGATTGGCAAGACGCTGGGCGTCCATGCCGACACGGGTCCAAACCAGCGCGCAACGGTTGTCCGGCAGCGGCAGCAAGGCCATCGGGCCGTCATCGGTGAAACGTTCGAACGCCTCGCCGTTATGGGCTTCACTCGGGGTGATGTTGGCAATCAACGCGCTCTGGTTGTACGGGCGTTGTTTAACGCCGATGCCTAACTGCTCCCGCAGCCCGGAACGGCCGCCATCGGCGAGTACCGCGAGGTCACATTCGAGGACGGTTTCATCGTTCAGCGTCAGGCGATAGCCGTCGACCAGCGGCTCCATGCGGGTGACTTCGGCCGGGCAGCGCCAACTGATCACGTCCTTGTCCAGGCCTTGCCACAGGCACTGGCCGAGCCAGGCGTTTTCCACCACGTAGCCGAGAGCCGGAACGCCTTCTTCCATGGCCGACAAGCGCGCGGTAGAGAAACGTCCACGGTCCGACACATGAATCTGCTTGATTGGCTCGGCGCGGCGGGAGATGTCTTGCCACACCCCCAGGCGCTGATAAATCTGCCGCGCACCGAAGGACAGTGCCGAAGAGCGGGCATCGTAGCTCGGCTGGAAACTGTCGCCGGGGGCGAAGGGCTCGATCAGCACGATCTTCCAGCCGCGCGCCTTGGCCCCGGCCTGCAGCGCCAACGCCAGGCTGGCGCCCACCAGGCCGCCACCAATGATTGCCAGATTGATCCGGCTCATCGTGCATCCGCCATCAGGGCTTCGATCTCGGCGACCGTCTTGGGTACGCCAACGGTCAGAATTTCACAGCCTTGCTTGGTCACCACCACGTCGTCCTCGATGCGTACGCCAATGCCACGCCATTTCTTCGCCACGTTCTGGTTGTCCGACGAGATATAGATCCCCGGCTCCACGGTCAGGGCCATGCCGACTTCCAGCACCCGCCACTCACCGCCGACCTTGTACTCCCCGACGTCGTGCACATCCATCCCCAGCCAGTGGCCGGCGCGGTGCATGTAAAAAGCCTTGTAGGCTTCGCTGGCGATCAACTCATCCACATCGCCCTGCAACAAGCCCAACTTCACCAGCCCGGCGGTGATGACGTGCACCGTCGCTTCGTGGGCCTGGTTCCAGTGCTTGTTCGGCGCGATCTGAGCAAACGCTGCTTCCTGGGACGCCAGCACTATTTCGTAAATCGCTTTCTGCTCAGCAGAAAACTTGCCGTTGACCGGCCAGGTACGCGTGATGTCGCTGGCGTAGCAGTCGATCTCGCAACCGGCGTCGATCAGCACCAGATCGCCGTCCCTGAGCACCGCGTCATTCTGCTGATAATGCAGGATGCAACTATTGCGTCCCGACGCGACGATGGAGCCATAGGCCGGCATCTTCGCCCCGCCCTTGCGAAATTCGTAATCAAGCTCCGCTTCCAGGCTGAATTCATGCAGCCCGACACGGCTGGCCTGCATCGCCCGTACATGGGCCGCGCAGGAAATCCGCGCAGCCTCGCGCATCACCTTCACTTCCGCGGCGGATTTATACAGCCGCATGTCGTGGAGCAGATGATCCAGGGCAACAAATTCGTTCGGTGGCTGGGCGCCCAGGTGCGCCTTGGAGCGGATCACATTGATCCACTCCATCAGGTGCCGGTCGAATTCGGCGTGGCTGCCCATGGCCGAATACACCCGGTCGCGGCCTTCGATCAGGCCAGGGAGGATGTCGTCGATATCGGTGATGGGAAAAGCATCGTCGGCACCGAACTCACGGATCGCGCCTTCTGTGCCAGCACGCAGGCCGTCCCACAACTCGCGCTCGGCATTGCGTTCACGGCAGAACAGCACGTACTCGCCATGCTGGCGACCGGGCATCAGCACGATCACCGCCTCAGGCTCGGGGAAGCCACTCAGGTACTGGAAGTCGCTGTCCTGGCGATAGACATGTTCGACATCGCGATTGCGGATCGCCACGGCAGCAGCAGGCAGGATCGCGATGCTGTTGGGTTCCATCTGCGCCATGAGCGCCTTGCGGCGCCGGGTGTATTCCGCTTTGGGGATATGAATCATGGGCAGGTGGGCTTCCTTTCTTAGTGCAGCGAAGGCTTGATTGCTGCCGGTTCATCCGGTTTCTTGGTCTCGGTGAACAGCAGCAGCGGCGCGACGCGCAAGTATTCCATCACTTCCATATAGTCGCTTTCACCGTCTTCGGATTCTTCCAGGGCTTCTTGCACCTGGGAGATGGCGGCGAGGTCTTGCAGCACTTCCTTGGCGTCGGTGCTCAACTCCAGGCCGGCGGCGTTCACCCCAAAACCATGGAGGAAGCCCTGGCACCATTGGCCCAGTGCCGCGGCACGGTCAGGGAGCGGCGCATCATCGGTTGGCAACAGCAGGACGACAGTCACGTCGTCGCCGGTCAGCTCGCCCTTGACCATCTCTTGCAAGCCGATCAGGGCGTTGCGAACGTTCTCTTGCGGCTCGGTTTCAAGCAGCTCGGCAACGTCAGCCAACCAGTTGTCGGCATCAAACCCGACACCGGTGCAACTGCGACCCAGCAGCACGCCGTGAAGCTCGGCAGGCGAGCAAGGATGACCGCTGATGCTCAGCAGTTTGGAAAAAGCGTCGTACGGGGAATTCTGAATAGGCATGGTGAGCTAGGCGCCAAGCGGCGCAATGTCTAGAATGAAGCGCTGTATCCTAGCATCGGCAGACGTACCAAGACTATCGAGGGCGTCAGATCGTTTATCCAGCAGTTGCCATTCATCAGACAAATCCAGTGGAACCCAATGGAAGACACCGACCTGCAAGCGCTGATGGCCAGACTCGAATTGCTAATTAACCGGGTCGAGCAACTAAAGAGCCAGAATGGACTCCTATTAGCTCAGGAAAAGACCTGGCGCGAGGAGCGCGCTCACCTCATTGAAAAAAACGAAATCGCCCGGCGTAAGGTCGAGTCGATGATTTCGCGCCTGAAGGCCCTGGAGCAAGACTCATGAGTTCAAGCAATAGCGTCACCGTGCAGATTCTCGATAAAGAATATTCGATCAGTTGCCCCCAGGAAGAACGCAGCAACCTGGTGAGCGCTGCCCGCTACCTGGATGGCAAGATGCGTGAAATCCGCAGCAGCGGCAAAGTGATTGGCGCCGATCGCATCGCTGTGATGGCCGCGTTGAATATCACCCACGATTTGCTGCATAAGCAGGAACGCCCTGACGTGCAGGCCGGCGGCTCGACGCGCGAGCAGGTACGCGACCTGCTGGAGCGCGTTGATCTGGTGCTTTCTACCGACCAGGAGCCACCCAAGGGCTGATTGCAGTGTCTGTTTCGGGTATACTCGCCCCACTCCCTGGCGTGCTTGCCAGTCGGCGATGTCCCGGAGCCGATTCGCACTACCCTGGAAGTTGCACGTTTGGCTGGTGTGCATGTCCGCTAGACGGAAAGCCTTAAAGCCTACTGCATCTTCCACCTTGAACTTTCGGGTTCAAGGGCTTAGTCGACAGCGGTTCTGTCGGGGAGCCTGATTCCCAAATCCAATGCCAGTCTTGTGACTGGCATTGTTTTATGACCCGAAAAAAGCAGATCCCCATGACCGAACCTGCGCCGCTTTCCCGCCCGCAACTTCGACGCATGCTGCGCAAAGCCCGTCGCGCCCTGACGCCGAGCGAGCAACGCCAGGCCGCCCACGGCCTGTATCGGCAACTGGCACAACACCCGCTGTTTCGCCGGGCCAAACATATCTCTTTATATCTACCGATGGACGGTGAAATCGATCCGCGCTTGCTGCTGCGCGCCGCCCAGCGCCGGGGCAAGGCTACCTACCTGCCGGTACTCAGTGCGTGGCCGCGAACCAAGATGGTGTTTCAACGGGTGCGTCCGGGGGAAAAGCTGTCGCCTAACCGTTTTCGCATTCTTGAGCCACGGGTCAACGTTGGCCGCCAGCGCAAGGTCTGGGCCCTGGATCTGGTGCTGTTACCGCTGGTGGGTTTCGATGATATGGGTGGACGCCTTGGCATGGGCGGCGGCTTTTATGACCGCAGTCTTGCCTACTTGGCGCGGCGAACGACCTGGCGCAAGCCGACGCTATTGGGCCTGGCCCATGAATGTCAGAAAGTCGAACGACTGGCGCAGGCGAGGTGGGATGTGCCGCTTGAAGGCACGGTCACCGATAGGCAATGGTATGTCGCAGAGAGGACGCAGCTGGAGTCAGCGGCGCCGAAGTAGCTTCAACGCTTGAAGAGTTGTGGCGTCTGTTGTGCAAGTTCAATCGGTGCTTCGGTCTTGTTCGTCCACAGGCTTTGCGCGTAGCCAGTGGTCACGACGCCCAGACCGAACAAAATAACCAAAATCCATAGTAAATCCGGTTTGCGTTTCATCGATTGCCCCCCTTCAGGCATATCACACACGATGACAGCAACGTTCCATAAGTAGTCCGTTCTGGCTGCGTCAAGCTTAAAATCCCGGCATTCTGCGTTAACGTGATCCAACACGCAAACCTTGACGTCAACCGACCGTCGGTTTGTCATGCAATTGCCGAACAACTTGCCCAATACCCCAAAAGGAGCAAAAACATGGCCTATTGGCTGATGAAATCCGAGCCCGACGAGCTGTCCATCAAGGACCTGGAAAAACTCAGTGAAGCCCGTTGGGATGGCGTGCGCAATTACCAGGCGCGCAACTTCCTGCGGGCCATGGCGGTGGGCGATGAGTTTTTCTTCTACCACTCCAGCTGCCCGGAACCGGGGATTGCCGGGATAGGGAAAATCATCGAGGCGGCCTATCCCGACCCGACCGCGCTGGAGCCCGAGAGTCATTATTTCGATGCCAAGGCTACGCCCGAAAAGAATCCGTGGAGCGCGATCAACGTCGCCCATGTCGAGACTTTCCCCAAGGTGCTGGGCCTGGGGTATTTGAAACAACAGAGTGCCCTTACCGAATTGCCCCTGGTGCAAAAAGGCAGCCGACTGTCGGTGATGCCGGTAACCGCCGACCAATGGGCCGCCGTGCTGGGCTTGCGCTAGACAGCAGAACCCTGCGGTCACGCCACCGGCGCATGCATCTGCGCGTCAACCGGGTTAGGCTTGCGCTTCATTTGACCGGTATCAAGGGCCCTAGGGCAGTATCTGTCAAACTAGGACGCTAACACCGCAGGACGCACCCATGTCGACGACCCATCGCAGTTCCCATCTTTTCGCCACGCTCCTGATACTTCTGCTGGTGGCCGCTGGCGGCTTCGGTTACTGGAAGTCCACCCAGGACCGCCTGCCCGAAGGCTTGAGCATGGGCAACGGCCGGCTCGAATCCACCGAAGTGCAGATCGCCACCAAAATCCCCGGGCGCCTGGCCGAGGTGCGGGTCGATGAAGGCGACAAGGTGCTCAAGGGCCAACTGCTGGCGCGCATCGACACACGCACCCTGGAAGCCCAGCGTGCCCAGGCCGAAGCTGAAGTGCTGCGGGCCAAGGAAAACTTCGCGGCAGCCGAGGCCAACGTGCAACTGCGCCAGAGCGAACAGCTGCTGGCCAACCAGGAACTCAAGCGCACCCAGGAGCTGTACAAGCGCGGCTTCGCCAGCGGCCAACTGATCGACCAGCAACAGGCCCACCAGAACACCGGTAACGCCGCCGTGCTTGCTGCCCGCGCTCAGGTCAACGCAGTCAAGGCCGCCATTGGCGCCGCCCAGGCCAGCGTCGAACAGCTCACCAGTGAAATCGAAGACAGCAGCCTGCGGGCGCCCATCGACGGCATCATCCAGTTGCGCTTGGCCGAGCCCGGCGAAGTGCTCGGCGCCGGTGGCCGGGTGTTGTTGCTGATCGATCCCAACGACCAATACATGAACCTCTATTTGCCCGCCTCCGTTACCGGTCGCCTGACCGTAGGCAGCGAAGCGCGGATCGTCCTCGACGCCCTGCCACAACAACCGCTGCCGGCAAAAATCAGCTTTGTCGCCGCCAAATCCCAGTTCACCCCCAAAGAAGTTGAAACCCGCGACGAGCGCCAGAAACTGGTATTCCGGGTCAAGTTGCGCCTGACCCAACCCAGTGCCGTGCCGCAAGCCAAGCCCGGCATGCCCGGCGCCGGCTACGTGCGCACCGCCGAACTGGACTGGCCGGCTAACCTGCAATGACCGGCCCGGCGCTGCACGCCACAGACATCAACCATCGCTACGGTAAGCAACAGGCCTTGATCGACATAGCCTTCAGCTTGCCGGCCGGCACCCGTTGCGGGCTGATCGGCCCGGATGGTGCCGGCAAGTCGAGCCTGCTGGGATTGATCGCCGGGGTTAAAAAGCTCCAGGACGGTCAACTTGAGGTGCTCGGCGGCTCCATCGAAGACCGCCGCCACCGCAACAGCCTGTACCCGCGCATCGCCTTCATGCCCCAAGGCCTGGGCGGCAACCTTTACCCCGAGCTGTCCATCAGCGAAAACATCCGTTTCTTCGCGACCCTGTTCGGCCTGTCGAAAGCCGATTGCGACCAGCGCATGCACAACCTGCTGCTGGCCACCGACCTGGCTCGTTTCGCCGAGCGCCCGGCGGGCAAGCTCTCCGGCGGGATGAAACAGAAGCTCGGCCTGTGCTGCGCGCTAATCCACGACCCGGACCTGTTGATCCTTGACGAACCCACCACTGGCGTAGACCCGCTCTCCCGCCGGCGCTTCTGGGAGCTGGTAGAAAACGTACGCAGCGAGCGGCCGCAACTGACCCTGCTGGTGGCCACCGCTTATATGGAAGAGGCCGAGCAGTTCGAACATTGCCTGATGCTCGACCGCGGCAAATTGATCGCCGACGGCCTGAGCAGCGAACTGGCGGCCATCACCCCCAGCGGCAAACTGGATGAAGCCTTTACCCACTTCCAGGGCGACAGCGCCCACAACAACCAACCGTTGGTAATTCCACCCAGGGCGAGCGACAACACTGACATCGCCATAGAAGCCCATGACTTGACCCTGCGTTTCGGCGACTTCACGGCGGTGGACAAGGTCAGCTTCGCTATCGGCCGGGGCGAAATCTTCGGCTTCCTCGGCTCCAACGGCTGCGGCAAGACCACTACCATGAAAGTCCTCACCGGGCTGATGCCGGCCAGTGAAGGCAGCGCCACCTTGCTGGGCAACCCGGTGAACGCCAAGGACCTGGCCACTCGCAAGCGCGTGGGCTTTATGTCACAAAGCTTCTCGCTGTACGGCGAACTCAGCGTGCGGCAGAACCTGGTGCTGCATGCGCAACTGTTCGACCTGCCCAAGGCTGACAGCGAGCAGCGCATCGACGAGCTGATCAAGCGCTTTGACCTGAGCGGCGTTGCCGAGCAGCCTTCCGGCGAGTTGCCATTGGGCTTGCGTCAGCGCCTGTCATTGGCGGTGGCGGTGCTGCATCGTCCGGAAGTGCTGATCCTCGATGAACCGACTTCCGGCGTCGACCCGGCGGCGCGGGATGATTTCTGGCGGCTGTTGATAGAGTTGTCCCGCGAGCAAGGGGTGACGATCTTTCTGTCCACCCACTTCATGAACGAAGCCCAGCGCTGCGACCGCATCTCGCTGATGCACGCCGGCAAGGTGCTGGCTTGCGATACGCCCGATGCACTGCAACAGCAATTTCACGGCGAGACCCTGGAAGCGGCGTTTGTTACTTGCCTGGAACAAGCCCAGGGTGCGCCTGACGCGCCGACAACCGTCGAGACCGCCACTGCTGAAACACCCGCCACGGTGCCCACCAGCAAACGCGGCTTCAGCGTAGCCCGCCTGTTGGCTGTCGCCAGCCGCGAAGGCAAGGAGTTGTTGCGCGACAAGGTGCGCATGGCCTTCGCCCTGCTCGGGGCGATTTTCATGATGGTGATCTTTGGCTACGGCATTTCCCTCGATGTGGAGAAGCTCGCCTTCGCCGTCTACGACCAGGACCAAACTCCACAAAGCCGCGCCTACCTGGAAGCCTTTCGCAGTTCGCGCTACTTCGCCGAACAACCGCCGATCCAGGACTCGAACGAACTGCACAAGCGCCTGCAACGCTCGGAAATCAAGCTGGCCCTGGAAATTCCACCCGGTTTCGGCCGCGACCTGTACGCCGGGCGCCAACCGGCGGTTGCCGCATGGCTCGACGGCGGCATGCCGTTTCGGGCCGAGACCAGCCGCAACTACGTGGAAGCAGTACACCAGGCCAATCTCCAGCAACTGGCCGAACTCCACAGCCCACCACTGAACAACCGCGCCGCCGCCAAACTGGAAACCCGCTTTCGCTACAATCAGGACGTGGTCAGCGTAAACGCCATCGGCCCCGGCGTCATGGCGCTGATCCTGGCGTTTATCCCGGCGATGCTCACCGCCCTCGGAATCGTGCGTGAGAAGGAGTTGGGTTCCATCACCAACTTCTATGCCACGCCGCTGACCCGCCTGGAATTTCTGCTGGGCAAACAGGCGCCGTACCTGGCCGTCAGCCTGATCAACCTGGCCTTGCTGGTGGCGATGAATCGCTGGCTGTTCGGCGTGCCGTTCAAGGGCAGCGGCGTGACCCTGGCCTTCGGCGGCCTGCTTTACGTGCTGGCGACCACCAGCATGGGCCTGTTGATTTCGGCGTTCACCCGCACCCAGATCGCCGCGATCCTCGGCACCATGATTATCACCAGCCTACCGACCATTCAGTTCTCCGGGTTGATCGTGCCGCGCTCGTCCCTGGAAGGTGCGGCCGCGCTGATGGGCATGCTGTTCCCGGCCGGTTACTTTCTCGATATTGCCGTCGGCACCTTCACCAAGGCCCTGGACCTGCGCCAGCTGTGGCCGCAGTGCCTGGCACTGTTCGGGTTTTTCCTGGGGTTTACCGGACTTAGCCTGATCATGCTCAAGAAGCAGGAGGCCTGATGCACAAGCTCGCTCATATCCTGCGCCTGGGCATTAAAGAACTGACCAGCCTGCGCCACGACAGCGTGTTGCTGTTGTTTTTGTTCTACGCCTTCACGGTGGCGATCTATATGCCGGCGGCCGGTTCGGTCATCGGCGTACATAACGCCAGCGTTGCCCTGGTGGATGAAGACCACAGTCACTTGTCCCGCCAGTTGGCCGAAGCCTTGCTACCGCCAGAGTTCCAGCCCGCGGTGCCGTTGCCCTATGACCAGCTGGACAAGGTCATGGACAGCGGCCAGTACACCTTCGTGATCAACGTGCCGGCAAATTTCCAGGCCGACCTGTTGGCCGGGCGCCAGCCGAGTGTGCAGGTCAATGTCGATGCCACAGCCATGAGCCAGGCCTTTATGGGCGCCGGGTACATCGGGCGGATTTTCCAGCGCGAACTGCTCACCTATAGCGGTCAGGCCGATGCGGCCAACAAGGCGCCGGCGTTACTCACCACGCGGGCGTTGTTCAATACCAACCTGGAAGGCGGCTGGTTCCTGGCGGTGATCCAGATCGTCAACAACATCACCATCCTCGCCATTGTGCTGACCGGCACCGCATTGCTGCGCGAGCGCGAACACGGCACCCTCGACCACTTGCTGGTGCTACCGCTGACGGCGCTGGAAATCATGCTGGCGAAAATCTGGAGCAACATGCTGGTGGTGGTGCTCTGTACCTGGCTGTCGCTGGAAGTGGTGGTCAAGGGCTTGCTCGGGGTACCGCTGGCAGGATCGCTGACGTTGTTTCTGCTGGTCACGGCACTGTATCTGTTTGCCAGTACTGCCCTGGGAATCTTCCTCGCCACCCTCGCCCGCTCGACGCCACAGTTCGGCTTGCTGGCGATCCCGGTGATCATTCCGATGCTGTTGCTGTCAGGCGGCAGCACACCGCTGGACAGCATGCCGCAATGGTTGCAATGGGTGATGCAGGGCTCGCCGTCGACGCACTTTGTCAGCCTGAGTGCGGCGATCCTGTTCAGGGATGCGGGTGTGAGCGTGGTGTGGCCGGACTTGCTGGCGCTGGCGGGGATTGGCTTGCTGTTTTTTGCGGTGGCGTTGGCGCGGTTCAGGAAGAGCCTTGCCTCTTAAGGTATTGCCGATCTCTGTGGCGAGCGGGCTTGCCACAAAGGGCCCGCCGCACACAGCAATAGGGTGCGATTACTGGATGATCAGGTTGTTGAACAACAAATCCTCAACCATCGGTTTACCGGTCTCGTCGTTCATCACTTGCTGGGTCTGCTTCAAGGCTTCCTGACGCAGTTTTTCCTTCCCCTCGACGCTGCCCATGGCCTCGGCGGTTTGCTGGGTGAACAGGGCCACCAACTGATTACGAATCAACGGATCGTTGGCTTTGACCGCAGCAGCAGCCTCCGGCCCGGTCACGCGCAGGGCGATGTCAGCCTTGTACACCTTGAGTTTCGCAGTGCCGTCCAGGCCATAGTTGCCGACGAAGGGCGGCGTCAGGCTGATATAGCTCACCTTCGGCGCTTCGCCTTCCTTGGCTTCTTTGGCTTCTTCGGCATGGGCTGCCATTGGCAACGTCAGGGCCAGCATCAACAGGGTCCACGCTTTCACAGTTCATTCCTCAATTCGATTGCTCAGTAGCATAACGCTAGCAAGGCTGAGCACAAGCTTATGGCGACTTATCAGGCCAAGGTATGCTCGTTGACCCCTCGACTTACCCACCTACACTTATCGGCCAATACGCCAAAAGGAAGAGTCCGATGAAAGCCGTGCTGTGCAAAGCCTTCGGCCCCGCCGAAACCCTGGTGCTGGAAGACGTCGAAAGCCCGGCAATCAAGAAGAACGAAATCCTGCTGGATGTGCACGCCGCCGGGGTGAATTTCCCGGACACCTTGATCATCGAAGGCAAATACCAGTTCAAGCCGCCCTTCCCGTTTTCGCCGGGTGGTGAAGCGGCGGGCGTGGTCAGCGAAGTCGGGGAAAAGGTCAGCCACCTGAAAGTCGGCGACCGGGTCATGGCCTTGACCGGCTGGGGCAGCTTTGCCGAACAGGTCGCGGTACCGGGCTACAACGTGCTGCCAATCCCGCCAAGCATGGACTTTAACACCGCCGCCGCCTTCAGCATGACCTACGGCACGTCGATGCATGCCTTGAAACAGCGCGCCAACCTGCAAGCAGGGGAAACCCTGTTGGTACTGGGCGCGTCTGGCGGCGTTGGTCTAGCTGCTGTGGAAATCGGCAAGGCCATGGGCGCCCGGGTGATTGCTGCCGCCAGCAGCGCGCAAAAGCTCGCGGTGGCCAAGGCAGCCGGCGCTGATGAGTTAATCAACTACAGCGAAACCAGCCTCAAGGATGAAATCAAACGCCTGACCGACGGCAACGGCGCTGATGTGATCTACGACCCGGTGGGTGGCGATCTGTTTGACCAGGCCATCCGCGCCATCGCCTGGAACGGCCGGCTGCTGGTGGTGGGTTTTGCCAGCGGGCGCATCCCCGAGCTGCCGGTGAACCTGGCACTGCTCAAGGGCGCGGCAGTGGTCGGGGTGTTCTGGGGTTCGTTTGCCCAGCGCCAGCCCCAGGATAATGCGGCGAACTTTGCGCAGTTGTTTGGCTGGTATGCCGAGGGCAAGTTGAAGCCGTTGGTGTCGCAGGTGTATCCGCTCGACAACGCCGCCCAGGCGATCAATGACCTCGGCCAGCGCAAGGCGGTGGGCAAAGTCGTGGTTCAAGTCCGCTAACCCTGCCTTTCTGTGGGAGCGAGGGGGACGCCTAGTTCTTGCTCGCTCCTACCTTATTACGCCCCTAACTTATCCATTAGCGACATGTTCGTAAAAGAACATGCAATAGCTCCCAATTCCTGTGCTCCCAGATAAGAGGCGATGCTATTTTCGGTAACGAAACTGTAACATTCGCATCCGCAGTCAAAACAAGAAACTTGGAGCTCTTGAATGTTTGCTTTCTTTCGACCTGCCGCACACCAGGCGCCCCTGCCTAAAGAAAAAATAGACAGCACCTACCGACGCCTGCGCTGGCAGATCTTCGCCGGTATTTTCGTCGGTTACGCCGGGTACTACCTGCTGCGCAAAAACTTCTCCCTGGCCATGCCGTATCTGATCGACGAGGGTTACACCCGAGGCCAGTTAGGCCTGGCAATGTCGGCGATTGCAATTTCCTACGGCTTGTCCAAGTTCCTCATGGGCCTGATTTCCGACCGCTCCAACCCACGTTACTTCCTGCCCTTCGGCCTGCTGGTTTCCGCCGGGGTGATGTTCATTTTCGGTTTCGCACCTTGGGCGACGTCCAGCGTCACCATGATGTTCATTTTGCTGTTCATTAACGGCTGGGCCCAGGGCATGGGTTGGCCGCCAAGTGGGCGGACCATGGTGCACTGGTGGTCGCAGAAGGAACGCGGCGGCGTGGTGTCTGTGTGGAACGTGGCGCATAACGTCGGCGGCGGCCTGATCGGCCCGCTGTTCCTGCTGGGCATGGCCTTGTTCAACGACTGGCACGCGGCATTCTACGTCCCGGCCACCGTGGCTCTGCTGGTGGCGGCCTTTGCCTTCATCACCATGCGCGACACCCCGCAATCGGTAGGCCTGCCGCCGATCGAGCAATACAAAAACGATTACCCGGAAGGCTACGACGCCAGCCACGAAGAGGAATTCAGCGCCAAGGAAATCTTCGTCAAGTACGTGCTGCGCAATAAAATGCTCTGGTATATCGCCTTCGCCAACGTCTTCGTCTATCTGCTGCGCTATGGCGTACTGGACTGGGCGCCGACTTATTTGAAAGAAGCCAAGCACTTCGACGTCGATAAAACGTCCTGGGCCTATTTCCTCTACGAGTGGGCAGGGATTCCAGGCACGCTGTTGTGCGGCTGGATGTCAGACAAGATCTTCCGGGGCAACCGTGGCCTGACCGGCATTGTGTTTATGGCATTGGTGACGGTCGCGACCCTGGTTTACTGGCTCAACCCACCAGGCAACCCGATGGTCGACATGATCGCGCTGTTCTCCATCGGCTTCCTGATCTACGGCCCGGTGATGCTGATCGGCCTGCAGGCGCTGGAATTGGTACCGAAGAAAGCCGCTGGTACGGCGGCAGGCTTTACCGGCCTGTTCGGTTACCTGGGCGGTTCCGTGGCAGCCAGTGCAGCCATGGGCTACACCGTTGACCACTTCGGCTGGGATGGCGGTTTTGTGTTGCTGATCGGTGCGTGTCTGTTGGCGATTGCCTTCCTGATCCCCACCTTGTGGCACACCAATAGCGTCAGCAACGCGCGCTAGTCGACGGAGCAATCCTTCAAACAACGCTTGAGCCGCGCCTCCAGGTTTTTATCTGGCATGGCGTGGCTACGCAGGGCGTTGACGGTCTGCTCGACATAATCGCGCGTAGTGCCGTAACGCCCGCAAGCGCTTTCAAATACCTGGTTCAGCACGCTGTCCGGCAAGTTGCCGGCGTAGCTGGGCAGGTGCCGTTCCAGGACAAACCCCAACGCCTGCACCTGGCTGCCATCGGCAAGACGGCAGCTGAGCCAGTGCGGGCGGTAGGATGGAAACGGCATCTCGCGGCGCCACAGGGCGTAGAGCGACGCTTCCAGTTGCTCTTCCGGCAAGCGGTAGGCAAACCCGCTGCAGGAGCCGCCACGGTCCAGGCCAAACACCAGCCCCGGCAACTCCGGCGTGCCCCGATGCTCGTGGGACCACAGGTACAAGCCGCGATGATAACCATGTACCCGTCCCCGCACCCGCTCTACAGCTGAGCATTCAGGCCGCCAGATCAGCGAGCCATATGCGAATAGCCAGACCGGCCCACCCTTGTGCCGACCCATGGTGGCCTGCATCGAGCTCATCAACTGTTCGTGAGTGAGTTGCGGCCCAAGATCGAGCCGCGGAGGGTAAGCCAATTGCAAAAGATCAGATTCAATGGCGGTCATGGCGAATCGCTTAGGTCCCCCTTTTTAATTACCAATTGTATGCAACTTTACCGTAATAGAACGCGCCGCTGTAACCGTACGGCGAAAAAGTGCTATAGGCCAAGTTACCACCGCTACTCGCGTAGGCATTGAGCTTTTCCGGGTATTTGTCGGTGACGTTGTCGCCACCGACGGTGAAGGTCCAGTTCTTCAACTTGTAGTCCGCCGACAGGTCCAGCACCCAAGCGGCCTTGAAGGTTTGGTCGTTGACCTTGTCTGCCTGATAGCTGGTGAACTCGCCATAACGCACCAAGTTGCTGTGCAGCGCCCAGTTGCCGAAGCTCAGGTCGTTGCCCAGGCTCAACTTGTGTTGGGGAGTGGTATCACCCAGTAAACCGATGCGTTCGCGACGGTCCACCCGCACCAGGTTGACGCCCAGGTTATCCAGCACCGCCGGGTTAGCTTTTACGTCCGTGACCTTGGTGTGGTTGTAGTTGTAGCCGACGGTGCTGTTCCAGCGCACGCCGTTGTCCAGTGGGTAGCGATAGTTGGCCACCAGATCGACGCCGTCGGTGCTGGTGTCGGTGGCGTTGGTGAAGTAGCGGGCGCTGGTGTAGTTGATGTTGCCGACGCCATTGGCTTGCAGGTAAGCAATCGCAGCCGGGTTCAGCACCAGGTTCGACGACAGGCTGATGCGGTCACGGATGTCTATGCGGTAGACGTCGGCGGTCACCGTCAGGTTGTCGGTGGGCTCCAGCACCAGGCCGAGGCTGTAGTTGCGCGACTTCTCGGCCTCGAGGTCTTCGGCACCAAGCAGGCGGGCCACCTGACTGTTGGCCGGGAAGGTACCGGCTTCCTGCACGGTATTGCCGATCAGTTGCGATGAAGTGAAGGCAAAGTTTTGCTGGGCCAGGGACGGCGCTCGGAAACCATTGGAGACGCTGCCGCGCAAGGCCACTTGCGGAGTGAAGTCGTAACGGGCCGAGAGCGAGCCGCTGACGTTGGAGCCAAAGTCGCTGTAGTCCTCATGACGCACGGCGGCCGAGGCGCTGAGTTTTTCGGTGAAGTTGGTTTCCAGGTCCAGGTACTGGGCCCAGTTGTGCCGCGATGCAGTGCCGGCATCTGCCGCACGGAAACCGCCCAGGCCGGAACTGCCGGTCTGGTAGTAGGACGCTGGCTCGCCGGCCTCGATTTCGTAGCCCTGGTGCAGATATTCGCCACCAAAGGCCACCGATACCGGGTACGGCAACCAGCCCAGGTCGAACTCACGAGACAGGTCCAAGCTCACTTGCTTCTGGTCGTTGCTCAGGGTGCCGTTGTCGAACTTGCGTGGTGTCGCCAAGCCCAGGGAGGTGTTGATGGTCTCGGTGCCCAGTTCGTACTGGTTCTTGCCGTAGTTGGCCGACAAGTCGTAATGCCAGTCATAAGCCAGCAGGCCGCGCAGACCAACCACCAACGAGGTGTCTTCCAGGCTGCCGCGAATCAGCGGCAAGTAGCCGTTGGGGTTGAGTGCCGCAATGTTGTTGGAAGCGTTGCTCGCCCGGTAGAAGGCCGCCGTCTCACCGCGACGCTTGCTGTAGCCGCCGAAGGAGTAGAACTCGGCGGCTTCGTTGAAGGAATATTCGCCGTTGAACGCCAGCTTGCCTTCATTGGTCGACGGTTCGCCCTGGCGGAACACTCGCTGACCATAGGTGGTGGAGCCCACGCTGGCCGGGCGGTAATCGTTACCGGCGCGGTTGGTGTAATCGTTATCGGCGCCTTCGGCCGAGAGGTTGATAAAGCCGTTGTCCCCCAGCGCCAAGCCGGTGTTGCCGCTGATGTTGCGCTGGATGCCGTCGCCTTTTTTGTACTCGCCGAACTTGGTGGAGATTGAGCCGCCATGGTCGGCGTGCTTGAGGATGACGTTGATCACCCCGGCGATCGCGTCGGAGCCGTAGCGGGCGGAGGCGCCGTCGCGCAGTACTTCGATGTGGTCCACCGCCGACAGCGGGATCGCATTCAAATCCGCCGGTGCCGAACCTCGACCTACCGCACCGCCGAGGTTGACGAAGGCGCTGGTGTGACGACGCTTGCCGTTGACCAGCACCAGCACCTGATCCGGTGACAGGCCGCGCAGTTGCGCCGGGCGCACCAGTTCGGCACCGTCCACCAGGCTGGGGCGCGGGAAGTTGATGGAAGGGATCAAGCGCGCCAGCACGGCGCCCAACTCATCGGAACCGGTGCTGCGCAAGCTGTCGCCGGAAATCACGTCAATCGGTGACAGCGAGGCGCTGGCGGTGCGCTCTTGAGCGCGCGTACCGGTCACGATGACGGTGTCGAGTTTTGGTACATCGGCAGTGACCGTTTCGGCGGCTGCGACGGGACGAAATCCCACGGCGGCCAGCAAATTAGCCGACAAAATCGCCGTGTAAAGCAGGTGCTGCTTGTTGCTCCCCATACCGCTCCCCTTGGAATCAAAAGTCAGAACATCAATGCTCTGAGCTCATACGATCGATCCGTGTGGCAGACGGTGGCGGTCAGTGTCTGGTTATTGGCAGATAGTCGGTGGCCCGATATATATAGCTTAATGATATCTATTGGACAGAATAAATACCGTCTAGGAATAAGCAAAGGTATAAGCCCGTACACCCGCCCGTCAGGATTCAGCGACTCAATTCCGGTACTTTCAGCATCCGTTCAGCCTTTGTGCACCCCGAGCCTTCAAAATAGGCGTACGTCACGACCCACTTAGCCGTCACTCAACCGACTATCGAGGTCGCACCATGAAATACCGACTTTGCGGCCTGCTGCTTATTGCACAGGCCACCACTGCCCTGGCGGTCGAAACACCACCGACCGAAGATGACAAAGGCTTCTGGTACGTCCAGACCAGCGTCTACACCCGGCACTTTGCCCCAGACCCCGAGCACAACAACAACCAGGACCTGATTGGCCTGGAGCGCAATGAAGCTTCGGGCCTGGTGTATGGCGGGGCGACGTTTCGCAACTCGTTCAGTCAGCGGTCCTACTACGCCTATGCCGGCAAGCGCTATGACATGACCGACTATCCGGTGTACCTGAAGCTGACCGGCGGGGTGATCCAGGGCTATCGCGGCAAGTACCGCGACAAGATCCCGCTGAACCGTTTTGGCGTGGCGCCGGTGATCATTCCGTCAGTGGGCGTTAACTATGGGCCTGTGGCCGGGGAGTTTGTGTTGCTGGGGTTTAATGCGGCGATGGTGACGACGGGGCTGCGGTTTTGATTGCTGTGGCGAGCGGGCTTTCCACAACAAGCCCGTTCGCCACAGGATACTCGGCAGCCTTTGAGGTTAGGACCTTGGGGCATAGGCAAACACATCGGCACGCATCTGGTGCGCATCCATGCCGGCCGTCACCAACGCATCCAGCGTGGCATAGATCATCGCCGGGGAACCGCTGGCGTAGACATGCACGGCCTTGAGTTCGCTGATGTCTTCGCACACTGCTTCATGCAACATTCCGCAGCGCCCTTCCCAACCGCAAAGGTCGCTGACCACTTTGTGCAGGAACAGGTTGGACAGTTGCTTCCACTGCTCCCAATGCTCGATCTGATAAAAGTCGTCGGGACGACGCACGCCCCAATACAGGTGCACCGGGTGTTTGAAACCGCTGGCCCGGCAATGTTCGATCAGGCTGTGCATCTGCGCCATGCCGGTACCGGCGGCGATCAACACCAGCGGCCCGTCGGGCAATTCCGCCAGGTGAGTATCACCAAACGGAAATTCGACCCGCGCCATCTGGTTGCGTTGCAACTGCTCGATCAGGCTACGGGCACTGTCTTCGCGGACCAGCACATGCAGCTCAAGCTCACGTCCACCGTGGGGGGCCGAGGCCAGTGAAAACGCCGACTTCTCGCCGTTTTCCCGCTCAATCATCAAGTACTGCCCGGCGTGATAACGCACTGGCTTGCCGGCCGGCGCCCGCAAGCGGACGCGCCAGACATCACCGCCGATGTCCACGCACTCGCTCAGTTGGCACGACAGCTTGCGCACGGGCAACTCTCCCGGCGCCAACACGCCATCCCATAGAACGATGCAATCCTCCAGCGGCTCGGCAATGCAGGTATAGAATTCGCCATGGTCACGCACCTCGCCGGCCTGCTGCACGCGGCCCTCGACCAGCAGTGCCGCGCACACGTGGCACACGCCGTTGCGACAGGCCTGGGGGCAATCGTAGCCCAGGCGCCGCGCGCCATCGAGAATCCGCTCACCGGGCACAAGCTCAAGTACCGCACCGGAAGGCTGCAGGGTTACACGCATCAATCTATTCCTAATTCTTTCCAGAGCGCATCGATACGAGCAGTCACCGCCTCGTCCTTGACGATCACCCGGCCCCACTCGCGGGTGGTTTCACCCGGCCATTTATGGGTGGCATCCAGGCCCATTTTTGATCCCAGGCCTGATACCGGCGAGGCGAAGTCGAGGTAGTCGATTGGCGTGTTGTCGATCATCACCGTGTCGCGCTTGGGGTCCATGCGCGTGGTAATGGCCCAGATCACGTCATTCCAGTCCCGGGCGTTGATGTCGTCGTCGGTCACAATAACGAACTTGGTGTACATGAACTGTCGTAAAAACGACCAGACACCGAGCATTACCCGCTTGGCGTGGCCCGGATACGACTTCTTCATGGTCACGATGGCCATGCGATACGAGCAACCTTCAGGCGGCAGGTAGAAGTCGGTGATTTCCGGAAACTGCTTCTGCAGGATAGGCACGAATACTTCGTTCAGCGCCACGCCGAGAATCGCCGGCTCATCGGGCGGGCGGCCCGTGTAGGTGCTGTGGTAGATCGGCTTGATCCGGTGGGTGATGCGCTCGACGGTGAACACTGGGAAGCTGTCGACTTCGTTGTAGTAGCCGGTGTGGTCGCCATACGGACCTTCAGCAGCCATCTCCCCGGGATGTATCACGCCTTCGAGGATAATTTCGGCAGTCGCCGGCACTTGCAGGTCGTTGCCACGGCACTTCACCAGCTCGGTGCGATTACCGCGCAGCAATCCGGCAAAGGCGTATTCGGACAGGCTGTCGGGCACCGGCGTCACCGCGCCGAGGATGGTTGCCGGGTCTGCGCCCAGGGCCACGGCGACCGGGAACGGTTTGCCGGGATGCTTCTCGCACCACTCGCGATAATCCAGCGCACCACCTCGGTGACTCAGCCAACGCATGATGACCTTGTTGCGGCCGATCACTTGCTGACGGTAAATGCCGAGGTTCTGGCGGTCCTTGTTCGGGCCCTTGGTAACGGTCAGGCCCCAGGTGATCAGCGGGCCAACGTCGCCGGGCCAGCAGGTTTGCACCGGAAGCATGCCAAGGTCGACGTCATCGCCTTCGATGACGACTTCCTGGCATACCGCATCCTTGACCACCTTGGGGGCCATGGCAATGATCTTGCGGAAGATCGGCAGCTTCGACCAGGCGTCTTTCAGGCCCTTGGGTGGCTCGGGCTCCTTGAGGAAGGCCAGCAGCTTGCCAATCTCGCGCAACTCGCTGACCGCTTCGGCACCCATGCCAAAGGCCACTCGCTCGGGGGTGCCGAACAGGTTGCCGAGCACCGGAATATCAAAGCCCACCGGTTTTTCGAACAGCAACGCCGGGCCCTTGTTACGCAAGGTGCGGTCGCAAATCTCAGTCATTTCCAGGACCGGGGAAATCGGCACCTGGATACGTTTCAACTCTCCGCGCTGCTCAAGTTGCTGCACGAAATCCCGAAGATCCTTGAATTTCATTAACCATGCCACCCGTAAAATAGGCGTACATCCTACCTGCTCTGAGGGCGGCTGGCAGCTTATCGCGGTGCAATTGAGTGCCGCGCACGCTTAATTGGCCGTCAGCCCTCGCGATTGCAGCGAACTGAACAACGGCTCCAGAAAACCCTCAATGTAGCGCGCGCCCACCTCGGAAATGTGGTTGTCGTCGGTATACAGCGCCTGGCCATTGAGTTCGACCCGGCACAGGCTGTCGATAGCACACAACCGGGACGCAGGGTCCAACGCTACGACGCCTGAGTCGGCGGCGGCCATCTGATCGAACAACTGGTTGATGAACCCCTGGCGCTGCAAGTGCTGAGCCAGCGGTAATCCTTGGCCTTCCACCGGCCGATGGAGCATCGCCAGACGGCTCAGGCGGTACGGCACGCTAAACTCCTGCAGCGGCACTTCCTTGACCAGCCAGACCCGATGCCCTGCGGCGCGCAACCCGGCGACGCGCTCACGCATGCCCTCGGCGAAACGCTGTTCGGCAATAGCCTGCACGTAGTGGCCGGTGGCCGGGTCCTTGAGCGCATGCTCTTTGTCACCAGACGCCTGCCCATAAACGTATAGGCTCCAACGGGCCACCAGCACCACATCGCTGAAGGTTTGCTGGACCAGGACCTCCTGCACGCGCTGGTTGAAATGCGCACAACGGGGAATACCTTCCAGGCCTGCAAGGGGCACGCAGCCGGCAAAACTGGCCTGAACCAGGCTGATATCGTGTTTCTGCGCCCCATCCTCAAGGGCCGGGATCAACGCCGTGGCATGGCTGTCGCCCCAGACCAGGGCGGAAACCGAGCGACTCTTGGGCCCGAAATGGCAGAAAAGCCGGTCATCAGGGGTGTCCTTCTCGGCCAGGCACGCCAACAGTTCCGGGCTCCACTCTTTGGCCTGGGCATAACGCAACGCCTCCTCGGACAGCCGCCAGGGCAAGCCATCGGTCCAGCGCAACGCTTGCCCGGCCAGGCCGATACAAAGAATGCCGACGCCCGCCGCAGCCAATATCGCCTTGCGTCCCGCCAACAAACGCTTTTCCCGGAACGGGCTTTCCACCAGCCGCCAGGACAGGTAACCCAGTCCCAGGGTCAACATAATCAGCCCAGCGAGCTCGAACGGCCCCAGACCATCGACGCTGGCATAACTGGCAAAAACAAACACTGGCCAATGCCACAGGTACCAGGAATAGGAAATCAGCCCCAGCCCCACCAGCACTCGCGTGCCCAGCAGCCGTCCCATCAGCGTTTGCTGATGTCCGTTGGCCCATATCAGCCCGACCACGCCCAGCACCGGCAGCAACGCCGCCACACCTGGAAATGGCGTGCGGGGGTCAAAACAGAACACCGCCACCAGGATCAGCACCATGGACACCAGGCTGACGCCTTGAGCCAGGGCCGGTGATGCGCGCCAGTTACGCTTGGGCTGTACCGCCAGCATGGCACCGGCAAGTAGCTCCCAGGCTCGCATCGGCAGCAGGAAGAAGGCTTTTTCCGGGTGATAAGCCACGGCCCAGACACTGAGCCCGAACGACACCAGCAACACCGCGAACAACGCCGTGCGCCAGTGTTTCAAGTAACGAGACAGCAGCGCCAGTAACAGCGGAAACAGGATGTAGAACTGCTCCTCCACCGCCAGCGACCAAGTGTGCAGCAAGGGCTTGAGGTCGGACGCCACGTCAAAGTAGCCGTCCTGACGCATAAACAGCAGGTTGGAGGTGAACAGCACCTGATAGCGCACCGAACGCCCCAGCTCTTCATAGTCCTTGGGCGCCAGCAGAAACCAGCCCATCAGCAGCGCCGCGATCATCATCACGAACAGCGCAGGCAGGATGCGCCGGGCACGACGGGCCCAGAAATCCACGAAACTGAAACGATTGGATTGGCGCTCGCGCCAGATGATGGAAGTGATCAAGTAGCCAGAAATCACAAAGAACACGTCGACGCCAATAAAGCCGCCTGTGAACCCTGGAACGCCAAAATGGAATAACACTACAGCGATTACAGCTATTGCGCGCAGGCCGTCGATATCCCGTCGGTAAGCAAATGTGGTCATAAAGTCTTATTGTCAGTCAGATGCGAATGGGGTGAGCGTAGACGTGCTCACCTTTTTTGTTTCTTAACAGACACGCATAGTGCCTAAACCTCCCTCTCTCGACACAAAAAAAATAGCGCCCCGTAGGGCGCCATCTTTTTTCGACCTGAAAAGTCGCGTTACTTGCGCTTCATCGACAAGAAAAACTCGTCGTTGGTCTTGGTTTGTTTCAACTTGTCGATCAGGAACTCGATGGCGGCTACTTCGTCCATCGGGTGCAGCAGCTTGCGCAGGATCCACATGCGTTGCAGTTCGTCGTCGGCAGTCAGCAACTCTTCGCGGCGGGTGCCGGAGCGGTTGATGTTGATGGCCGGGAAGACGCGTTTTTCAGCGATCTTACGATCCAAAGGCAATTCCATGTTGCCGGTACCTTTGAATTCTTCGTAGATCACTTCATCCATCTTCGAGCCGGTTTCAACCAGCGCGGTGGCGATGATGGTCAGCGAGCCGCCTTCTTCGATGTTCCGTGCGGCGCCGAAGAAACGTTTAGGTTTCTCCAGGGCGTGGGCATCGACACCACCGGTGAGGACCTTGCCGGAGCTCGGGATCACGGTGTTATAGGCACGGGCCAGACGGGTGATGGAGTCGAGCAGAATCACCACGTCCTTCTTGTGCTCGACCAGGCGCTTGGCCTTCTCGATCACCATTTCGGCAACCTGCACGTGGCGGGTTGGCGGCTCATCGAACGTCGAGGCAACCACTTCGCCGCGCACGGTGCGCTGCATTTCGGTCACTTCTTCCGGACGCTCATCGATCAACAATACGATCAGGTGAACTTCAGGATTGTTACGAGCGATGTTCGCTGCGATGTTCTGCAGCATGATGGTCTTGCCAGCCTTCGGTGGCGCGACGATCAGGCCACGCTGGCCTTTACCGATCGGGGCGCACAGGTCGATGACACGACCGGTCAAGTCTTCGGTGGAACCGTTGCCGGCTTCCATCTTCATGCGCACGGTCGGGAACAGCGGCGTCAAGTTCTCGAAGAGAATCTTGTTTTTCGCGTTCTCGGGACGATCGTAGTTGATCGTATCGACCTTGAGCAGGGCGAAATAACGCTCGCCTTCCTTCGGAGGACGGATCTTGCCAACGATGGTGTCACCGGTGCGCAAGTTGAAGCGACGGATCTGGCTCGGCGAGACGTAGATATCGTCTGGACCGGCAAGATAGGAAGCGTCTGCAGAGCGGAGGAAGCCGAAGCCGTCCTGGAGGATCTCCAGCACGCCATCACCGGAGATTTCCTCGCCGCTTTTCGCGTGCTTTTTCAACAAGGAGAAAATCACGTCCTGCTTGCGCGAACGGGCCATATTTTCTATGCCCATCTGTTCGGCCAATTCGAGCAGTTCGGTAATCGGCTTTTGCTTGAGTTCAGTCAGATTCATATAGGAATGACGTAATCATTTATGGAGGGGGGGAATTAAGCTTTGGGCTTAATGAGGCCGCGCCGCAGAGAAGGCGACAGAATCGCGTACTAATCGAAAAGAAGAGCGTCGGCGACGGCTTGCAGGGGGCAGTGGAGAAACCAGTGCGGGACCGAATGTACCACCTGAGTTTCAGAGCGTCTAGCCCTGACTTACGAAAAAGCCCCGCAATTTGCGGGGCTTTTTTTACGACGCTTAGATGTTGGCGTCGAGGAATGCTTGCAACTGGGACTTGGACAGTGCGCCGACCTTGGTGGCTTCGACGTTGCCGTTCTTGAACAGCATCAGCGTCGGGATACCACGCACGCCATGCTTGGCCGGGGTTTCCTGGTTGTCGTCGATGTTCAGCTTGGCAATGGTCAGTTTGCCTGCGTAAGTGGTAGCAATGTCGTCCAGGACCGGAGCGATCATTTTGCAAGGACCACACCATTCAGCCCAGTAGTCAACCAGCACCGGGCCTTGGGCCTGAAGTACTTCTGCCTCAAAGGTCGCGTCGGTGACGTGCTTGATAAGATCGTTGCTCATGGATGTCTCCGGGTTGTAAGCAAAAAAAACGTTGCCCATCATAGCTGCCCTTCCCTCGTTCAGGAAGCCGCCTCTGATTGAGTCTTGCTATGGTGGTGCATGAGTTTGGGTATAGCCCAACTTAAGGTGCGACGGGAGTAATGAAGGCAATTCCTGTACGCAACGCCGCATTGCGTACGTGTTCCTGCATGGTTTTCTGCGCCACCCCGCTAGCGCGCCGGGCCAGCGCCCGGAGAATCTTGCGGTGCTCCTGCCAGGTTTCCATGGCACGCTCCGGCCGGATGAACGGTAGCTTCTGGCTCTCCAGAAACACCTCGGCACTGGCACTGAGAATGCTGAGCATCGCCTGATTGCCGCTGGCCTGGAGGATGTGCTGGTGGAATTCGAAGTCTAGCCGGGCCGACGCCTCAAAGTCGCCGATCTTGAACTCCTTGCGCATCGCCTCGACATTATCTTCCAGGAGATCCAGCTCATCGGTGGTCAACGTCACCGCCGCCAGCCCCGCCGCGAACCCTTCCAGGGCGTAGCGCAGTTGAAAGATGTCCAGCGGCGTGGCCTGCGCAGCAAAAGGCCAGGCCAGCCCCGGGGTTTCCTCGGGCGCTTGTACGAACACACCTTTACCTGGCTGCACACTGACCACGCCCAAAGCGCTGAGGGAAGACAAGGCTTCGCGCAACGAGGCGCGACTCACGCCCAATTGCAGCGCCAGGTCGCGCTGGGAGGGCAGCGCATCGCCCGGCCCGAAACCCTCTTCAGCGATCAGTTTGCGGATGGCTTGCAACGCCACCTCCGGTACGGCCTGCGCGATGGAATTCATAAAAACTCAAGTTTCCAGTCAACTGATCGGCTAGTTGTAAAGCTATTCGCACCAGCCGGCAAGCCACGCCCTAAAGGGGCTCGTGGGGTTTTGGCAACGCTCGAAAAGGGTGCAAAAAGCGCAGTAACTGTTCAGACCAGTAAGACCGCCGTAGCTCAACAAGTACCGATCTTTCAGCCGATCCAGGCAGTGATGGCATGGGCTGTGCACTGGCAGAAATCAGAAAATCCCTTCGCCCTTTTCGGAGAGTTGCCATGACCAAGCGTTGCAGCGTCCTGCTCACTGCCCTGTTTGCCAGCCTGATGCTGAGCCAGGCGCCCGCACAGGCTGACAGCCTGGACGATATCGTTGCCCGTGGCACCCTCAAGGTCGCCGTGCCTCAGGACTTCCCGCCGTTTGGTTCGGTAGGACCCGACATGAAGCCTCGCGGCCTGGATATCGATACCGCAAAACTGTTGGCCGACCAGCTCAAGGTCAAGCTGGAACTGACCCCAGTCAACAGCACCAATCGCATTCCGTTCCTGACCACCGGCAAGGTCTACCTAGTGATTTCCAGCCTGGGCAAGAATCCGGAGCGGGAAAAAGTCATCGATTTCTCCAAAGCTTATGCGCCGTTCTACCTGGCGGTCTTCGGTCCGCCTGACGCCACGATCAGCACCCTCGACGACCTCAAGGGCAAAACCATCAGCGTGACCCGTGGTGCCATCGAAGACATCGAGCTGACCGCCGTCGCGCCCAAAGAAGCCACCATCAAGCGCTTTGAAGACAACAATTCAACCATCGCCGCCTACCTCGCAGGCCAGGTAGACCTGATCGCCAGCGGCAACGTGGTCATGGTGGCCATCAGCGCGCGCAATCCCAAGCGCGTGCCGGCACTGAAAGTGAAGCTCAAGGACTCGCCGGTCTACGTGGGCGTGAACAAGAACGAGCCAGCGCTGCTGGACAAGGTCAACCAGATCCTGGTCGCGGCCAAGGCCGACGGCAGCCTGGAAAAGAACGCAAAACTGTGGCTCAAAGAGCCGCTGCCAGCTGATCTCTAATCGCTGCGAAGAGGGTTAGATATGGCCTATCAATTTGACTTTGTGCCAGTCCTGGCCAATACCGATCTGTTGCTGCGCGGCGCGCTGTTCACACTTGAGCTGACCGCCATCGGCGCGGTGCTGGGCGTCGCCCTGGGGATCGCCGGGGCAGTGGTGCGGGCGTGGAAGATCCAGCCGTTTTGCTGGATCTTCGGGGTGTATGTCGAATTGATCCGCAATACGCCGTTCCTGGTGCAGTTGTTTTTCATCTTCTTCGGTTTGCCCTCCCTCGGCCTGCAGATTTCCGAATGGCAGGCGGCTGTACTGGCGATGGTGATCAACCTGGGGGCCTACTCCACGGAGATTATCCGTGCCGGCATCCAGGCCATTCCTCGTGGACAGCTGGAAGCCGCGGCGGCGCTGGCGATGACCCGCTTCGAGGCGTTCCGCCATGTGGTGCTGCTGCCGGCGCTGGGCAAGGTCTGGCCCGCCCTGAGCAGCCAGATCATTATCGTAATGCTCGGCTCGGCAGTCTGTTCGCAAATCGCCACTGAGGAGTTGAGCTTTGCCGCCAACTTTATCCAGTCGCGCAACTTCCGCGCTTTTGAAACCTATGCCCTGACCACCCTGGTCTACCTGTGCATGGCGTTGATGATCCGTCAGTTACTCAATTGGATCGGCCGCCGCTATGTGATGAGAAACAGTCGATGAGTGATTTTTCCTTCTGGGACATCGTGCGCAACCTGCTCACCGGCCTGCAATGGACCCTGCTGCTGTCGCTGGTAGCGTTTATTGGTGGCGGCCTGATCGGTTTGCTGGTGATGACGATGCGCATCAGCACCAAGGCGTTCCCACGCAACGTCGCGCGTACTTACATCGAACTGTTCCAGGGCACGCCGCTGTTGATGCAGCTGTTTTTGGTGTTCTTCGGCGTGGCCCTGCTGGGGATTGATATCTCACCCTGGCTGGCGGCGGCGATTGCCTTGACCCTGTTTACCAGCGCCTACCTGGCGGAGATCTGGCGTGGCTGCGTCGAATCCATCGTCCACGGGCAATGGGAAGCGTCGGCGAGCCTGGCCCTCAACCCGTATGAGCAACTTCGCTACGTGATCTTGCCCCAAGCCCTGCGCATCGCCGTGGCGCCCACCGTAGGTTTCTCGGTGCAGGTGGTCAAAGGCACCGCCGTGACCTCGATCATCGGCTTCACCGAACTGACCAAGACCGGCGGCATGCTCGCCAATGCCACCTTCGAACCCTTCATGGTCTATGGCCTGGTGGCGCTGGGTTACTTCCTGCTCTGCTACCCCTTGTCCCTCAGTGCGCGCTACCTGGAAAGGAGACTGCATGCCTCTGCTTAGAATTTCTGCCCTGCATAAGTATTACGGCGATCACCATGTGCTCAAGGGTATCGACCTGACGATCGAAGAAGGCCAGGTGGTCGCGATCATCGGCCGCAGCGGCTCGGGAAAATCCACTTTGCTGCGCACCCTCAACGGCCTGGAGTCGATCAACGATGGCGTGATCGAGGTCGATGGCGAATACCTCGACGCCGCCCGTGCCGACCTGCGCAGCCTGCGGCAGAAAGTCGGCATGGTATTCCAGCAGTTCAACCTGTTCCCCCATCTGACGGTGGGTGAAAACGTCATGCTCGCGCCGCAGGTGGTGCAGAAAGTGCCCAAGGCCAAGGCCGCACAGCTGGCGAGGCAGATGCTGGAACGGGTTGGGTTGGGGGAGAAGTTCGATGCTTTCCCCGATCGCCTGTCCGGCGGCCAGCAACAGCGTGTGGCCATCGCCCGTGCGCTGGCAATGTCGCCCAAGGTGTTGCTGTGCGACGAAATCACCTCGGCGCTGGACCCGGAGCTGGTCAACGAAGTGCTCAGCGTGGTCCGCCAACTGGCCAAGGACGGCATGACCCTGATCATGGTCACCCACGAGATGCGTTTTGCCCGGGAGGTGGGTGACAAACTGGTGTTCATGCACCAGGGCAAGGTGCACGAAGTCGGCGACCCGAAGGTGCTGTTTGCCAACCCGCAGACAGCTGAACTGGCCAACTTCATCGGTTCGGTGGAAGAGCCGGGCTGACCAGCTCAAAATTCCCCAGGCACTACGCGTTGGCGTCAGCGTTTGATCGTGGCACGATGGCGAGGTTATCGACCGAGATCCCCTACCCATGCCGCAATCCCAAGCCAAGAATCTGTCCCTGATCGCCGCCATCGACCTGGGCTCCAACAGCTTTCACATGGTCGTGGCCAAGGCCCAGAACGGCGAGATCCGTATCCTTGAGCGGCTCGGTGAAAAGGTGCAACTGGCTGCCGGGATCGACGAAGAGCGCAAGCTCAACGAAGAATCCATGCAGCGCGGGCTCGATTGCCTCAAGCGCTTTGCCCAACTGATCAACGGCATGCCTCCGGGCGCCGTGCGAATTGTCGGCACCAACGCCCTCAGGGAAGCCCGTAACCGTGGCGAATTCATCCGTCGCGCCGAAGAAATCCTGGGGCATCCGGTAGAAGTCATTTCTGGTCGTGAAGAAGCACGCCTGATTTACCTCGGCGTGTCCCACACCCTGGCCGACACCCCTGGCAAGCGCCTGGTGGCAGACATCGGCGGCGGCAGTACCGAGTTCATCATCGGCCAACGCTTTGAACCCTTGCTGCGCGAAAGCCTGCAGATGGGTTGCGTCAGCTACACCCAGCGTTATTTCAAGGATGGCAAGATCACCCCGGCCCGCTATGCCCAGGCGTATACGGCGGCGCGGCTGGAGATCATGAGCATCGAACATGCCCTGCATCGCCTGACCTGGGGTGAAGCCATCGGCTCATCCGGCACCGTCCGCGCCATTGGCCTGGCCCTGAAGGCCGGCGGCCACGGCACCGGCGAGGTCAATGCCGAAGGCCTGGCCTGGCTCAAGCGCAAGATTTTCAAATTGGGCGACGCCGAAAAAATCGACTTCGACGGCATCAAGCCTGACCGCAGGGCGATCTTCCCCGCCGGCCTGGCGATCCTCGAAGCGATTTTCGACGCCCTTGAACTGCAACGCATGGATCACTGTGATGGCGCCCTGCGCGAAGGCGTGCTCTACGACCTGCTGGGCCGCCATCACCACGAAGACGTCCGTGAACGCACCCTGGGCTCCCTGATGGAGCGCTACCACGTCGACCTCAAACAAGCGGAGCGAGTCGAGCGCAAGGCGCTGCATGCCTTCGACCAGGTGGCCGAGGATTGGGACCTGGCAGACGGCGTCTGGCGTGAATTGCTGGGCTGGGCGGCCAAGGTCCATGAAGTGGGCCTGGACATCGCCCACTATCATTACCACAAGCACGGCGCCTACCTGATCGAACACTCGGACCTGGCCGGTTTCTCCCGGGAAGACCAGCAAATGCTTGCGCTCCTGGTACGCGGCCATCGCCGCAATATCCCCAAGGACAAGTTCGCCGAGTTCGGTGCCGAGGGCATCAAGCTGATTCGCCTGTGCGCCCTGCTGCGGTTTGCAATTTTGTTCCACCACATTCGTGGCACCCAGGAAATGCCTCAGGTCACCTTGCGCGCGCACGGTGACAACCTCGATGTGGTGTTCCCGAAAAACTGGCTGAACGAAAACCAACTGACCCAGGCGGATTTCGCCCAGGAAGCGGAGTGGCTGACGCGGGTTGGGTTTAGCCTGAACGTGCGTTGATCTGTGGCGAGGGGCTTGCTCCCTCGCCACATTGAGAGTTACCCGCCCCAATCAAAAACGGCCCTCGCAAGGGCCGTTTTTTGTCAGGCTTAAAAGAGTCTCAACGAACGTTCAACACCGGGCTGCCCAACCGCTCCAGCAACGTCGCCTGGGCGCTGCGTGGGTTCTGGTTGCCGGTTGGCGTGTTGCGCACGTAGCGACCGTCCGACTGCAGGCTCCAGCTGTGGGTGTTATCGGTGAGATAACTCTCCAGTTCCTTCTTAACCCGCATGATCAGCTTCTTGCCTTCCACCGGGAAGCAAGTCTCCACACGTTTGTCGAGGTTGCGCTCCATCCAGTCGGCACTGGAGAGGAACATCTGCTCCTCGCCGCCGTTGAGAAAGTAGAACACCCGCGTGTGCTCCAGGAAGCGGCCGATGATCGAGCGCACATGGATGTTATGGGAGACCCCGGCGATGCCCGGCCGCAGGCAGCACATGCCACGCACCACCAAGTCGATGCGCACGCCAGACTGGCTTGCCTTGTACAGCGCGCGGATGATTTTCGGATCAGTCAGCGAGTTGAACTTGGCGATGATGTGTGCCGACTTGCCGTCGAGGGCGAACTGGGTTTCCCGGGCAATCATGTCGAGCATGCCCTTTTTCAGGGTGAACGGCGCGTGCAGCAGCTTCTTCATGCGCAACGTCTTGCCCATGCCGATCAACTGGCTGAACAGTTTGCCGACGTCTTCGCACAATGCATCGTCGGAGGTCAGCAGGCTGTAGTCGGTGTAGAGTTTGGCGTTACCAGCGTGGTAGTTACCGGTGCCCAAGTGGGCGTAACGCACGATTTCGCCGGCTTCACGACGCAGGATCAGCATCATCTTGGCGTGGGTCTTGAAGCCGACCACGCCGTAGATCACCACCGCACCGGCCGCTTGCAGACGGCTGGCCAGTTGCAGGTTGGATTCTTCATCGAAGCGCGCGCGCAATTCGATCACTACAGTGACTTCCTTGCCGTTACGCGCGGCGTCCACCAGCGCATCGACGATTTCCGAGTTGGCGCCGCTGCGATACAGGGTCTGGCGCACCGCCAACACATGCGGGTCCTTGGCAGCCTGGCGCAGCAAGTCGACCACCGGGGTGAACGACTCAAAGGGGTGCAGCAGCAAGATGTCTTGCTTGCTGACCATGCTGAAAATGTTCTCGCTGTTTTGCAGCAGTTTCGGGATCTGCGGGGTAAAGGGGATGTATTGCAGCTCCGGATGGCTGTCCAGGCTGGTGATGCTGAACAGGCGCGTCAGGTTCACCGGGCCGTTGACCTGGTACAACTCGGTCTCGGCGAGGTTGAACTGCTTGAGCAAATAGTCGGACAGGTGCTTGGGGCAGGTGTCCACCACTTCCAGGCGCACTGCATCGCCGTAGCGACGGGAGAACAATTCGCCGCGCAAGGCGCGGGCCAGGTCTTCGACGTCTTCGGTGTCTACCGCAAGGTCCGCGTTACGGGTCAGGCGGAACTGGTAGCAGCCCTTGACCTTCATGCCCTGGAACAGGTCATCGGCGTGGGCGTGGATCATCGATGAAAGGAACACATAGTTATCGCCAGCACCCCCAACCTCTTCGGGCACCTTGATGATTCGCGGCAACAGACGCGGTGCCGGAATGATCGCCAGGCCCGAATCGCGACCGAAGGCGTCGATACCTTCCAACTCAACAATGAAGTTCAGGCTCTTGTTCACCAGCAGCGGGAACGGGTGCGTCGGGTCCAGGCCGATCGGGGTGATGATCGGTGAGATCTCGTCACGGAAATAGCGACGCACCCAAGTCTTGAGCTTGACGGTCCAGTTGCGGCGACGAATGAAGCGGACCTGATGTTTTTCCAGTTCCGGCAACAGGATGTCGTTGAGGATGGCGTATTGACGATCAACATGACCATGCACCAACTCGCTGATGCGGGCCAAGGCCTGGTGCGGTTGCAGGCCATCGGCACCGGCCTGTTCGCGGGCGAAGGTGATCTGTTTCTTGAGGCCAGCGACACGAATCTCGAAGAACTCGTCCAGGTTGCTGGAGAAAATCAGCAGGAACTTCAGTCGCTCCAGCAGCGGGTAGGACTCATCCAGTGCCTGTTCCAGTACGCGAATGTTGAATTGCAGTTGCGACAGCTCGCGATGGATGTAGAGGCTGCTGTCATCCAGGTTCGGAATCACGATCGCAGGCGCCACCACCACCGGCGGTTCCGCGATCACGGCAGGCGGCGCGGGCTCCAGTACCGACGGGGTTTCGGCAACTGGTTCGACCACCGGGTGAGCGTCTTTTACGGCAACTTCTGTGAGTCCTTCGGTATTCATCGAGTGTTCCTGTGAGGGCTATTTTTGCTCTCTAAGCAATTGGGCGGCACGGACGGCAAAGTAAGTCAGGATGCCATCAGCTCCCGCACGTTTAAAGGCAGTCAAGGATTCAAGAATCACCCCTTCACTCAACCAACCATTCTGGATCGCGGCCATGTGCATGGCGTACTCACCGCTAACCTGATAGACAAAGGTCGGCACCTTGAATTCATCTTTGACGCGGTAAAGGATATCCAGGTACGCCATGCCGGGCTTGACCATAACCATATCGGCGCCTTCGGCCAAGTCTGCCGCCACTTCGTGCAGGGCTTCGTGGCTGTTGGCCGGGTCCATCTGGTACGAGGCCTTGTTGGCCTTGCCCAGGTTAAGCGCCGAGCCGACCGCATCGCGGAACGGGCCGTAATAGGCGCTGGCGTACTTGGCCGAGTAGGCCATGATCCGCACGTTGACGTGATCGGCCAGCTCCAGGGCTTCGCGGATCGCCTGGATTCGACCGTCCATCATGTCCGATGGAGCAACCACCTGAGCGCCCGCCGCCGCATGGGATAGAGCTTGCTTGACCAGTGCATCGACGGTGATGTCGTTCTGCACATAACCGTCTTCGTCCAGGATGCCATCCTGCCCATGTGCGGTGAACGGGTCCAGGGCCACGTCGGTAATCACCCCAAGCTCCGGGAAACGCTCGCGCAGGGCACGAGTGGCGCGCTGGGCGATGCCTTCGGGGTTCCAGGCTTCGCCGGCGTCCAGTGACTTGAGTTCGGATGGCGTCACCGGGAATAGCGCCAGCGCCACAATTCCCAACTCGACCCAGTGCACAGCTTCTTCAAGCAACAGATCAATGGTCAAGCGCTCGACACCAGGCATCGACGCCACCGCTTCCCGACGGTTTTCACCGTCCAGCACAAATACCGGCAGGATCAAATCATCCACCGTCAGGACGTTTTCACGAACCAGACGGCGAGAAAAATCATCACAGCGGTTGCGGCGCAGACGCGTGGCAGGGAACAAGCGGTTGGCGGGAGTGAAGCTCACGGCAGACTCCTGAGCCCGTGTTGACGGGCGAGCGTGACAGTTATAAGCGGCCATTATGACGAAGGAATGACAGTTGTGCTTAGCCATGCGACCTGTAGTCGCATTCGCAGTTTTTGTAGGAATTGTTCACTTCGTGACACATCTCGATACTTTCATGAATGTTCACGAAGGCGTAGGCTGCGCGTTCATTTCGCTAGCACCCAGACAATGCTCCAACAACTTCTGCATGACTTCGGCTATTTTGCCCTCTTCCTAGGCACGTTCTTCGAAGGCGAAACCATCTTGGTGCTCGCAGGCTTCCTGGCGTTCCGCGGATACATGGATATCAACCTGGTGGTGGTCATTGCCTTTTGCGGCAGCTACGCCGGCGACCAGCTGTGGTATTTCCTGGGGCGCAAGCATGGCCGCAAACTGCTGGCACGCAAGCCGCGCTGGCAACTGCTGGGTGACAAGGCGCTGGAGCATATCCGCAGGCATCCGGACATTTGGGTGCTGAGTTTCCGTTTTGTCTACGGCCTGCGCACCGTCATGCCGGTGGCCATCGGTCTGTCGGGCTATCCGCCGGGACGTTACCTGCTGCTTAACGGCATCGGTGCGGCGATCTGGGCGACTGCGCTGGGCGCTGCGGCCTACCACTTCGGCGCGGTACTTGAAGGCATGCTGGGCAGCGTCAAGAAATACGAACTGTGGGTGCTGGGCGCCTTGCTGGTACTGGGCCTGGGCCTGTGGATCCGTCGCCGCATCAAGAACGCCCGCCTGATCCGGGAAGCCTGCGCTGCCGAAAAGGTTCGCCTGGCAGAAGAACAGTTGAGCGAACCGCAAACATCCAACACGCCTAAGACGCCAGTCGAGTAAGCCGGTCTCTGCAACAGTAGAGGCCGATGACGCTAAGCAAGCTGTAGCTGAGCAGCCCCAGCCAGCTCAGCGAACTGGCCGGCCATAGCCCGACCAGCGGCGCCAGCCACACCAACGGCACGTTCAGCGCCAGTCGCACAAGCTCAGCCTTCAATGCCCATGGGCGATTCTCCAAAGCCACGCCCAGCGTAAACAACCCCAATGCCATCGCGCTCCAGCCCAATACCAGGGCCGCAGTCGGCATTGCTTCGCCAAAATTCATCAGATAGCTGCCAAATCCTACATAAGCGGCGAATTGCAGGGCGACATAAATCTGCTGGCGCGCATCCAACGGCACCTCGAATTTGCGGAACTGGCTCAGGTCCGGCTTGGCCAGCGGGTACTTGGCCTTCACGTCCGCCGGGCGCCAACCGGTGCGCATGAACCAGATGCGTAGCTTGTCCCACCTACTTTCGGTGCGCCGGGCATCGCTCCACAGCTGTGCATAAAACTGCAGGTTAGCCCACAGCGGGTTCCAACTGGCCAGCGGCGTGGTCACGCCAAAGATGACCGGCTCGTTTTCGTCTTCCTCCTGGAAGGAGCCAAACAGCCGGTCCCAAATAATGAACACACCGCCGTAGTTGCGATCCATGTAGAGAGCGTTCTGCGCATGGTGAGCCCGATGATTGGACGGCGTGACGAAAAACCACTCGAACCAGCCAAGCTTGGGCACATGGCGGGTGTGGACCCAGAATTGATACAGCAGGTTGAGGGACGCTACGCTGATAAATACCACCAGCGGCACGCCGAGCACGGTCAGCGGCAGGTAGAAGATCCAGCTCAGCAGAAAGCCGGTGCTGGTCTGGCGCAAGGCCGTGGTGAGGTTGTAATCCTCGCTCTGGTGATGCACCGAATGCGCGGCCCAGAGGATGTTGCGCTCGTGGCCACAGCGATGCAGCCAGTAGTAACAGAAGTCATAGAAGACAAAGGCAAATACCCACGTCCAGACGCTTTGGGCCGAGAGTTCGATGACTGCCAGGTGCTTGAGGGCAAACGCATAGGTCAACAGCCCCACACCTTTGGTCAGCAACCCCGTGGTGGTGGAAAGCACGCCGGTGCTGAGACTGTTAATGGCGTCCGCCACCCGATAGTTGCGCTCACCGCGCCAACGGTCGGCCAGCAGCTCGACCACGATCAGCGCAATGAAAAACGGTACCGCGTAAGGAACGAAGTCCATGGGCAAGTCCGGTCAATTATTGTTACATCAAGATTAGGTGTAGCGGCTTGAGATCCCATTGGCAACGAGTGACAAATTAGTAGACATTTAACGCCATGAATCAGGAGAAATGCCCATGAGCAAAAAGATTGCAGTGATCCTTTCCGGCTGTGGCGTGTACGACGGCGCTGAAATCCATGAAAGCGTAATCACCCTGCTGCGCCTGGACCAACGCGGCGCTCAGGTGCAGTGCTTTGCACCCAATATTGCGCAGTTGCATGTGATCAACCATCTGACCGGCGAAGAAATGCCCGAATCACGCAACGTGCTGGTGGAATCGGCGCGCATTGCCCGGGGCCAGGTGAAGGATATTCGAGAAGCCCGCGCCGAAGAGTTTGACGCGCTGATCGTGCCCGGCGGTTTTGGCGCGGCGAAAAACCTGTCGAACTTCGCTATTGAAGGCGCCGGGTGCAGCGTCAATCCGCAGGTGCTGGAACTGGCTGAAGCCTTTGCTGAAGCAGGCAAGCCGGTGGGGCTGATCTGCATCTCGCCGGCCTTGGCGGCGAAGATCTACGGCCCTGGCGTGATCTGCACCATCGGCAACGACGCCGACACAGCGGCGGCCATGGACAAGATGGGTGCGACTCACCAGGAATGTACCGTGGATGAGATTGTCGAAGACAAGGCCCGCAAACTGGTGAGCACCCCGGCTTACATGCTGGGGCAGAACATCAGTGAAGTGGCCTCAGGGATCAACAAACTGGTGGACCGCGTGCTGGAACTGACCCACGAGAACGATTAATCGGTGCGCATCAACCGGATCAAGATCCGGTCCAGGGCATTGGCGAAGGCTTGCTTCTCCCGTTCACCGTGAGGCGGCGGACCGCCGCCCATCTGGCCCTGCTCCCGCAGATCAGTGAACAGGTTGCGCACTGCCAGCCGCTCGCTCATGTTCTGCGGGCTGAACTCCTTGCCGCGAGGGTCGAGAGCAGTCACGCCGTTTTTCACCAGGCGATCCGCCAACGGCACATCGCTGCAAATCACCAGTTCACCAGGCACCGCGTGTTCCACCAGGTAATCATCGGCGGCGTCCGGGCCGCTGGGCACGACGATCAGCTTCACGCACGAAAAACTCGGCTTGATCTGGCTCTGTCCGGCCACCAACACCACTTCAAACTGGCGCTTGAGAGCGAATTTCACCACCTGATCCTTGGCCGCCCGAGGGCAGGCGTCGGCGTCGATCCAGACTCGCATGGGTATTTCCTTTTGATCAGACCGTAGCCCGGCGCTTATCGGCCAGCCGACTGCGGCCATACAGCACCACAATCGCCAGAATTGCCACCGCCTGGGCACTCAGCGAATAGGCATCAGCGTGGATGCCCAGCCAGTCGAAGTCAAAGAACGCCACCGGCCGCGTGCCAAAGACACCGGCTTCCTGCAACGCCTTGACGCCATGCCCGGCGAACACCACCGACAGTGCGCACAGCAGCGCCGCGTTGATGCCAAAAAACAGCGCCAGCGGCAGTTTTGCCGAACCGCGCAAAATCACCCATGCCAGGCCCATCAACAGCACCAGCGCCGTGGCGCCGCCTGCCAGTACCGCGTTGTGCCCGGAGGGACCTGCCTGCAGCCACAGGGTCTCGTAGAACAGAATCACTTCAAACAACTCACGGTAGACCGAGAAGAACGCCAGCACCGCAAAGCCAAAACGCCCGCCGCCGCCCACCAGGCTGCTCTTGATATAGTCCTGCCAGGCCGCCGCGTGACGCCGGTCATGCATCCACACCCCGAGCCACAGCACCATGACGCTGGCAAACAGCGCCGTGCAGCCTTCCAGCAATTCGCGTTGGGCGCCGCTGACATCAATCACATACGCCGCCAACGCCCAGGTCGCCAAGCCAGCCACCAGCGCCAGGCCCCAACCAACGTTGACGCTGCGCACCGCCGATTGCTGGCCGGTGTTACGCAGGAATGCGAGGATCGCCGCCAGCACCAGAATCGCTTCCAACCCTTCACGCAGCAGAATCAACAAGCCGGAGATATAGCTCAACGACCAGCTCAAGCCATCGCTGCCCAACAGGCCGGCAGATTCCGTGAGCTTGCCCTTGGCCATATCCAGGCGCTGCTGGACTTGCTCGATCGGCAACCCATCCTGCAACGACTGCCGATAGGCCATCAGGGCTTTTTCGGTGTCCTTGCGCACGTTGGCGTCGACGTTGTCCAGAGAGCTTTCAACCAGCTCGAACCCTTCCAGGTAGGCAGCCACCGACAGGTCATAGGCCTGTTCGTGTTCACCGTTGCGAAAGGCAGCAAGGCTCTTGTCCAGGGTGGTCGCGGTGTAATCAAGCAACTGCGCCGGGCCTCGCTTGACCTGAGGCGGCTGCGCCCGTTGCGCACGAAAGGTGACAGCCGCGTCCGGGCCTTCGGCGGCCAATACTTCGTTGGGGGTCTGTCGAGCCAGCTCGGCAAGGTTGAAGGATTTTTCGCTTTTCGCCGCAGCCGGGTTGGCGGTGAAGCCGGCGATGTAGGTGGCCAGGTCCCAGCGCTGGCGGTCGTCCAGTTGATCGGCGAAAGACGGCATGTCAGTGCCTTCGACCCCGAGACCAAGGGTGTTGTAGATCCCGTAGAGACTCAAGCGGTCCAGCCTCGCGGTATCACGCAGGTTGGCCGGTGGCGGCGTCATGCCAACGCCCGCAGGACCGTCGCCGGCGCCTGCATCGCCGTGGCACACCGAGCACTGCTGGGCGTACAACGGCGCGCCACGCGTCGGGTCTGGAGTGATGGCCGGGGCCTGGCTGACTTCATAGGCCACCGCCAGCTTCGCGCCCAATTGGCGAGCCTGATGGGCTACCGACTCACCCTCCTGATGCCCGTTCACGGCAGCAACCAGTTGATCAACGCCTTTCACCAGTTCAGCGCGTTCGGGCTTGTCCGGTAGTTCAGCGACAAGCCCCTGCAAAACGCCAAGGAATTCCACCTGTTCACGGTATTCAGAATCATCGATAACCTTGCCCGCCTCCACCGTCGGCGGGTAATCGGCGCCGATATAGTCCAGTAGATGCAGAGCCTGAGTGGCACCCTCTGCGGTTGCAGCCAACAGGTTGAAGCTGCACGACACCAACGCAGGCAGGAGCAACCAGGCGAGAAAACGGGAAGGGGCAGTCATGAATGATTCCCAAATGGAAATAAGAAGTAACACATTGTCGAGTGTTAGAAGGTTTGACTCAAGACGTTAGTGATTTGTCGGGTGCAATGACCCGTCATTGGGTCGATGTAGGTAGTGGCATTTTCGTTAAGCGATGGCACTGAAAAGCCATTGTTTTGCCAGTAGAGGGACCTATAATGCGGCGCCTTCGTTATCGCGAAATGGCATTTTGCTCCTCTTTTATGAGGGATTTGTGGGATAGAGGCTTCTCCTGCGATTGGTTATTCGGCCCAACCAGCACATTAGGCCGATTACGCTCAGGGAAGCAGCACTCCAATGGTATCTCGCCTCTTTACTTCGCTTGCGCTCAGCGCGGTCATGTTGCTGACGGGCTGTTCTATGTTTCGCAGTTACGATTCGGAGTTGCAGGCTACCAATCAGCAGTTGGCCACCGGTAATGTTGACGGCGCATTGACGTTGCTGGAGAAGAACAACAGCGGCGAAGACAAGGACCTTCTCTACTACTTTGAAAAAGGCGAGCTGCTTCGGGCCAAGGGTGACTTGACCGGCAGCCAGACAGCCTGGCGCAGTGCGGATTTGGCGGTCTACAAATGGGAAGAGTCGGTGAAGTTCGACACCGAGCGCTACCTGTCGCAGTTCGGCAGCTTCCTGGTCAACGATAAAGTCCGCCGCTACGAAGGCTATGACTACGAGAAAGTCATGCTGACCACGCAGATGGCGCTGAACCTGCTGGCCGTGAATGACTTCGACGGCGCCCGCACCGAAATCAAGAAAACCCACGAACGCGAAGCAGTGATCGCGGATCTGCGGGATAAGGAATACCTCAAGCGCGAAGAGGCGGCTGAACGCCAGGGCGTGAGCACCCAATTCAAGGATCTGCGCGGCTACCCGGTGGAAAGCCTGAATGCACCGGAAGTGGTCGGCTTGAAGAACAGCTACCAGAGTGCCTTCAGTCATTACCTGGCTGGCTTCGTCTACGAGGCCCTGGGCGAGAAAGACCTGGCCGCGCCGGGCTATCGCAAGGCTGCTGAACTGCGCCCCAATACGCCGTTGCTGGAACAGGCGCTGCTGGATCTGGATAAATCAGCTTCCAGCGCCGATGAAAGCGACGTGCTGATCGTCGTGCAAAGCGGTTTGGCACCGGCCCGGGATTCGATTCGCTTGCCGCTACCGATCCCCATCAACGGCAATCTGGTGATCACTCCGCTGTCGTTCCCGGTGATCAAGCCCGACACCTCCACCGCGACATTCAACCAGATCGGCGTCGGCGGTCGGCAGCAGAACCTCACCGCCCTCAACAGCACCACCGCCATGTCTCGTCGCGCCCTGCGCGATGACATGCCGGGGATCATCCTGCGCACCACCGTGCGGGCGATTACCCGAGGCATAACGCAAAAGAACCTCAACGAGGTTAATCCCATGGCCGGCCTGGTGCTGGGTATCGCCTCGGCGATCACCGAAGGCGCCGACACCCGCACCTGGCGCACCCTGCCAGACCTAACCCAGGTGACGCGCCTGCGCCTCAAGCACGGCGAGCATCAGGTCAGCCTGCCCAATGCCTTGGGCGGCAGCCTGGTGACGGTTAAAGCCGACCAGCGTTATCAAGTGATCACCTTACGCGTGGTCGGCAACCAGGTGTTCGCCAGCGGTCTGGCGGCCCATGTGGTACCAAGCAACCCTTCCCAGGCTGTCGCCAGCCTCAAACAACCTTAAGGAGCACGCTATGCGTCATTTCATTTTCGGCGCCCTGGCGCTGGTCCTGCTCGCCGGCTGCGCCACACCGCCACCGGAACCGGGCAGCGCTGCGAGCAAAATCGTGGTGATGGGCAAGTTCAAGGGCATCGCCGTGGGCGCAATCCGCGTCGCCCGGGAAAACGGCTTCATGACCGCCAAGGTGCAACTGAGCAACATCACCAGCAGCAACCAGATGATGTATTACCGCTTCGCCTGGTTAGGTGCCGATGGTTTCCCGGTGGGCGATGAAGAGACCTGGAAAGTGCTGACGCTCTATGCCAACCAGGCCACCTTCCTGCCGGCTATCGCCAACCTGCCCCAGGCTGCCGACTTCCGCCTTGAAGTAAAAACGCCGTGATCCACCCCCCTATTAAGCTTCAGAGAGACATCCCCATGTTTGCACGCTTTTCGTTCCTCGCCGTGGTCGCCGTTTTGGCCAGCGGCTGCGCCAACACCTCGCCGGTCATCGGCGGGAAAAACATCAGTTACGGCGACACCAAGGCCGTGGAACTGGTGACCAACGAGTTCGGTTCCACCGACCTGCAGATGATCGCCGAAAGCATGACCCGCTCCCTGGCCCAGTCCGGCATCCTCCACGGCCGCCCTGTGGTGCAGGTGTACGACGTGAAGAACAAGACCAGCGAGTACATTGACACGCGCGAAATCACCACCTCAATCAAGACCCAGTTGATGAAGACCGGTACCGCGCGTTTTGCCAGCGACAACACCGACATGCAAAGCCAGGTCGACCAGCTCAAGCTGCAAAACCAGAGCGGTCTGTACAAGAAGGCCACGGTCAGCAAGACCGGCAACATGATCGCCGCCAAGTACCGGCTGGAAGGCTCCATCAGCTCCATCGTCAAGCGCAGCGCTGACTACAAGGACGTGTTCTACAAGTTCAGCCTGCAACTGATCGACGTCGAAAGCGGCCTGGCCGAATGGATGGACGAAAAAGAAATCCGCAAGACCACGGAGCGCTAAGCAATGCGTGCATGGATCGGCATAATCGGCCTGCTGTGCGCCTTTGGCGCCTCGGCCGCACCCAAGATCGCCGTCACTGACCTGGCCTACGAGGCACGAGTGGAGGAGTACATCCACGCGGTCTCGGCCAACAACAACTTCCAGGCCAGCGCCTACAACGCCAGTGGTTCGTCGAGCTACAGCGAGTTCGAAAGCCGCAACAGCTACATCGAACAGACCGAGTTGCGTAAATTCACGGGCGACATCAAGGGCGAGATCCTCAAGTCGCGGCAGTTTCAGTTGGTGCAGGGCACGCCCTATACCGCTGACGCCAAGGGCGATGTCTACGACGTGATCAAGCGCATCAAGGCGGGCAACTTCAAGGGTGCCGACTACGTGCTGTTCGGCACCTTGTCGGACATCGACTTCACCCAGGACATCAACGCCCTGGACAACACCAACAGCTACTCGGCGGTCCTGGGCCTGACCCTGGTGGCCGATTTCAGCCTGATCAACACCCGCACCTTTGAGATCACCTCGGCGTTTACCGCCATAGGCGAAGGCCAGGACACCAAGCTGGTGAACAGTCGCGATGTAAAGGTCAGCCTGAGCCGGCCACGGGTAGTGCGGGAAGTGTCGAAGGCGTTGGGGGAAGATGTAGCGCGCCAGTTGCAGGAGCAACTGGGCAGCGGCTATCAGGAGCAACCTGGTCAACCTGCATTGCGCAACAACTTGCCACGAGATGAAGCGCCGAAAATTCTGCGCTGATACACAAATCAAATGTGGGAGCTGGCTTGCCTGCGATACAAACGCCTCGGTGTATCAGTTACACCGTGGTGATGCTATCGCAGACAAGCCAGCTCCCACATTTTGATTCGGTTTCTTCAGTCAGGCCGTTGCGCGATGCAGGCTGGCAAGGAAACCCGCCGCGCCCACAAACAACCCGGCAAACGTACGGTTCATACGTTTCTGTTGTTTGGGCGTGCGCAACAAACGCAACACTTTCGACGCCAGCCCCGTGTAGCCCGCCATTACAATCATATCCACGCAGATCATCGTCGCGCCCAAGATCAGGTACTGAATCAGCAGCGGAGCCTGCGGGTTCACGAACTGCGGCAGCACCGCCAGCATGAACACCAGGGCCTTGGGGTTGCTGGCATTTACCAGGAAGCCGCGAAACATCATCGCCAACGGCTTGCCGATGGGGCGAACCGCTGCGTCATCGGTCAGGTCGGCCGGCAGTGCGCGCCATTGCTTGATGGCCAGGTACACGAGGTAGGCCACGCCAAACCATTTGATTGCGTAGAAGGCAGTGGACGATGTGGCGAGAATCGCGCCCAGGCCGCCGGCAACCACGGCAATCTGCATTGCCAGGCCCAGTTGCAGGCCCAGGGCGTTCCAGTAGCCGCGCAGGAAACCGTATTGCAGGCCACTGGACATCGAGGCGATGGCGCCCGCGCCAGGAGAGAGACTGATGATCCAACTGGCCAGGAAAAAGGCCAGCCATGTGTCGAGCGCCATTACACACCTCGGGGAGAGTTTGCTGAATATTTCTTAAACTAACCCCGGCACCCGAACAATGGCTACAGATTTTTCTGTAGAAGCGCTCGCGCCTACAAAGGTGTTACATCGGTGCCGCGCCAACGGCGCACCGAGCGCTGGAAGAACAGGCTGTTGGGCACTTGCACCATGACGCTGCCGGTCCCCGCCTCCTCCACTTCAATCAGCGTGGTGTAGAGCAGGTTGATCGCCACCACCCGGCCTTTGACGCCAGGCTTGTCGACGGTGTCCACCAACTCGACCACATCTCCGAGGCGAAACGGCCCAACGGTGAAGATCAAAATGGCGCAGAGCAGGTTGGACAGCACCGACCACATGGCGAAGAACGCTACCGCTGCCACGGCGACAAAGCCCGACAGCGCGGTCCACAGCACCGTGGCAGAAACGCCGAGGCGCTCCAGCACAAAGATCAGCGCACTGCCCATGATCAGCCAGCGCAAGCCGCCGCGCAGGGGCATCAGCAGTTGCGGCGGGAACGGATAACGCTCGCCCAGACGGGTCAGGCACTTGGCGACAAAACGCTGGGCGAGGTAGCCAGCCAGCAGGATCAGCAGGATTTGCACGCCAAACCATATGGGCTCGACCCATTGCGGCGGCAGCGGCAGTTGCAACGCTTCCATCAGGACAGCGCCTCCAGCTCTGCTTGCAGGCTTTCCAGCAGTTCGAGGGATTCCATCCAGGTTTCTTCCAATTGCGCTTCACGCACCTTGAGCTTGGCCTGTTCGGCCAGCAGGTCGCGCAGCTCGTCCTTGCGCGCAGGTTCGTACACAGCGCTGTCGCCGAGGCTGGTTTCGATCTTCGCCAGCTTCTCGTGGACCTTGCCCAACTCGGCTTCCAGCTTGTCGGCTTCGCGTTTGTGAGGGGCCAGTTGCTGACGCAACGCGGCGGCGGCCTGGCGCTGGGCCTTCTTGTCGGTTTTGTCGGGATTGACCGGAGTATTGCTGGCCGGCGCGTGGCGCAGACGATAGTCCGTCAGCCAGCGGGCGTAGTCTTCCAAGTCACCGTCGAACTCCTCAACCTTGCCATCGGCCACCAGCAGGAAGTTATCGGTAGTGCTCTTGAGCAAGTGCCGATCGTGAGACACCACCAGCACGGCGCCGGTGAACTCCTGCAGGGCCATGGTCAGCGCCAGGCGCATTTCCAGGTCCAGGTGGTTAGTCGGCTCATCGAGCAGCAACAGGTTCGGCCGGCCCCAGGCGATCAACGCCAGGGCCAGACGAGCTTTTTCGCCTCCGGAAAAATTCAGCACTGGCTCGTCGATGCGCGCGCCACGGAAGTCAAACCCGCCGAGGAAGTCGCGCAGTACCTGCTCCCGCTCGGTGGGCGCCAGGCGCTGCAAGTGCAACAACGGGCTGGCCTTGGAGTCGAGAGAGTCCAACTGATGCTGGGCGAAGTAGCCCACCACCAGGTTCTCGCCACGCACCAGGCGACCGGCCAGGGGTTGCAGATCGCCGGAAAGGTTTTTGATCAGCGTCGACTTGCCCGCACCGTTGGGGCCGAGCAAACCGATCCGCGCGCCCGGCGCGAGTTGCAGCTTGACCTTCTCCAGGATGGTCTTCTCGCCGTAGCCCAGGCGAGCATCGGACAGGTCGAGCAAGGGGCTGGAGATTTTCAGCGATTCGCGGAACACGAAGTCGAACGGTGAGTCGACGTGGGCCGCCGACAGTTCTTCCATGCGTTCCAGGGCCTTGATCCGGCTCTGGGCCTGACGGGCCTTGGTGGCCTGGGCCTTGAACCGGGCGATGTAGCTTTCCATGTGCGCCCGTTGCACCTGTTGCTTCTCGTAGGCTTGTTGCTGTTGAGCCAGGCGTTCGGCACGGGCACGCTCGAACGCGCTGTAACCACCGCGATAGAGGGTGATTTTTTTCTGTTCGATGTGCGCAATGTTGTCGACCACGGCGTCGAGGAAGTCCCGGTCGTGGGAAATCAGCAACAGGGTGCCCGTGTAAGCTTTCAGAAAGTCTTCCAGCCACAGGATCGCATCAAGATCCAAGTGGTTGGTCGGTTCATCGAGCAGCAGTAAGTCCGAGGGGCACATCAGCGCTTGGGCCAGGTTAAGGCGCATGCGCCAGCCACCGGAGAAGTCCGCGACCGGGCGATCCATTTGTTCGTTGGTGAACCCGAGGCCAGCCAGCATCTTGCGGGCGCGGGCGTCGGCGGTGTAGCCATCGGCGCTGTCCAGCTCGGCATGTAGGCGGGCCTGTGCGGCGCCGTCCTGGGCCTTCTCGGCCTCGGCCAGGTCGTGTTGCACCTGGCGCAGGCGCAGGTCGCCATCGAGCACGTAGTCGATCGCGATGCGGTCCAGGGTGTCGATCTCCTGGCGCATATGGGCGATTCGCCAGTCGGCCGGCAGCAGACAATCCCCGGAATCGGGAGTCATCTCGCCCAGCAACAAGGCAAACAACGTGGATTTGCCGGCGCCGTTGGCACCGATCAGGCCGGCTTTGTGACCGGCGTGCAGGATCAGCTCGGCGTCTTCAAGAAGACGTTGCGGGCCACGCTGTAATGTTAGGCTTTGAAGTCGGATCATAATGGCGGCGGAGTCTACCAGCTTCGTTGACCGCTGGCTTGGGGGGAATATGTGCGCTGACCTGTGGAGCTTTGCCCTCTTGACCTACGCCCGCCCGGGTGTCGAGGACGCTTGCCTACGCCTGCAGGGTCAAGGGGCCGATGTGTGCCTGTTGCTGTGTGGGTTGTGGCTGGATCAGCGTGGCGTGACGTTCGAACAGCGCCGCTTGCAGGCGCTGCGACAGATCGCAGATCCCTGGCAGGCCGAGGTGGTCGAACCCCTACGACACGTGCGCAAGCAATGGCGCGCCATGGCGCAGCAGGATGCCGAGCTGGGAGTGTTACGGGAACGGGTCAAGGCCCTGGAGCTGGATGCCGAACGGCAATTGCTGTCGCGCCTGGAAGCCCTGGCGCAGATATGGCCATTGGGCGAGGCGACCGATCAAGGTGCCTGGCTTGAAGGACTGGCGACCGAAGCCGCCAACCTTGACCGCGACGCGCTGCATCAGCTGCGCGTCGCGATCACCGGCACTTAGGAAGCGCTGGTTGGGGTGGTGCTTGCCGGTGCAGGGGTGCTGCTGGCCGACGCGACAGATGCCGCAGTGCTGGCAGCCGGTGCGGCCGGGGTAGCTGGCTTGGCAGCGATAGCGGCTGGTTTTGTTACAGCAGGTTTAGCGGCGGCTGGCTTGACGGCTGGCTTTGCAGCAGCAGGTTTAGCAGCTGGCTTGGCGGCTGGCTTGGCGGCTGGTTTCGCAGCAGCGGTTTTAGCAACTGGCTTGGCGGCCGGTTTTGCAGCAGCGGTTTTAGC